>NZ_JBFAQU010000026.1:0-83035 GCF_040678915.1 Micromonospora sp. NPDC049257
GAGGGTGTGGGAGAGTAGGACACCGCCGGACAATCTTTGGTTGAGGCCGACCCTTCGGGGTCGGCCTCAACTGTTTTCACGCCCCGAACACGCCAAGCCACACCGTCAAACAGCGGGCCTCAGGTATGAGGTGCCGGGCGTTGGGTGTCGCCGTTTACTCGGGGGCTGACATTGCGGTATCCCAACCGGCCGGATACCACTACCTGTGTCAGCCTCGGGTCTGGATGGCGTCGCGGAGCTGGCGGAACAGGCCGGCCGACTCGTCGACCGGGCGATTGGCGAACATGCCCATCGCCACACTGCCGTGGTCCGCCCACCCGCAGATCGCGAAGTCCCCACCGTCGCCACTGGTGCGACCGCACTTCATCACGCCGCCGTACTTTCCAGCGGGCACCTCACGGACGTCGGTGACCCGGCCGGTCTCGTCGGCCATCAGCCGGAAGAGGCTGTCCAGGTCACGTTCCGGCTGCCAGAGCAGGGTGGTGCCGCCGAAGAACAGCACCGCCCGCTTCTCGTCGGCCGGGTCGCGGTAGACGGTACCGATGCTGCGGTCCAGGTCGATGTCGGCGGCGAATCCGCTGCGCAGGTAGTCGGCGGTGCTGCGGGCCCGTTCCGAGTCGTCGCGGGTCAGACCCGCCACCTGGTCGGGGGTGCCGAGACGGGCATCCTTCTCCCGGGCGATCCGCCAGCCGGCGGTGCCCAACGCGGCGGCACCGGCCAGGCCGACGACCAGGGCGACGGTCAGCGCGATCCGCCGGCGGCGGGACACCCGGCCCAGCGCCCGGGGGCTCCGCTCCGGGTCGTCGTTGCTCAACCGGATCGGCTCGTCGGTCAGCTCGACCGGTTCGGGACCCTCGATGAGCTGACGCTCGGTGAGATGTGCGTCGGACATGTTCGCCACCGTACGCGAATGACCGGTGGCGCACGTCGGGTCCGCCGAAGCGCTCCGTAGACTTTCGCAGGTGACCGAGAGACTGGATGCCCGACGCCCCGACGCCCCGACCCTTGCCGGCCAGTACCAGCCCGGCGAGGTAGAGCAGCGACGGTACGAGCAGTGGGTAGCCGCCGGCCACTTCCGGGCGTCGGCGCAGAGCGACAAGCCCCCCTTCACCATCGTCATCCCGCCACCGAACGTCACCGGTGTGCTGCACATGGGCCACGCCCTGGACCACACCGTCCAGGATTCCCTGGTGCGTCGCAAGCGGATGCAGGGGTACGAGGCGCTCTGGCTGCCCGGCATGGACCACGCCGGCATCGCCACCCAGAACGTGGTGGAGCGGCAACTCGCCGGCCAGGGGCTGTCCCGGCACGACCTGGGCCGGGAACAGTTCGTCGAGCGGGTCTGGCAGTGGAAGGCCGAGTCCGGGGGTGCGATCCTCGGCCAGATGCGCCGGCTCGGCGACTCGGTCGACTGGGACCGTGAGCGTTTCACCATGGACGAGGGCCTGTCCCGGGCCGTGCAGACCATGTTCAAGAAGCTCTACGACGACGGGCTGATCTACCGGGCCAACCGGATCATCAACTGGTGCCCGCGCTGCCTGACCGCGCTGTCCGACATCGAGGTGGAGCACACCGACGACGAGGGTGAGCTGGTCTCGATCCGGTACAGCGACGAGGTGGTGGTCGCCACCACCCGGGCCGAGACGATGCTCGGCGACACCGCCGTGGCCGTGCACCCCGACGACGAGCGCTACCGGCACCTGATCGGCACCACGGTGGAGGTGCCGTTGACCGGCCGGCACATCCCGATCGTCGCCGACGAGCACGTCGACCCGGCGTTCGGCACCGGCATGGTCAAGGTGACCCCGGCGCACGACCCCAACGACTTCGAGATCGGCCAGCGGCACGACCTGCCCGCCCTGACGATCATGGACGAGCGGGGCGTCATCACCGCCCCCGGCCCGTTCCAGGGCCTGGACCGGTACGAGGCCCGCCCGGCGATCGTCGCCGCGCTGCGCGAGCAGGGCCGGGTCGTGGCCGAGAAGCGGCCGTACGTGCACGCGGTGGGACACTGCTCCCGGTGTCGTACCACCGTCGAGCCGAGGCTGTCGTTGCAGTGGTTCGTCAACACCGCCCCGCTGGCCAAGGCGGCCGGCGACGCGGTACGCGACGGGCGGGTGAAGATCGAGCCGGCCGAGCTGGCCAAGCGCTACTTCGCCTGGGTCGACAACATGCACGACTGGTGCATCTCCCGGCAGCTCTGGTGGGGCCACCGCATCCCGGTCTGGTACGGCCCGGCCGGCGAGATCGTCTGCGTCGGCCCCGACGACACGCCCCCCACCGGCGAGGGCTGGCGGCAGGACGAGGACGTCCTGGACACCTGGTTCTCCAGCGGCCTGTGGCCGTTCTCCACCCTCGGCTGGCCGGAGCGCACCCCGGACCTGGCGAAGTTCTACCCGACGAACGTGCTGGTCACCGGCTACGACATCCTCTTCTTCTGGGTCGCCCGGATGATGATGTTCGGCCTGTACGCGATGGACGGCCGGCAGCCGTTCGACACGGTCGCCCTGCACGGCATGGTCCGCGACCAGCACGGCAAGAAGATGTCGAAGTCGTTCGGCAACGTGGTCGACCCGCTGGACTGGGTCGACCGGTACGGCGCCGACGCGACCCGCTTCACCCTGGCCCGGGGGGCGAACCCCGGCGGGGACGTGCCGGTCAGCGAGGAGTGGTGCCAGGGCTCCCGCAACTTCTGCAACAAGCTGTGGAACGCCACCCGGTTCGCGCTGCTCAACGGGGCGCACACCACCGGTGCGCTGCCGGCCGTCGACCAGCTCTCCACCGTCGACCGGTGGATCCTGTCCCGGCTGGCGCACGTCACCGCCGAGGTCGACGAGCAGTTCGAGGCGTACGAGTTCGCGAAGGTGTGCGACCTGCTGTACCACTTCGCCTGGGACGACGTCTGCGACTGGTACGTGGAGTTGGGCAAGCCGGTGCTCGCCGAGGGTGGGCCGGCCGCCGACACCACCCGCCGGGTGCTCGGGCACGTGCTGGACCAGCTGCTGCGGCTGCTGCACCCGGTGATCCCGTTCGTCACCGAGGAGTTGTGGACGGCGCTGACCGGGGGCGAGACGGTCATGACGGCGGCCTGGCCGACCGCCGACCGTACGCTGATGGACGACGCCGCGGAGCGCGAGGTCGGCACCGTCCAGCGGGTGGTGACCGAGATCCGGCGGTTCCGGTCCGACCAAGGGCTGCGGCCGACCCAGCGGGTGGCCGCCCGGCTGGACGGGCTCGGCGGGGCGGGGATCGCCGCGCACGAGCCGCTGATCCGTTCGCTGGCCCGGCTGGACGCCCCGGCCGACGACTTCCAGGCCAGCGCCACCCTCGCCATGCCCGGTGAGGTCAGCGTGGCGCTGGACACCCGGGGGTCGATCGACGTGGCCGCCGAGCGGGCCCGGCTCACCAAGGACCGTGCGGCGGCCGAGAAGGAGGTCGCGCAGGCCCGCGCGAAGCTCGACAACCCGGCGTTCGTCGGGAAGGCCCCCGAGCCGGTGGTCGCGAAGATCCGCGACCGGCTGGCGGTGGCCGAGGCCGACCTGATCCGCATCGACGCCGCTCTGGAGGCGCTTTCCTCGTGACCGACCGCACCGATCAGACCAGCCGGCCCGGGGCCGGGCGCGGCGAGTTCGCCGCCGTCGACGCCGAGCTGGCCGCGCGCGGGTTCACCCGGATGCATTTCGAGCTGGACCGCATCGAGATGCTGCTCGACCTGCTGGGCAGCCCGCAGCGGGCGTACCCGTCGATCCACCTCACCGGGACCAACGGCAAGACGTCCACGGCCCGGATGATCGACTCGTTGCTGCGGGCCTTCGGCCTGCACACCGGCCGCTACACCAGCCCGCACCTGGAGACCGTCCGGGAACGGATCAGCCTGGACGGGGAGCCGGTCGACGAGGAGCGCTTCGTCGCCACGTACCGCGAGGTGAAGCCGCTGGCCGACCTGGTCGACCAGCGGTCGGCCGAGCCGCTCACCTACTTCGACCTGACCACCGCGTTGGCCTTCGCCACGTTCGCCGACGCGCCGGTCGACGTGGCGGTGGTGGAGGTGGGGCTGGGCGGCGCCGAGGACGCCACCAACGTGCTCCAGGCCGGGGTGGCGGTGCTCACCCCGATCGGGCTCGACCACACCGAGTGGCTGGGCGACACGCTGGAGGACATCGCCCTGCACAAGGCCGGCATCATCCACTCCGGCGCGACGGTCATCGCCGCCGCGCAGGAGGAGGAGGCGGCCCGGCCCATCCTGGAACGGTGTGCCGAGGTCGGTGCCACGGTCGCCCGGGAGGGCGCGGAGTTCGGGGTGCTGCGCCGGGCGGTCGCCGTCGGCGGCCAGGTGCTGACCATCCAGGGCCTCGGCGGGGTGTACGACGAGGTGTTCCTCCCGCTGCACGGGGCGCACCAGGCGCAGAACGCGGCGGTGGCGCTGGCCGCCGTCGAGGCGTTCCTCGGGGCCGGGGCGAAGCGGCAGCTGGACATCGAGGCCGTCCGGGAGGGTTTCGCCGCCACCAGCTCCCCGGGCCGGCTGGAGAAGGTGCGCAACGCCCCGACGGTGCTGCTGGACGGGGCGCACAACCCGCACGGGATGGCCGCCACGGTCACCGCGCTGCAGGAGGAGTTCGCGTTCAGCAAGCTGGTCGGGGTGCTCGCCGTGCTCGGCGACAAGGACGCCGCCGGGCTGCTGGAGCTGCTGGAACCGGTGCTCGACTCGCTCGTCGTCACCCGCAACAGCTCGCCCCGGGCGATGCCCGCCGAGGAGCTGGCCGAGCTGGCCACCGAGGTCTTCGGCCCGGACCGGGTGCAGGTGGCCGACGAGATGCCGGACGCCATCGAGGCGGCCGTCGCCGAGGCCGAGTACGACGTCCCCGGCGAGTTGTCCGGGGTGGGGGTGCTGGTCACCGGTTCGGTGGTGACGGTGGCCGACGCCCGACGGCTGCTCAAGCGATGACCGGGCCGACCCCGGACCGCCCGGGCCCGGTCAGCCCCGCCGACCGCCCGGACCCGACCCACGCCGCCCCGTCCGGGAGCGCCGGACCGTCGAAGGACGCCGGACCGACCGGGAGCGCCGGGCCAGCGCAGGAGGCCGGATCGGCGGGGGCGACCGGGCGGCGTTCCGGGCTGCGCAACCCCGAGGCGGCGGTACGGGGCCTCGGGGCCGGGACGCTCGGCCTGGAGGCGCTGGTCCTGCTGCTGGCGATCCAGCCGATCCGGGTGGTCGGCGGGCACTTCGGTGGGGCGGCGATCGCGGCCACCGTGGCGCTGGCCGTCGCGGCGGTGCTGCTGGCCGGCCTGATGCGCCGCCGGTGGGCCTGGTCGGCGGGCACCGTGCTCCAGGGGCTGCTGCTGCTCGCCGGCCTGCTGCACTGGTCGCTGTTCGGGCTCGGGGTCATCTTCGCCCTGGTGTGGGCGTACGCGTTGCACGTGCGCCGGGTCATCCTCGGCTGACCGGGGTCAGGCGTCGGCGCGTTCCCGCCACTGGGTCAGCGCGATGCCGTGCCCGTCGGGATCGCGGAACGCCGCTGCCCACACCTCCACCCGGGAGCCACGGTTGACCACCCGGGGGGCGTAGGTGAACCGCAGGCCGGAGTCCTTGAGCCGCCGGTAGGCCGCTTCGATGTCGTCGACCTCCAGGTTGACGTGGACCAGCCGACGGCTCATCGGGGCCGCCCCGGTCACCTCACGCAACACCAGGCGGGTCGCCCCGGAGGCGAGGACGGCGTTGCCGGAGCCCCGGTCGAACTCCTCGAACCCGAGCACGTCGCGGTAGAACTCCAACGACCGGGACAGGTCGGTGACCAGCAGGGTCAACCCGACGCCACTGATCGGGGCGGCCAGTTCCTCGGGCTCGGCGGGTGCGGCCGTCGGGTCGTACCCGAAGATCGCCTCGTCGAGTTCCGGGTCGAGCCGCCCCTCGGTGGCGGCGGGGGCGTCCAGCGGCACGTCGACCGGGTCGAGGATCGGCTCGTCGAACCGCTCCTCGGCGGGCGGGCGGGGGGCGGGGGCGGCCGTCGCCGTGGCCCGCCGGGGCAGTGGGCCCGTCGTCGACTGTTCGACCACGGTGCCCTCCAGCACCACCGGGCGGCCGGGCCGCTGGTGCACCACCACCGGCTCCCGCTCGTCGGTGAGCACCTCGACGTCGTCGCGCAGCGGCTCGGCCCGGGCCGGCTCCTGGTGGGGCGACGTCGACCGCGGCGGGTCGTCCGGCGACGCGTCGTCGGGCAGGGGGCCGACGGACGGGGGGTCGCGCAGGTCGTCACGGAACTCGTCGCGGAAGTCGTCGTCGGCCGTGCGGCCGGCCCACGGTGGGGCCTCCTGCTGGATCAGCATGTCGTCGAGCGGCTCGGCCCCGGCGTACTCCGGGGGAAGGTCGGCCATGGTCATGGTCGACTCGGTGTGGGTCGGCACCTCGTCCCAGAGGACCCGGATGTGCCGCTGGTCGTCCAGGGCCACCCGGATCGGCAGGGTCTGCCCCAACGACGGCCACTTCGCCACCGGCACCCGGGGCTCGATGATCTTCTTGGACCGGGGCGGCATACCCGGGGCGTCGATCACCAACTGGAGTTCGCACCGGCCGAAGGCGTACTGGGTCGGTGGTTCGGAGGCGCTGTGCACGTGGCCGACGCCGACCACCCAGGTGCGTCCGCCCCCGCGCACGGTGCCCAGGGCCACGGCGAGCACCACCAGGGCCACGCCCAGCGCGACGATGGCCCAGCTGGTCATGCCCAGCCCGAACAGGACGACGAAGGTGGCCACGGTGCCGAGCACCGCGGCGATCAGCTTGCGTACCGGCGCGATGGTGCGGTTCCCGCCATTCGCCACAGTGGACCTCCCAGGGGTCAGAGCCAGGCTAGGCCCGACGGCGACCGAGGGAAAGAGCAGCCGCCGTGCCGGTACCGCAACCGGGTCGCTAGGCTGACCGTACCCAGCCGAACCGCCTTGTGCGCACAGGAGGAACCCAGCGTGTCCAGCAGCAGCGCGGATGAGCGCACCCTCGTACTGATCAAGCCCGACGCGGTGCGCCGTGGCCTGGTCGGCGAGATCATCTCCCGCTTCGAGCGCAAGGGCCTGCGGATCGACGCGCTGGAGACCCGGACCCTGGACGGCGGATTCGCCGACCAGCACTACGCCGAGCACGTGGACAAGCCGTTCTATCCGCCGCTGAAGACGTTCATGACCAGCGGTCCGCTGGTGTCGCTGGTGCTCTCCGGCGACCAGGTGATCGAGGTGGTCCGCGCGATGATCGGCAGCACCGACGGTCGCAAGGCCGCCGCCGGCACGATCCGGGGTGACCTGTCGCTGTCCAACCGGGAGAACCTCGTGCACGCCTCGGACTCCACCGACAGCGCCAAGCGCGAGATCGCCCTGTGGTTCCCCACCCTCGGCTGATCCTGCGCTGACGGCGGGTCACCCGTAGGGTTGCCCGGCCACCCCCGGCCGGCAGGACGGGCCGTGGGCCGGGGACGGCAGCTCGGGGTGGGCCCACCGCCCCACCCCGCGCTAGGGCGTGGGGCGGTCGCGGAACGGGCGGCCCCGGCCGAGGGCGTCGGCGTAGCCCCAGCGGCCCCTGATGTCGAGCAGTTCGATCTGCCCCAGCTCCTCCGGCATCGCGGCGTCGACGGCGAGATGGTCCTCGTACGGTTCGAGCCCGAGCAGCGTGCGCAGCAGCAACAGGGGCGCCCCGGCCGAGGGGGCGTACGGGCTGTCGGTGAAGCCGTGCGGGACGGGAACGTGGGTGGTGGCCCGGTCGTAGCCGGTGAGGTAGGCCGGCAGTCGACCCTGGAAGTGCCGGGCGGCGTCGAGCAGCCCGGTGGCGATCCGGGCGGCCTCGGCCCGGAACCCGGCCCGGCGCAGCCCCCAGGCGATCAGCGAGTTCTCCCAGGGCCAGACCGCGCCGGTGTGGTGGCCGAGCGGGTTGTAGTCGGCTGCCGTGCTGGCCAGGGTGCGGATGCCCCAACCGGAGTAGAGCGCCGGGGAGAACAGGTGCGCCACCATCTGCTCGGCTCGGTGGGCCGCGACGATGCCGGTGCAGAGCAGCTGCCCCATGTTGGAGGTGAGCGAGTCCAGCGGGGTGCCGTCGAGTTGCACCGCCACCGCGTAGTGGCCACGCTCGGGTAACCAGAAGTCCCGGTCGAACCGCTCCCGCAGCCGGGCGGCGTCGCGTTCCCGCTGGTCGGCCCAGCCCGGGTCGCCCCAGAAGCGGCGGGCCATCCGGGCGGCCCGGCGGCGGGCCTCGTAGGCGTACCCCTGGATCTCGCAGATCGCCAGGGGGTAGGTGGGCGGGCGGCCGTCGTGGAAGCAGATCGCGTCGGCGGAGTTGCGCCAGCTCTCGTTCTGCGGACCGGTACGGGTCGGGCGTCGGGTGGACCAGACGTAGCCGCTGCCGGGCGGGTCCGCGTCGGAGTCGAGCCAGCCGATGGCGGCCCGGGCCTCGAACTCGAACCGGCGGACCAGTTCCGCGTCGCCGGTCCAGCGTTCGTACTCGTCGAGCAGGATGACGAAGGCGGCGGTGGTGTCGACCGCGCTGAAGCTGGCGGCCTCCGGGGTGTCGTTGAACGCGCCGGAGTCGCCGTACCGGCTCTCCTGGACGATCTTGCCGGGTTGCTCGCCCCGGAACGGGTCCTGCCGCACACCCTGGCTCAGCGCCAGGATGCGCAGCGTGTTGACGGCCCGTTCGGGCATGAAGGGCAGCGCCTGGAAGCTGCTGATCAGGCTCTCCCGGCCGAGTAGCGCCATCGACCAGGGCAGCCCGGTGGCGGGCAGCGCGGTCTGGAAGTTCAGCCCCGGGTAGTGCAGCGCGGCGAGGTCCCGGATGCCGTACTCGTACGCCTGCTGCAACGGTTTGTGGTCGGCGCGCAGCCGGGGCACCCCGGCGGTGCGGGCGGCGATGTCCCGGCCCCGCTGGTGTTCGCTGCGCCCCACCGAGCTGGTCAGTCGTTCCCGCAGGTCGCGGCGGTGCAGGTCGCGCAGGAGGGCCAGCACCCGTAGCCGGGTGGACCAGGTGCCGTGCGGCGCGACGGTGATCGTCCAGGTCAGGCCGTGGTCGTCGAGCTCGGCCGGCGTGCTGGAGGTGATCACGGTCTCCCGGTGCAGGCTGCCCCGCCGGTGGTGCAGCCGCAGCGCGTCGTCGGCGATGGTCGCGGTCACCGGCCGGGCCCGGCGGAAGCCGTCGCGGACCTCCAGCACCTCGGTGAAGTCCGCGCCCGCGTCGAGCCGGACGACGTACCGCACCGGTTCCGGTGCGTAGTTGAACAGCACGATCTCCTCTTCGAACTCCGGGCCCACCCAGCGGTGGCGCAGCACGGAGGTGGTGGCGTTGACGTAGTGGGTGGGTTCCCCGGGGACCAGCCCGAACTTGGCCTCGTAGGTGGCGACGTCGTCGACGGAGAGCACCGAGAGGGTCTCCGCGTTGACCGTCAGCCGCCAGGTCGACAGGAACCGGGTGTCGAAGGAGAACAACCCGAGCGGGGTGTTCGGGGCGCTGAGCACGTCACCGTTCCGGGCGCTGATCATGAAGATGTTGCCGGCGAAGACGCTGCTGACCTCGTGCAGCCCGATGAGGCTGGGGGTGGTGTGCCGGACCAGTTCGGCGGCCGGCCCCGTGCCGGTGCTGTCGGCGTCGACCGGCAGCAGCCGCCGGAAGGTGAACAGCAGCGCCAGGTCGCCGGCGACCGAGACGTCACCACGCAGCAGCATCGCCACCAGGTTGTCCCGGCCGGCCAGCAACCGGGTGAACGCCTCCGGCCGGACCTCCACCGTGCAGTCGGGGTCGTCCCCGTGCCGGGTCACCCGGGTGTGCCCGTCATCGAGCCGGACGAACCAGGCGGCGGTCCCGCCGTCCTCGGCGACGATCTCGAAGCGGAGCAGCCCGGTGGGGGCGGCGGGCAACCGTCCCCGGCCGTTCGCGGCCAGGTCGGCGAAGAACTCCTCGATCCGCCCGTCCACCGCCCGCTCCCGTCCCACGCCGGCACACCGGCGAAAAGGTCCAGGTGTGCCAAAAGGAACAATACGCCGCGCCGGACGCGGCCGGGCGCGCTTAAGTGGAAGAACGCCACTACGCTGCGCAAACTCCGGGGAGGACTCGATGACGGACAGGCAGACGGCCGCCGGGATGCGGTACCGGACGTACGGGCACGGCGGGCGGGGCACCTTCCTGCTGGTGCACGGCTGGTGCTGCGACCACGACTTCATGGCGCCCCTGGCCCGGCACCTGGCCGACCGGCAGGCCCGGGTGATCGCCGTCGACATGCCCGGCCACGGGGCCAGTCCACCCCCGACCGACGGTTACGGTGTCCCCGAGCTGGCCGGCCACCTGCGGGCCTTCGCCCACGCCCTCGACCTGCGCCGGGTCTTCGTGATCGGGCACAGCCTGGGCGGCGTCTGGTCGCTGGTGGCCGCCGCCGGTGACCGGGACCGGTTCACCGGGCTGGGGCTGCTCGACTCGGCGGTGGCCGGGCCACCCGGGGCCGCCGCCGCGATCGCCCAGGTGGCGGCCTCGCTGCGGGACGACACCTCCGGCGCGGTCCGGGAGTCGATCGTCAGGTCGTACTTCCCGGCGTATTCCGACCCGCGTCTGGTGGAGCGGGTGGTGGCGGCCATGGCCCGACCCTCGACCGAGGTCGCGTACGCGCCGATCGCCGGACTGGCCGACTGGATCGCCACCGACGGGGACGTGGCCGCCCTGCACCGGTGGGACCGCCCGCTGCTCTTCGTGGGCAGCAACGCCCCGTTCGCCGACTACGCCCGGCTGGCCCAGCTCGCGCCGCAGGCGTTCATCGGGCAGACGGTGGGCTCCGGACACTTCGTCCAGCTCCAGGTGCCGGCCCAGGTCGACGCGATGCTCGACCGCTACCTGGAGGTCACCGGCTGAGCCGCGGCCCGGCCCGGGCCGGCGGGGTGGCGGTCGCGCCCGCCCGCCCCGCCGACCGCCCGCGCGGTGGGGCCGGCCCGGGCGGGCGGCCGGCCCGGGGCTCAGAGGGTGTCGAGCGAGGCGCGACGACGGGACTCCGCCTCGAACACCCGCAGCAGCCCGGCCGCCAGCACGGCGTAGCCGACCCCGACGGCCAGCTCCGCACCGATCGCCGGCAGGACGTCGACCAGCGGGACGCCGCCGGCCAGCCGTCGGGCCGCGTCGGCGGCATGGGTGATCGGCAGCACCGCGCCGACCGCGCGGATGCCCGCAGGCAGGGCGTCGGCCGGCACGTTCACCCCGGTGAACAGCAGCAGCAACGCCACCGCCACGTTGGAGATCAGGAAGACGTCCCGGAACCGCAACCCCAACGCCCCCAGGGTCAGCCCGAAGAAACCACAGGCCAGCGAGGCCGTCGCCAGGGCCAGCAGCAGGCCGGGCAGGGCGGTGGGCGGGATCCGCAGGCCGAGCAGGAGCGCGGCCACGGTGAGCGTGCTCGCCGCGATCAGCAGGCCGTTGCCGGCGTACGGCAGCACCCGGCCGAGGAAGATGGCGGTGCGGCTGCGCGGGGAGAGCAGCACGTGCCCGAGGGTGCCGAAGCGCCGCTCGTTGGCCACCGCCATGGTGCCGCCGAAGACACAGGCCAGTGCGGCGGTGAGCACCGCGTTGCCGACGATGTAGAACCGGTCGTCGGCGACCCCGAACTCGCGCCCCAGGTAGGCGAAGAAGAAGAGCTGGAACAGCGGGCCCACCAGCAGGGTGCCCACGAAGATCGACGGGGTGGTCCAGTTGAACAGGGCCCGGTAGGCGATCACCCCACCGACGCCGACGAGCCGGAACAGCGCGCTCACCGGGGACCTCCGTCGGCCGGTCGGGACGGGACTGGCACCGGTGCCTCCTCAGGACAGGGCCAGGGTCGCGGTGACCCGGGCCCGGCGCTCGACGTACGTCATCAACACCCAGCCGGCGGCCAGGCAGGCCAGGCTGATCGCCAGGCAGACGGCCAGCGCCGGCCAGACCGGCCCGCCGGACGCGGCCTCGTGCACGGCGCGGGCGCCCCAGGTGGTCGGGAGCACCGCGGCGACCGGCCCGGTCCAGCCGGGCAGCGCGGTGACCGGCACGAGCATCCCGGAGACCAGCCAGATCGGGTACTCCAGCATGTTGGCCAGCGCGTTGGCGTGCCGCAGCAGCACGAAGCTGGAAGCCAGCAGCAGCCCGAACATGCCCAGCCCGGCGATGCAACCGGCCACCGCCACCGGGAAGGCCACCGGGTGGGCGAAGTCGAGCGGGATGCCGTAGAGCAACCGGCCCCAGGCCAGCGTGGCGAGCATCGCGTACGTGCCGGTGATGCCGGTGGCCAGGGTGACCGGCAGCAGCACCAGCGCGGGCGACCGGGGCGCCAGCATGATCATTTCCAGGGTGCCCTGCCAACGCTGGTTCTGGATCGCCCCGCCGGAGCCGAACAGCACCGTCGACCAGACCCCCATCAGCCCCGCGCCGACCGCCGCCTCCAGCAGCCGGTCCGGCTCACCGCCGGCCCGGAACAGATAGACCGCCAGGGTCGCCTGCACCACCGGGACGAACAACGCGATGGCGATCTCGAACGGGGAGCGGCTGAGCTGCTTGACGTGCAGCAGCGCACCGACCGCGATCATCCGCAGGGTGCTCACGCCGGCACCGGCCCGGCCACCGGCGTCGGCTCCGCCGCCCGGTTGACGATCGCCACGTACGCGTCCTCCAGGGTGGGCTGCCGGGCGGTCACCCGGCCCAGCCGTACCCCGTCCAGCTCCCGCAGCACGTCGGCCTGCACGTCCACCCCCGCGTCGGACTGCACCCCGAGGACCTGCGCCGCCCCGTGCACCGCCAGGCTGACCTCGCGTACGCCGGGCCGGGCCCGGATGGCGGCCAGCTGCCCGTCGGTCACCCCGTACGCCTGCACCTCCAGCACCCGCCGGCCGTCGGCGTGGTGGCGCAGCTCGGCGGGGGTGCCCAGGGCCTGGATCTGACCGCCCGCGATCACCGCGATCCGACCGCACAACTCGTCGGCCTCGGCCATGTAGTGCGTGGTCAGCAGCACGGTGGTGCCGGTGGCGGCCAGGTCGGCGACGGTCTGCCGCAGCTCCCGGGCGGCCACCGGGTCGACCCCGATCGACGGCTCGTCGAGGAACAGCACCCGGGGCCGGTGCAGCAGCCCCCGGGCGATGTGCAGCCGCTGGCGCATCCCCCGGGAGTAGCCCTCGACCCGGTCGTCCTCCCGGCCGGTCAACCGGACCAGCTCGAACAGCTCGGCGATCCGACGCTTCTGCTCCCGGCCCGGTACGCCGTACAGCTCGGCGAAGTAGCGCAGGTTGTCCCGGGCGGAGAGCCGGTCGTAGAGGCCCCGGTCGCCGCCGAAGACGTACCCGATGCGGCGGCGCACCTCCCGGGTCTGCCGGACCACGTCGAAGCCGCAGATCCGGGCCTCGCCCCCGGTCGGGATGAGCAGGGTGTTGAGCAGCTTGATGGTGGTGGTCTTGCCGGCGCCGTTCGGGCCGAGCAGGCCGAACAGTTCACCGTGGCCCACCGTGAGGTCGACCCCGGCGACGGCGTGCACCTCCCGACGCTGCGGTCGTAGCCATCCGGTCCGGCTGCGGTAGCTGCGGTGCAGCCCCACCGCCTCGATCGCGTGCTCACCCATGGCCGCGAATCTATGGGTCGGGCCGGTGACCCGCACACCCATTACTCGGCGGCGGCGACCCGGACAGGTCGAGTATCCTTACCGGCACAGGCGACGACCCGGCCATCACCGGTGAGCCTCCGGAAGAAAGGGCCCGACGGGCCCGACTAGAACCGGACGGGGCGGCCCGTCACAGCCGGCCAACGAGCGGGCGGTCGATCCTGACCGTCAAGCGGGGTGGTACCGCGGGCCCGGCCCGGGGCGTCGACCACGGCGTACCGGAGCAGGCTCGTCCTCGCAGACCACGACTGAGTGAGCTGCCAGAGGAGAGCGACCCCCGATGGGCTATCCGTTGCACGACCCGACCGCCGCCGGCGTCCCGGCGAGCCCGGACCTGCCCGCGGTCGAACGCCGCGTCCTGGAGCACTGGACCGCCGACCGGACCTTCGAGGCGTCGGTGACGGCCCGGCCGGCCGGCGACGACGGCAAGAACGAGTACGTCTTCTACGACGGCCCGCCGTTCGCCAACGGCCTGCCGCACTACGGCCACCTGTTCACCGGGTACGTCAAGGACGTGGTGCCGCGTTACCAGACGATGCGCGGCCGGCACGTCGAGCGGCGCTTCGGCTGGGACTGTCACGGCCTGCCCGCCGAGGTGGTGGCCGAGAAGCAGCTCGGTATCACCAGCAAGGCGGAGATCCTCGACCTCGGGGTGGCCCGGTTCAACGACGCGTGCCGATCCTCGGTGCTGGAGTTCACCCAGGACTGGGAGCGGTACATCAACCGGCAGGCCCGCTGGGTCGACTTCACCAACGACTACAAGACCCTCGACCTGGACTACATGGAAAGCGTCATGTGGGCCTTCCGGACCCTGCACGACAAGGGCCTGATCTACGAGGGCTTCCGGGTGCTGGCGTACTGCTGGCGGTGCGAGACGCCGCTGTCGAACACCGAGACCCGGATGGACGACGTCTACCGCGACCGGCACGACCCGACGCTGACCGTGTGGTTCGGGCTGACCGCCGACGAGTCCGCCCCGGAGCTGCTGCGCGGGCCGGTCAGGCTGGGCGTCTGGACCACCACCCCGTGGACCCTGCCGTCCAACCTCGCGCTCGCCGTCGGCCCCGACATCGAGTACGCGGTGCTCGACCGCGACGGGGAACGGTTCGTCGTCGGCGCCGCCCGGCTCGGCGCGTACGCCAAGGAGCTGGAGGGCTACCAGCAGGTCGGCACCGTGTACGGCCGGGACCTGGTCGGACGCCGCTACACCCCGCTCTACGACTTCCTCGTCGAGCAGGCCGGCGAGCACGCCTACCAGGTGCTCGGCGCGGAGTTCGTCACCACCGAGGACGGCACCGGGATCGTCCACCTGGCCCCCGCGTTCGGCGAGGACGACCAGAACGTCTGCAACGCCGCCGGCATCCCCACCGTCGTCACCGTCGACGACCACACCCGGTTCACCGCGCTGGTCCCGCCGTATGAGGGCGAGCAGGTCTTCGACGTCAACAAGCCGGTGATCCGGGAGCTGAAGGAGCGGGGGGTGGTGCTGCGGCAGGACACCTACACCCACTCGTACCCGCACTGCTGGCGCTGCGACACCCCGCTGGTCTACAAGGCGGTGTCGTCGTGGTTCGTCGCGGTGACGCAGTTCCGGGACCGGATGGTGGAGCTGAACCAGCAGATCAACTGGACGCCGGGTCACATCAAGGACGGCTCGTTCGGCAAGTGGCTGGCCAACGCCCGGGACTGGTCGATCAGCCGCAACCGGTTCTGGGGCTCGCCGATCCCGGTGTGGAAGTCCGACGACCCGACCTACCCCCGGGTCGACGTCTACGGTTCGCTGGCCGACATCGAACGGGACTTCGGGGTACGCCTGACCGACCTGCACCGGCCGGCGGTGGACGACCTGACCCGGCCCAACCCGGACGACCCGACCGGCCGGTCGACGATGCGCCGGGTGCCGGAGGTGCTGGACTGCTGGTTCGAGTCCGGGTCGATGCCGTTCGCCCAGGTGCACTACCCGTTCGAGAACGCGGACTGGTTCGAGCACCACTACCCGGGCGACTTCATCGTCGAGTACATCGGGCAGACCCGGGGCTGGTTCTACACCATGCACGTGCTGGCCACCGCGCTGTTCGACAGGCCGGCGTTCCGCAACTGCCTCAGCCACGGCATCCTGCTCGGCTCCGACGGGCGCAAGATGTCCAAGAGCCTGCGCAACTACCCGGACGTCTACCACGTCTTCGACGCGTACGGCTCGGACGCGATGCGCTGGATGCTGATGTCCTCGCCGGTGCTGCGCGGCGGCGACATGGCGGTCACCGAACCGGCGATCCGCGACGCCGTCCGGCAGGTGCTGCTGCCGCTGTGGAACGTCTGGTACTTCTTCTCGCTCTACGCCAACGCCGCCGGGCACACCGCCCGGCGGCGGGTGGACAGCACGCACCTGCTCGACCGGTACGTGCTGGCCAAGACCCGGGAACTGGTCGAGACGACCGGCGCGCAGATGGACGCGTACGACATCTCCGGGGCGTGCGGCACCGTCCGGTCCTACCTCGACGCGCTGACCAACTGGTACGTGCGGCGATCCCGGGACCGGTTCTGGTCCGGCGACGCCGACGCGTTCGACACCCTGTGGACCGTGCTGGAGACGCTCTGCCGCGTGGTGGCGCCGCTGGCCCCGCTGACCGCCGAGGAGATCTGGCGCGGGCTGACCGGCGAGCGGTCGGTGCACCTGACCGACTGGCCGTCGGCGCAGGACCTGCCCGCCGACCACGACCTGGTCGCGGCGATGGACGCCACCCGGGACGTCTGCTCGGCGGCGCTGTCGCTGCGCAAGGCCAAGGGGCTGCGGGTCCGGCTGCCGCTGCCGAAGCTGACCGTGGCCTCCCCGGCCGCCGACCAGTTGCGGCCGTTCGCCGACCTGGTCGCCGACGAGGTCAACGTCAAGGAGGTGGAGTTCTCGGCGGAGGTCGCCAGCTACTGCCAGCAGGTGCTGACGGTGGTGCCCCGGGCGCTCGGCCCCCGCGTCGGCAAGCAGGTGCAGCAGGTGATCAGGGCGGTCAAGGCGGGGGAGTGGGAGCTGCACGACGGCGCCCCCGTCGCCGCCGGGGTCACCCTCGCCGAGGGTGAGTACGAGCTGCGCCTGGTCGCCGCCGACGCCGAGCACTCCGCGCCGCTGCCCGGTGGTGAGGGCGTGGTGGTGCTCGACACCGAGGTCACCCCGGAGTTGGCCGCCGAGGGGCTGGCCCGGGACGTGGTCCGGGTCGTGCAGCAGGCCCGCCGGGACGCCGACCTGGACATCTCCGACCGGATCGTGGTGTCGGTGTCGGCCTCCGAGCAGGTGCGGGCGGCGGTGTCGGCGTACACCGGGTTCGTGGCCCGGGAGGTGCTCGCCGACACGGTGGACTTCGCCGACGGCCTGGCCGGTTTCACCGGTGAGGTCGGCGACGGCGAGCGGGTGACGGTGACCGTCCGCCCGGTGTGAGGTCGTCGGTGGGGTCCCGGCCCGACGGGTCGGGACCCCACCGACCACCCGCGCCATCCAGCAGGCGGACGCGCGTGCACCCGTTGGGTCGCGGGGGCGTCCGTCCGCTACCGTGACACCGCCTGTTCACCGTACGACCGCCGGAGGACCCGTGCCGCTGCTCTACACCATCGGCAAGCTCACCGTGGGACCCGCGATGCGGCTGGCCTTCCGCCCGGCCGTCGAGGGACTGGAGCACATTCCGGCGAGCGGTGGCGCGATCTTCGCGGGCAACCACCTCTCCGTCGCCGACGAGCTGCTGCTCGGCACCGTAGTCCCCCGGCACCTCGCCTTCTGGGCCAAGTCGGAGTACTTCACCGGGACCGGCCCGAAGGGCGCGCTGTCCAAGTTCGTGCTCACCGGCCTGGGGGCCATCCCGGTCGAGCGGGCCGGTGGCCGGGCCGCGCTGTCCGCGTTCGACGCGGCCATCCCCGCGCTGCGCTCCGGTGACCTGGTCGCCGTCTATCCCGAGGGGACCCGGTCGCCCGACGGCCGGCTCTACCGGGGACGGACCGGCACCGCCCGGCTGGCCGTGGCGGCCGGGGTGCCGGTGATCCCGGTCGGGGTGACCGGCACCGACAAGGTCCAGCCGATCGGCACCCGCATCCCCCGCCCCGGCAAGGCGAAGATCGTCATCCGGTTCGGCAAGCCGCTGGACTTCACCGGCCGCGCCGACGACCGCACCTCACTGCGGGAGATGACCGACGAGCTGATGGCCGAGATCCAGAAACTCACCGGTCAGGAGTACGTCCCCCGCTACGCCCCCCGCCGGGCCGAGCCCACCCCGGGCGAGACCCCGGCCTGACCACCCCCGGTCTGCGGGGTTCTGCGCACCCGACCCGAGCTGACCTCGCAGGGCCGGCGCGTGCTCAGCCCTGCTTGGGGGTGACGATCTGGGCACGCATGGTGGCGAGCAGCCGGGCGCTGTCGTCCACCGAGAGCCGGGTGAAGACCCCGGTGGCGCTGCTGCCGTAGTCCACCGACGTGCAGACCACCACGGCGGTGCCGCTGGAGGAACCGGTCGCGCAGCGCTCGTACCGGCCACGGACGCCGCTGTCCACCGGTTGGGGCGTGCCCAGCGTGAACGTGTCGGTCAGCCGCACCATCGTGTCGTCCGCCTCGGACTCCGGCCGGAACCGGAAACCGGTGTCGCCGAAGACGGTCACCCGCTTGCCGTCGGAGGTGCTGTACACCCCGGCGTAGACGTCCTCGGCCAGCAGGTTCGCCTTGCGTACCTCGGTCTTGAGCTTCTCGACCTCGCTGCCCGAATCCTCGCGCAGGGTCAGGTCGGCCACCTGGGTCGGCAGGGCGGCATCGGCCGGGTACTGCTGCCAGGCCGGCCTACCGAACCAGGCGGGGCAGCCACAGCAGCAGGCCAGGCTGAGCAGCAGCACCCAGGGCCAGCGCCGACGCTTGCGGCGGACGTACCCCTTGGGAGGTCGGCCCGGGTTCGGCGGTGGGGCGGCCGGTTCCGGGCGGACCCGCCGCTGCTTCGGCGGCCGGGGTGGCGCGGGCGGCGGCGCAGGTGGCAGCGCCGGGCGGGCCGGCGGCGGGGACGCCGGCCGCGCGACCGGCACCGGCGCGACCGGGTACGGCCGGGTCGGTGAGGGTGCGGCGGGGCCGGCCGACGACACCGACGGGTACGCCGGCGCCGGGGAGTTCGGCTGGGGCGGGGTCGGGGTGGGCGTGTGCTGGTGGGGCGGGGTCGGGGTCGGGGGGTGCTGGTGGGGTGGGGCCGGGTCGGCGGCCGGTGGGTAGGGGCGGGTCGGCGGAGACGGGGGGTAGGGCAGCGCGGCCAGCTCCGGGTGGTGCAGGTCCCAGCCGCCGGTGTCCACGCCCGCCCACGGGTCCACCGGGGCGCGGTGTTCGGGCAGCTCCGGCGGAAGGGGCGGCGGAGGCGGCGGCACCGGGGCGAACTCCACCGACTCACCCCAGCTGCGGCGGCGGGGCGGCGGCGCGGGCACGGCGGCGGAACCACTCCAGCGGGGGGCCGCGGGCTGCTCCAGCGTCGGGTCGGGCCGCTGCTCCAGCCGGGTGGCGTCGGGGCGCTGTTCGAGCCGGGTGGCGTCGGGCCGGTGCTCCACCCGGGTGGCGTCGGGGCGAACGGCGTCGGGGCGGGGGGTGCCGGGGTGCTGCTCCACCCGGGTCGGGTCGGGTCGACCGGGCGGCGGCTCGGGTGTCGGCGGCTCGGGTGCCGTGCTCCGGGCCGGAACGGTGGCCGACCCGCGCGCCGGGGTGGTGGGGCCGGGTGCGACCCCCCGTGCCGGGCTTGCCGGTTCCGCCGCCGTGCCGGGCACCGGCGGGCTGAACTGTCCGGCCGGGCCTGTCGGCTCCGGCGGGCTGGCCTGGGCGGTCGGGTCCGGCCCGGTGGCCGGCTCGTCCGGCTCGGCCGGTTTCGGCGGGGTGGCCTGGTTGGTCGGCTCTGGCGGGGTGGCCGCGTCGGTCGGGTCCGGCGCGGTGGCCGGCTCGTCCGGGTCGGCCGGTTTCGGCGGAGTGGCCGGCTCGTCTGGGCCTGTCGGCGCGGGCGGGTCGGCCAGGCTGGCTGGCTCCGTCTGGGTGGTCGGCTCCGTCGGGGTGGTCGGCTCCGGCGGGGTGGAGTCGGCGGGCGGGGAAGACTCGCCGGCCGGGTGCGTGGGGTCGCCCTGCGTGACCTCAGCGGGCTCCTCGGCCGGCGCTGCGGTGTCGGCAGGGTCGCTGTCAGGCGGTACGGGGAGGTCGGCTGGCCCGGCGGAGACCACCGGATCCTGCTGCCGACCCGGGACCGGGTCGCCCCCCTCGGCCAGCCGGTCTGTTCCCGGCTGCGGCTGCGGCATCGCGGCAATCTCCTCTCGCACCGGTTGCGAGGTTAGTACCGGGGCGCCACCTCGACCAATCGGCGGTACCGCGACCGCCCGCCCCGCGTCCGGGAATCCCCGGCCCCGCCACCGGCCGTCCGCCCGCCCGCCGGGCACCGGACACCAGCGGGCCGTCGGGGCGGTGGGGGAGACCGGCGGTGCGGCGTGCCGTCCGTGGGTGGACGCGTACCCTTGGGCTCCATGAGTGCTCCGTCCACGACCCCGCGCCCCGCCGCGGCCACGCCCGACGACGCGGCGGTCGCGTCGCCGCACCACGACACCACGCTGTCGGTGTGGCCCCGGCTGGAGGCGCTGCTGCCCCAGGTGACCAAGCCCATCCAGTACGTCGGTGGCGAGCTGGGCGCGGTGGTCAAGGACTGGGACGCGGCGACCGTCCGATGGGCGCTGATGTATCCCGACGCGTACGAGGTGGGCCTGCCCAACCAGGGTGTGCAGATCCTCTACGAGGTGCTCAACGAGCTGCCCGACGTGCTGGCCGAGCGGACGTACGCGGTGTGGCCCGACCTGGAGGCGCTGATGCGCACCCACGGCGTGCCGCAGTTCACCGTCGACGCGCACCGCTCGGTGCGCCGCTTCGACGTGTTCGGGGTCTCGTTCTCCACCGAGCTGGGCTACACCAACCTGCTCACCGCGATCGACCTGGCCGGCATCCCGATGCTGGCGGCCGACCGCACCGAGGCCGACCCGGTGATCGTGGCCGGTGGGCACGCCGCGTTCAACCCGGAGCCGATCGCCGACTTCATCGACGCCGCCGTGCTCGGCGACGGCGAGGAGGCGGTCCTGGAGATCACCACGATCGTCCGGGAGTGGAAGGCGGAGGGTTCCCCGGGTGGCCGCGACGAGCTGCTGCTGCGGCTGGCCCGCACCGAGAGCGTCTACGTGCCGCGCTTCTACGACGTCGACTACCTGCCCGACGGTCGGATCCAGCGGGTGGTGCCCAACCGCCCGGACGTGCCGTTCCGGGTGCACAAGCGCACGACGATGGACCTGGATGCCTGGCCGTACCCGAAGAAGCCGCTCGTGCCGCTGGCCGAGACGGTGCACGAGCGGTACGCGGTGGAGATCTTCCGGGGCTGCACCCGGGGTTGCCGGTTCTGCCAGGCCGGCATGATCACCCGCCCGGTGCGGGAGCGGTCGATCACCACCGTGGGGCAGATGGTCCAGCAGGGGCTGGAGTTCTCCGGCTTCCACGAGGTGGGGCTGCTGTCGCTGTCGTCGGCCGACCACTCCGAGATCGGCGACATGTGCTCCGGCCTGGCCGAGCAGTACGCCGGCACCAACGTGTCGCTGTCCCTGCCGTCGACCCGGGTGGACGCGTTCAACATCGACCTGGCACAGGAGCTGTCCCGCAACGGACGGCGGACCGGGCTGACCTTCGCCCCGGAGGGCGGGTCGGAGCGGATCCGCAAGGTCATCAACAAGATGGTGTCGAAGGACGACCTGATCCGCACGGTGGTCACCGCGTACACCAACGGTTGGCGGCAGGTGAAGCTCTACTTCATGTGCGGCCTGCCCACCGAGACCGACGCCGACGTCCTCGAGATCGCCGACATGGCGCACGAGGTGATCCGGGCCGGGCGGGCGGCCACCGGCTCCAAGGACATCCGCTGCACCGTCTCGATCGGCGGGTTCGTGCCCAAGCCGCACACCCCGTTCCAGTGGGCGTCGATGGAGCGGCCCGAGGTCATCGACGGCCGGCTCAAGCTGCTCAAGCAGGCCATCAACGCGGACCGGTCGCTCGGCCGGGCCATCGGTTTCCGCTACCACGACGGCGAGCCGTCGCTGATCGAGGGGCTGCTCAGCCGGGGTGACCGCCGGGTCGGTGCGGTGATCCACGAGGTGTGGCGCAACGGTGGCCGGTTCGACGGCTGGAGCGAGCACTTCTCGTACCGGCGTTGGGTGGACGCCGCCGCCGCGGTGCTCCCGGGCTTCGGCGTGGACCTGGACTGGTACACCACCCGGCAGCGCGACGAGCTGGAGGTGCTGCCCTGGGACCACCTCGACTCGGGCCTGGACAAGGACTGGCTGTGGCAGGACTGGCAGGACTCGCTGGGCGAGTACGAGCAGGACGACTGCCGGTGGACCCCGTGCTTCGACTGCGGCGTCTGCCCGTCGATGGACACCGAGATCCAGATCGGGCCCACCGGCCGTAAGCTCCTGCCGCTCACCCCGGTCACCGCGCTGAAGGTGCCCACCGGCGCCCAGCAGTGACCGCCGACGGGGCGGGGCCGGCGCGCTGTGGCGGGCCGCCCGTCCCGTTCCGACGATCGTGAAGCTATCGTCACCGGCAGTTCGCGCCCCGGGTCGACCCGGGGCGCGGCACCACCGGCCGGCGTCAGACCGAGGAGTACGACGATCAGCAGGAAACCACAGCCGGAGGGCGGGCAGGCGCCGGTCGTCCAGCGTGTCCGGATCCGGTACGCCAAGCGCGGGCCGTTGCGGTTCACCTCCCACCGGGACTTCGCCCGTGCCTTCGAGCGGGCCCTGCGCCGGGCCGCCGTGCCGGTGGCCTTCTCCCAGGGCTTCACCCCGCATCCGAAGATCTCCTACGCCAGCGCCGCCCCCACCGGCGTCGCCAGCGAGGCGGAGTACCTGGAGGTCGGCCTCCAGGCGACGGTCGACCCGGAGCAGCTGCGGCTGGCCCTCGACGCGGCGCTCTCACCGGGCCTCGACGTGCTGGAGGTGGTCGTCGCCGCCGGGGGGAGCCTGGCCGAGCGGATCGAGGCGTCGCACTGGCGCATCGAGCTGCCCGACGTCGACCCGGACGTGGCACGACGGGCGGTGGCCGCCTTCGTGGCCGCCGACGAGGTGCAGGTCGAGCGGATGACCAAGCAGGGCCGACGGACGTTCGACGCCCGTGGCGCGGTGACCCACATCGATGTGCTGCCGCCGGGGGAGACGCCTTCCGGGGCAGCGGACTCGTCATGTGCGATACTCGAACTGGTCGTACGGCAGGTCACCCCGTCCGTACGACCCGATGACGTCCTTTCCGGCCTCCGCGTGGTGGCCGCCCTGGAGCCGCCGGTCTCCCCGAGGGTGATCCGGCTGGCGCAGGGCGTGTTGACGGCGCAGGGTGCGATCGTGGATCCGTTGGACGCGGATCGCGACGGGGCAGCCATCGGAGAACACTGACCGTCGGTCAGCGTTCTGGCAGGCAGACTTCGGCGGTCGCGCACGTCGCGTGCCCGGCGGAAACACTTTTGCGGCGATCCTGCGTGGCAGCGCTCACCCGCGCCCGGGGCCGCCAGAACTGGAGAACGTCCATGCTCGAGAACGAGCCCGAGGGCGGCGAACGGACCGGTTCCCAGCCGGCCGGCGACACCGCCGACAGCACCGTCGACGGCGGCACGGGAGCCGCCGCCACGCCACCGGAGGGCGCTGCGGCGTCGCCGGACGGCGCGGCGGCCCCCCCGACCCGGCGGCGGACCACCCGACGGCGGGTCGCGCCGCTGAGCCAGCCGGAGTTGACCGGGGGAGCGCCCGCCGAGGCGTCCGCCACCGCCACCTCGGCCACCGACGAGTCACAGCAGGCCGAGGTGATCGTCCCGGTCGCCGGTGAGTTGGACTCCGCGCCGAAGACCACCCGACGTCGCCGCAAGGCCACCCCGGCCAAGGCGGCCGAGGAGCCGGTGGTCGCCGACGGGGTGGAGGAGGGCAGCGCGGAACTCGTCCCGCCGGTGAAGGTGACCCGTACCCGGCGGAAGAAGGCCGTCGCCCCGGCGGCGACCGAGCCACCCGCCGAGACCCCGGCCGCGCCGCTGCCGGCCGCCGAGGCCCCTGCTGCTCCGGCGGCGGTGGCTCCGGTTGCCGCAGCTCAGGAGCCGGTCGTCGCGGCGGAGGAGCCCGCCGTGGAGGCGGCTGCCCCGACCGAGCCGACCGTCGCCGACGAGGCCGAGGAGCCCCTGGTCGGGGAGCCCGTCGCGGAGGAGCCCGCAGCCGACCGGTCGACCCCCGTGTCGACGCCGCCGGCCGCGGCCGGTAACCGGACCGGGGAGGTGCCGCCCGGGGTCGCCGTGCCGGCCGTGGACGAGGCGGTGGAGCCGGCCGAGCCGCAGCCGCGGACCCGTCGGCGACGGGCCGCGATCGCCGCCCCGACGGTCCTGTTCATGGCCCCGCAGCCGGAGGAGCTGCCCACCTTCCGGGTGGTCGAGCCCGGCCCGGTCGCCGAGGCACCGGTCGAGGAGCTCGCCGAGGAGCCCGTCGAGACCGGGCGGCGGCGTCGCCGTGGCCGCCGGGAGACCGAGCCGGTCGAGGCCGTCGAGCCGGTCGAGCCCGTCGTGGAGGAGCCCACCGGCGAGGCCGAGGAGGGCGCCGAGGACGACGGCGACGACGAGGACGACGACGAGTCGGCCGCCGCGCGCCGACGACGCCGCCGGGGTCGGCGGGGTCGGGGCCGGGGCAAGGGCGGCGCGGACGACGCCGACGAGGACGACATCGAGGAGCCGGCCCAGGCCGAGGCCGAGGGGGACGACGCCGAGGACGAGGGCGACGGGGACGGGCTGACCCGTCGTCGGCGTCGGCGTCGCCGTCGGGGTGCCGGGGACGTCGAGGGTGGCGCCGACGACGGCGTACCCACGGTGGTCAAGATCCGGGAGCCCCGCAAGGCCGTCGACGAGGTGCAGGGCGTCTCCGGCTCGACCCGGCTGGAGGCCAAGCGCCAGCGTCGCCGGGACGGCCGGGAGCAGCGCCGGACCCGGCCGCCGATCCTGAGCGAGTCGGAGTTCCTGGCCCGCCGGGAGGCGGTCGACCGGGTGATGGCGGTCCGCCAGCGCGGCGACCGGACCCAGATCGTGGTCCTGGAGGACGGCGTCCTGGTCGAGCACTACGTCACCCGCAACTCGTCGGGCACCATGGCCGGCAACGTCTACCTGGGCAAGGTGCAGAACGTCCTGCCCAGCATGGAGGCGGCCTTCGTCGACGTCGGGCGGGGCCGCAACGCCGTCCTGTACGCCGGTGAGGTCAACTGGGACAGCAGCGGCCTGGAGGGGCGTTCGCGCTCGATCGAGCAGGCGCTGCGCTCCGGCGACTCGGTGCTGGTCCAGGTCACCAAGGACCCGATCGGCCACAAGGGTGCCCGGCTGACCAGCCACGTCGCGCTCTCCGGCCGGCACCTGGTCTACGTGCCCAACGGCAACGCCTCCGGGATCAGCCGCAAGCTGCCCGACAACGAGCGCAAGCGGCTGCGCGACGTGCTCAAGAAGCTGGTCCCCGACGGCGCGGGCGTGATCGTCCGGACCGCCGCCGAGGGGGCCAGCGAGGACGAGCTGGCCCGGGACGTCAAGCGGTTGCAGGCCCAGTGGGAGGACATCCAGGCCAAGGCGACCGGTGGCGGCGCTCCGGTGCTGCTCTACGAGGAGCCCGACCTGGTCATCCGGGTGGTCCGGGACCTGTTCAACGAGGACTTCCGCGAGCTGGTCATCGAGGGTGAGCAGTCGTACGGCATGGTCGAGTCGTACCTGTCGCACGTCTCGCCGGACCTGGTCGACCGGGTGCGCCGGTACGTCGGCACCGCCGACGTGTTCACCGAGTACCGCATCGACGAGCAGATCATCAAGGGGCTGGACCGCAAGGTCTTCCTGCCCTCCGGTGGTTCGCTGGTGATCGACCGTACCGAGGCGATGACCGTCATCGACGTCAACACCGGCAAGTACACCGGCTCCGGGGGCAACCTGGAGGAGACGGTCACCCGCAACAACCTGGAGGCGGCCGAGGAGATCGTCCGCCAGCTGCGGCTGCGCGACATCGGCGGCATCGTGGTGATCGACTTCATCGACATGGTGTTGGAGTCCAACCGGGAGCTGGTGCTGCGCCGGCTCACCGAGTGCCTGGGCCGGGACCGCACCAAGCACCAGGTGACCGAGATCACCTCGCTTGGCCTGGTGCAGATGACCCGTAAGCGGATCGGCGCCGGCCTGCTGGAGGCGTTCAGCGAGCCCTGCGAGTGCTGCAAGGGCCGGGGCCTGGTGATCCACACCGAGCCGGTGCCGGAGAAGCCGCGTGCCGTCAACGGCGGCGCGGGCGACCGGGTCAAGGCCGTCGCCTCGGCGGTCACCGCCCCGGCGGCCGAGCCGCCGGTCAGCGCGTCGTCGCGGCGGCGGGCCCGCAAGGCGGCCACGGCGGAGCGGACCGTGGTCGAGACCACCGACGCCACCGACGTCGAGGTCGCCGCCCCGGCGGTCGACGCCGGCTACGACGACACCATGGGCTACGACCTGTCCCGGTACGAGACGCAGACCCCGGCCGTGGCCGACGCCCAGACGGGCGAGTCGGCCCGGCTCGCGGGGGCGGACGACCCGGACGCGCTCGGCGAGGCCGACGGCGACGACGACGGCGGGGAGGCCGGCACGGGCCGGCGTCGTTCCCGCCGGGGCGGTGCCCGTCGCCGTACCCGGCCGTGACGGGCTGACCCGCACCTGGCAGCACCGGACCCCTTCCCCGGCACACCGCCGGTGGGAGGGGTCCTGCCGTGCCGGTGGCCGACGATACGATCGGGCACCCCGGCTAGGAGATGACATGCGCCGCCTGCCCGCCGCCATCGTGGTGGCCACCGTCCTGCTGACCGGCGTCGGGTGCTCCGGCGACCGGGCCGACCCGCCGACCACCTCCGGCCAACCGTCCGGTGCCGTGACCCCCGCCACCGTGGTCCCGTCCGCCGTGGTGAGCGGTTCCCCGGCGGGTGGCAACGGGCCGCAGGTGTGCGCCGACGCGGAGGCCGCGTCGACCACGGCGGTGCGCACCTACGTCGAGGAACTGGGCAAGATGATCGCGGCGGTCGGCGCGAACGACAGCACGGCGGCGGACACCGCCCGCAAGCGGGCGGAGACGGCGCTGACCACGTGGCGGACCGTGTTGCGGCAGCAGTCCGGCCGGGCCACCGACCCCCAGTTGAAGGCCCTGCTCGCCGACCTGGCCACCGAGATCGGCCGGCTCGGCACCGACGTCGACTCGATCGACGAGACCGAGCTGGACCGGCTCCAGCAGCGGCTGGACCAGCTCTGCTCCCGCTGACGGCGGTCGGTGGCGGTGTGGTCGGTCGACCCGCCCGGCCGCCGGGAGGGCCGCTCGACAGGGGGGGGTCGGTTTGGGGCGCGGGTGGATGATGGCGTACTCTTTCCTGCGGCGCACTTTGGTGTGCCGAGTTCCCGCGTGCCCGCGCTGCCGGTGTCACAGCTACCCGGCGAGTTGCCATGGGAACGACCGCCAGCAGCCTCAACGACAGGGAGTCCGCCTCCGATGTACGCGATCGTCAAGACCGGCGGCAAGCAGTACAAGGTCGCCGAGGGCGACGTGATCGAGGTCGAGAAGCTCACCGGTGCCCCCGGTGACGCGGTGAAGCTCACCGCGGTGCTCCTCGTCGACGGTGACGACCTGGTGACCGACGCGGCGAAGCTTGCCAAGGTCGCGGTGTCCGGCGAGATCGCCGCGCACACCAAGGGCCCGAAGATCCGGATCCACAAGTTCAAGAACAAGACCGGCTACCACAAGCGCCAGGGTCACCGCCAGCCGTTGACCCAGGTCAAGGTGACCGGCATCTCCAGCGGGAAGTAGGTCGTCGGACAATGGCTCACAAAAAGGGTGCGTCCAGCTCGCGTAACGGTCGTGACTCCGCGGCCCAGCGACTCGGCGTGAAGCGCTTCGGTGGTCAGGTCGTCAGCGCGGGTGAGATCCTCATCCGTCAGCGTGGCACCAAGTTCCACCCCGGTGACCTGGTCGGCCGTGGTGGCGACGACACGCTGTTCGCGCTGGCCGCCGGCTCGGTCCTGTTCGGCACCAAGCGGGGTCGCAAGACCGTCAGCATCGTGCCGCAGTAGCTCGAAGGCGAAGCGGGCCGCGGACCTCGGGTCCCGGCCCGCTTCGCCGTTTCAGGTGGGGGATGCTCCCACCGCCGGGTGCCCGTCGCCGTCGCGCCGGGGCCCGGGGGGTGTTTTCAGGTGCGGGGCCGGACCCCGCTGGAAGGATTGGCGTCGTGACGACGTTCGTTGACCGGGTCGTCCTGCACATGCAGGCCGGCGACGGCGGGCACGGCTGTGTCTCCATCCACCGGGAGAAGTTCAAGCCCTTCGGCGGCCCGGACGGGGGCGACGGCGGACACGGCGGCAGTGTCTCGCTGGTGGTCGACCCGCAGGTGACCACGCTGCTGGACTTCCACTTCCGCCCGCACATGAAGGCCGAGAACGGCAAGGGCGGCGCGGGTTCGAACCGGGACGGCGCCAAGGGCCACGACCTGCTGATCAAGGTGCCGAACGGCACGGTCGTGCAGACCCTCGACGGTACGGTGCTGGCCGACCTGGTCGGTGTGGGCACCACCTTCGAGGCGGCGCGGGGTGGGCGCGGCGGGCGGGGCAACGCCTCGCTGGCCAACGCCCGACGCAAGGCGCCCGGCTTCGCCGAACTGGGCGAGCCCGGTGACCGGCTCGACGTGGTGCTCGAACTCAAGAGCGTCGCCGACGTCGGCCTGGTCGGTTTCCCGTCGGCGGGCAAGTCGTCGCTGATCTCGGTGATCTCCGCCGCCAAGCCGAAGATCGCCGACTACCCGTTCACCACCCTGGTGCCCAACCTGGGCGTGGTCCGGGTGGACAACCACACCTTCACCGTCGCCGACGTGCCGGGTCTGATCCCGGGTGCGGCCACCGGCAAGGGGCTGGGCCTGGAGTTCCTGCGTCACGTCGAGCGGTGCGCCGTGCTGGTGCACGTGGTCGACACGGCGACCCTGGAGCCGGGCCGGGACCCGTTGGCCGACATCGACACCATCGAGGCGGAGCTGGCCGAGTACGGCGGGCTGGCCGACCGGCCCCGGCTGGTGGCGCTCAACAAGGTCGACGTGCCCGACGGGCAGGACCTCGCCGACATCGTCCGCCCCGACCTCGAGGCGCGTGGGTTCCGGGTGTTCGACGTCTCCGCGGCCACCCGGGAGGGGCTCAAGGAGCTGACGTACGCGATGGCGGAGCTGGTCGACCAGGCCCGCCGTGCCGCGCCGCCGGCCGAGCCGACCCGGGTCGTGATCCGCCCCACGGCGGTCGACGACGCCGGCTTCACCATCGAGGCGGCGGCCGACGGCTCGTTCACCGTCCGGGGGGTCCGACCCGAGCGCTGGGTACGCCAGACGAACTTCGACAACGACGAGGCGGTCGGTTTCCTCGCCGACCGGCTGGCCCGGCTGGGGGTGGAGGAGAAGCTGGCCAAGGCCGGCGCGAGCCCCGGTGACCTGGTCCGGATCGGCGAGCGGGAGTTCGACTGGCAGCCGACCCTGTATGCCGGCGTCGACTTCGTCCCCGGCAACCGGGGCACCGACGTGCGGCTGGAGGAGAAGTCGTCGCGCCCCGCGGCGGCCGAGCGGCTGGCCGCCCGCAAGGCCCGCCGGCAGCGCCCCGAGGACGAGCTGGCCTCGGCCCCGCATGACCTGCCGGACGACGACGAGGATGACGACGAGGACGAGGAGTAGCCCCGTACCGGTCGGGCCCGGGTCGTTTTCCGGAAACCTCCGCGAAACGGACCCGGCCTAGCGTGGGGTGATGCTGATCGAGTCCCGTCCCGCCACCGACCCGGAGGTCGACGCGCTGGTCGCCGCCCAGCAGCGGGAGCTGCGCGAGGCCGACGGCGGGCTGGACGGGCAGGCCACGGTGGTGCACGACGGCATCCGCTACCTGGTGGTGGTGGACGGCGGCCGGGTGGTGGCCTGTGGTGGTGTCCAGTCCCTCGACGCCGACACCGGCGAGTTGAAGCGGATGTACGTCCGCCCGGGTTACCGGGGGCGGGGGATCGCCCGGCAGTTGCTCAGCGCGCTGGAGGAGTTGGCGTTCCAGCAGGGCCACTCGGTGCTCTGCCTGGAGACGGGCAGTTACCTGCCGGCTGCGATCGGCCTCTACACCTCCTGCGGCTACCGGCCGATCCCGGTCTACGGCGAGTACGTCGACAACCCGTACAGCGTGTGCTTCGCCAAGCGGCTGCCCGTGGCGGCCTGAACGCGAGGGTCAGCCCCGGTCGGGTGGGACGTCCAGCCGACCGCCCGTGCCGGCGTCGTTGGACAGCAGCAGGCCGACGGCGAGCATGCCGAGGCCGAGCATGAGGTGCAGCCAGCTGTCCGCGTCGTTGAACGGCACGATGTTGGCCGGGGTGTCCCGGGTGACGGCGAAACCGTAGAGCCAGAGCGCCAGGTAGAGCACCCCGCCTACGGTGAGGTAGAGCCGGGCCCCGCCGAGCCGGCGGGCCAGCACCAGGCCGACCAGGCCGAAGACGAGGTGCAGCAGGTTGTGCAGCACCGACACCTGGAACACCCCGAACAGTTCCGCGCCGGAGTGGTGGCCGGCGAAGGCCAGCTCCCCGTAGCCGGTGGTGACGCCGGGGACGAAGCCGAGGATGCCGAGCAGCAGGAAGACGGCCGCGACGATGGTGGCGACCATCTGGACCCGGGGCTTCGGGGCGGCCGGGGCGGGCCGTCGCGTGGCGTGGGCCATCGCTGTCACCTCCAGGGGCCGACGGTCGGACGATCTCCATATTCTGGGCGGTGTGGCGGCCCTGGGCGGGGGAAACGACGAAAGGACCCCGACCACCTGCTGCGGCACCCGCGCGGTGGCGGCCGGCCGGCAACGGCCGGTTCCGGCGGCCGGACCCCATGACCGGCCGGCCGGTCGGGCCCGGTCAGCGGCCCGGGTGGTCGGTGAGTCCCGGTCAGCGGCCCGGGGTGGTCGGGTGAGTCCCGGTCAGCGGCCCGGGCGGTGGGTCAGGCCCGGTCAGCGGCCCCGGGTGGCGGGATCGGCGCGGATCCACCGGGTCAGGTCGCTGGGCTCCACCGGGGTCAGTTGGCGACGCAGCGCCCGTACCGAGTGGGCCGGCAGCCGGACCCGTCGACCGGCGTGGCGGACGCCGCCGCGACCCACCCGACGGGCCAGCGCGAGCCAGCCGCAGACCCCGCGTTCGAGCAGCCAGAACGGCGCGGCCAGCGCGGTGGTCGGGGGGAACACCGCCGATCCGCCGGCCCGCCGTCGGCCGACCTCCGCCACCGCCACCGCAGTGGCCGCCGCGCCGGCCAGCAGACCCGGCCGGCGGGCCAGCACCGCGGTCAGCGCCCCGGGCAGCACCGCCAGCGCGACCAGCAGCCGTGCCGGCCGGGCCAGGTCGTCGTACGCCTGGCGGACCCGCTGCCTGCGGAAGTGCGCCACACCGGGCGGCAACCGTCGTACGTAGAGCCAGGCGGGGCTGGCCTCGGTCCCGCCGTACGCCCGGACGGTGCGGACCAGTTCCAGGTTCTCGAAGAGCACGTCCGGGTCGTAGCCGCCCATCGCCCGGAAGGTGCTGCGCCGCACCGCCAGGGTGCCCGGCCGGTCCGCGCCGAACGCCCGGTTGAGCAGGGTCCGACCGGTGTCCCACCAGGCGTGCCAGGGCAGCGGGTGGAAGTAGTGCTGCGGGCGGACCAGGTCGGCGGCGTCCAGCAACCGGTGCACCGCCCGCAGCCCCGCCTCGTCGTACCGGACGTCGTCGTCGGCGATCACCACGTGTTCGTGCCGCGCCGCCGCCACCCCGGTCAGCACCGCGCGCACCGTGGCGTTGACGCCGTGCACCGTCGGATCGGGTGGCAGGTGGCGCAGCAGGCCGTGCCAGCGGGCGGCGTGCCGGGCGAAGACCTCCGGCGGTGAGCTGTCGACCACGGTCACGTCGACCAGCCGGCCCAGCGTGCGCAGGTAGCCGGTCAGCTCGTCCGGGCTGTCGTCGTCACCGTGGCACAGCGGTAGGACGTACTCGACGGGGAGCCGGGGTGGGCCGCCCGGCGTGGCGGTCGGGCGGGACCCGACCGGGACCGGCCGCGCGGCGGGGGCGCTCATCCGCCCGCCGACCAGTGGCCCTGGAAGGTGCCGGTACGGCGGTGCCGGCCGGTGCGGCGGGCCCGGCGGGTGACGGTGGCGGGCAAGGGTCCTCCCGGTGACGGCGGTCCCCGGGCATCCCCCACCCGCGCCGTGACAAACCGCGTGGCTCCCCGGTACGCCTCGGTTCACCCGCCGGTGTCCGGCAACCCCGCGCCCGGCTACCGGCTTCCAGTCCCCGATGCCCGATGCCCGACGCCCGGTGCCCGGCGCCCGGCGCCCGGCGCCCGACGTCAGGCTTCTGGTTTCCGGCTCCCGGGTCGGCTCCCCGGTCGGGTTCGGGTGGCGGGACTGGTCAGTCGGCCCGGCGGCTCAGTCGGCGCGCTGGACGCCGGTGAGCACGAAGCCGCTGGGGGGCAGGGTCGGGACCCGCGACAGGTCCAGGGCCAGGTCCTGTGGTGGCACCTGGTAGTCCATCGCCCCGGCCAGCAGACCGACCGCCTGTTTCATCAGCTCGATGGTGATCCACTCCCCGGCGCAGCGGTGGCCGCCCAGGTGGCTGCCTCCGCCCTGCGGCACGAAACCGTACGGGTCGTCGCGCCAGCCGGCGAACCGCTCCGGGCGGAACTGCTCCGGTTCGGGCCAGAGCCGGGGGTGGTGGTTGGTGCCGTACAGGTCGAGCAGCACCCGGCGGTCCTTGGGAAAGTGGTGTCCCTGCCACTCGAAGGAGTGCCGCACCCGGGCGAAGGCGACCGGGAAGAAGGGGTAGTAGCGGCGTACCTCCTGGACGAACCACTCGGTCGGCTCGTCGCCGGTGCGGACCCGGTCCCGCCAGGCCGGGTGGTCGTGCAGGGCCAGGGCGGCGAAGACCACGTACCGGTCGACGGCCACGGTGGGGCGCAGCACGTTGATCAGTTCCACCGCGGCGACCCGGCGGGGCAGCAGCCGCCCCTGGGCGTCGCGGTGTTCGGCGATGACCGCCAGCGCGCTTCCCGGCGGCGCGGCCAGGGTGCCGATCCGTACCCGCTCCACCACGTCGGTGATCCAGCGTTCGGCGCGCAGGCGTCCGCGCAGACCACGCCAGTGCCGAAGACCCAGTGCGGCCGGCCCGTCGATCATGGCCTGCATCTGGGCGTTGCGCCGGACGACCTCGCTCTCCGGCAGCGGTACGCCCGCCCAGGCGCAGACGGCCCGCAGGAGCAGTGGGCCGACCTCGTCGCGCAGCACCACCGGGCCGGGTCCACCCCAGCTCGCCAGTCGGGTGCGCCACTGGTCGGCGAAGAGTTGGCCGAGCCGCGCGACGCCCGACGGGGTCATGATCGACATGAACATGGCCTTGCGTTCGGTGTGGGCCGCGCCGTCGAGGCCCTGCACCCCGCCCTGCCCGGTCAGCGTCCGCTGGCCCCGCTTGGGTGCCGCCCCGGCCCGCCGGAACCGCTCGGTGTCGTAGAACAGCTCCGCCGCGTCCCGCCCGCGTAGGAAGATCGTCGGTTCCAGCAGCAGCCGCGCGGTGAAGATGTCGGTGTCGTAGCGCTCGCACCGGGTGCTGATGAACCGGTAGCCCTCGCGGAAGAACGCCAGGGTGCTCTCCGGGCTGCGGTCGGCCGGGGTGGTGGCCATCGGGCTCTCCTGACGCGGTGACGGTGGGCGGACCCGGCTGGTCGGCCTTGGGTGTTCTACCCGGGTTTGGGGCATTGAATCCCCCGGCCGGCCCCCGCCACCGCGGCGGGCCGGGTCGGCTGTGGGCCAGCAGCCGGGCGACCGCTGGCCCCTCCCGCGACGCCGGAAACCTGCTTGGCTCAGCGGTACGGCCACCACGGGGGCCGGTTCGACGACGGGGGAGGCCCGATGCGGGAGAACACACCGCCGTACTGGCGGGAGCGGCGGCTGGTCGACCTGCCCGGTGGGCCGGGTGGGGTCCGCCCGCCGGATCAGCCGCTGATCCGGCGTCCCCGTCGGCCACCCCGACACTTCACCGTGCACCTGGGTTTCGCCGCCGACGGGCCGGAGCAGGCCCGGGAGTTGGCGGTGGCGTACGCGCAGGCACTGAGCCTGCTCCGCCCGGAGCTGGTGCTGGCCTCGGCCGCCCTGTCACCGGCCGGCTCCTGGCGGGCCGCGCAGCGGCTCTTCTGTCACGTCGTCGGCCCGGACGGCGAGCGCTGCGTCGACGTCGCCGGCCACCCGGGGTTCCATTACGCACCCGGGCCGGGCGGGCTCGGCTGGGGCGAGGGGGACGGGTGAGCCGGGGGCCCGACACCGGTCGACCGGCCGGCCGCCCGATGGCCAGCCGGACGCCCACCGGGCCGGTGCCCCCGGGGGTAGGGTGTCTCGCCACCTACCGCCCGGGGGTCGGCGTCCGGCACTCAGTCGAGGTCGAACTCGCCGTCCTGCGCGCCTGCGACGAACGCGTCCCACTCGGCCTGGGTGAAGACCAGGACCGGGCCGTCCGGCTCGGCCGAGTTGCGCATCCCGATCAGGTCGTCCACGAAGGCCACCTCGACCGCGCTGTCGGAGGTGTCTCCCTCGGCTCGCTGCCAGACCGCCCGGGACAGGTCGAAGTCGCCCTTGGGGTGCTGACCCATTGTTGATCCTCCATTGCCGCGCGTATCGGGAAGCCCGGCCGGCTCCCCGTCGGGCAGGATAAGCGGATGCCGAGCCTGACCCGTGTAGAGGCGACCGCGCGTCGCGCACTGATCGATGTCGAGTCCTATCAGGTGGACCTCGATCTGACCGGTAGCGAGGAGCGCTTCCGGTCGACGACCACCATCCGGTTCCGGGCCACCGCCGGTGCCGAGACCTTCGTCGAGGTCAAGCCCGCGACCCTGGAGACGGTCCGGCTCAACGACCGGGAGCTGGACCCGGGAGCGCTCACCGACGGCCGGTTCCCCCTCACCGGGCTGGCGGCGGAGAACACCCTCACGGTCACCGCCGAGATGGCCTACTCCAACACCGGTGAGGGGATGCACCGGTTCGTCGACCCGGCCGACGGGGCGACGTACCTCTATGCGATGTCGTTCCTGGACGAGGCGCCGCGCATCTTCGCCGCCTTCGACCAGCCCGACCTCAAGGCCCCGGTGACCCTCGCGGTGACCGCCCCGCCAGAGTGGACGGTGGCCGCCAACGGCCCGCTCACCGCCAACCCGGCCCCGGGCCGCTGGGAGTTCGCCCCCACCGCGCCGCTGGCCAGCTACTTCGTCACGCTGATCGCAGGCCCCTGGCACGTCCGGCGGGACGACCACGACGGCATCCCGCTCGGCGTCTACTGCCGGCAGTCGTTGGCCACCCACCTCGATGCCGACCTCGACGAGATCCTCACCGTCACCAAGCAGTGCCTGGACCGCTTCCACCAGCTCTTCGCCGAGCCCTACCCGTTCGTCAAGTACGACCAGGCGTTCGTGCCGGAGTTCAACGCCGGGGCGATGGAGAACCCGGGCCTGGTCACCATCCGCGACGACGACATCTTCCGCTCGGCGGTCACCGACAGCGAGCGGGAGCAGCGGGCCACCACCATCGCCCACGAGATGGCCCACATGTGGTTCGGTGACCTGGTCACCATGCGCTGGTGGGACGACCTGTGGCTCAACGAGTCCTTCGCCGAGTACCTGGGCAACCGGGTCACCGCCGAGGCGACCCGGTTCGACCGGGCCTGGACGACCTTCGCGATCCGCCGCAAAGCCTGGGGGTACGCCGCCGACCAGCGCCCGTCCACCCATCCGGTCGCTCCGGACGAGGTCGCCGACGCCGCCCAGGGCCTGCTCAACTTCGACGGCATCTCGTACGCCAAGGGCGCCAGCGTGCTCCGCCAGCTCGTCGCCTGGCTCGGCGACGACGCCTTCCTGGCCGGGCTCAACCGGCACTTCGCCGCCCACCGCTTCGGCAACGCCACCCTGGCCGACCTGCTCGCCAACCTCAGCGCCGCCAGCGGGCGGGACCTCACCGACTGGGCCGCCCGGTGGCTGCGTCAACCGCAGGTCAACACGCTGCGGACGGAGACCTCGGTGGACGCCGACGGCCGGTGGTCCTCGGTGGCCGTGGTGCAGACCGCGTCGCAGGAGTACCCGGTGCTGCGCCCGCACCGGATCGCCGTCGGCCGGTACACCCCCGACGGCGCGGCCGAACGGATCGAGGTCGACCTCGACCCGGCCGCCGACCGGGGGCGTACCGAGCTGCCCGAGCTGACCGGTCGGGTCGCCGAGGGCCTGCTCCTGCCCAACGACGGTGACCTCACCTTCGCCAAGATCCGGCTCGACCCGGCGTCGGCGGACGCGGTCGGCACCGTGCTGCCCACGCTCACCGACCCGTTGGCCCGCGCCCTGCTCTGGGAGGAGTCGTTGGACGCGGCGACCGACGGCGAGCGGCCGGTGTCGGCGGTGGTGTCGTTGCTGACGGTGGCCCTGCCCGCCGAGACCGAGGTGGCCGTCGCCGAGAGCGTGCTCGCCCGCAGTCGCAACCTGGTCGACCGCTACCTCGACCCGCTCGCCCGCGACGCCGCCCTGCTGCGGACGGCCGAAGCGTGCGCCACGTTGCTCGCCGCCGCCCCGGCCGGCGGTTCGCTGCAACTGGCCGCTGCCCGGGGGCTGCTCTCCGCCACCGCCGACGCCGACCTGCTGGCCGGGTGGCTCGCGGGCCGGGAGGTGCCGGCCGGGCTGGCCGTCGACGCCGAGCTGCGCTGGGCGCTGCTGCACCGGCTGGTGGTGCTGGGTGCGGCCGGCGAGCCCGAGATCGCCGCCGAGGCGTCGGCCGACCGCAGCGCCACCGGTGCCGAGCGGGCCGCCCGGTGCCGGGCGGCCCGGCCCGAGGTGGCCGCGAAGGACGCCGCCTGGGAGATCATCACCCGGGACACCAGCTGCTCCAACCGGCTCGTCGAGGCGGCGGCCGAAGGGTTCTGGCAACCCGAGCAGGCTGAGCTGACCGGCACGTACGTCGACCGGTACTTCACCGAGATGCCGGCGGCGGCGCGACGGCGTACCGCGTGGGTGGCCGAACGGGTCGCCCGGCTGGCCTTCCCCCGGTACGCCGTGGCCCAGCCCACCCTGGACTCGGCCGCGGCCCTGCTCAGCCGGGACGACCTCACCCCCGGGCTGCGGCGCAGCGTCGTCGACGCCGCCGACGACCTGCGCCGGGCGCTGGTCGCCCGGACGGCGGTCGCCGCTGCCGCCGCCTGACGGGGCCGGTGGGGATGCCCGGCATCCCCACCGGCCGCTCAGGCGGGGTGGGCCGGGCCTACGATCATCGGGTGGAGGAAGACATCCGGCGGATCGGCATCATGGGCGGCACCTTCGACCCGATCCATCACGGCCACCTCGTGGCGGCCAGCGAGGTGGCGGACCGGTTCGGCCTGGACGAGGTGGTCTTCGTGCCGACCGGCCAGCCGTGGCAGAAGGCGGACACCCCGGTCAGTCCGGCCGAGGACCGTTACCTGATGACGGTCATCGCCACCGCCTCCAACCCGCGTTTCCAGGTCAGTCGGGTCGACATCGACCGTGGTGGCCCCACCTACACCGTCGACACCCTGCGTGACCTGCACCACGAGTACGGCCCGAAGGCGCAGCTGCACTTCATCACCGGCGCGGACGCGCTGGAGCGGATCCTGTCCTGGAAAGACCTGGACGAGATCTTCGCGTTGGCCCACTTCATCGGGGTCACCCGGCCCGGGTTCGCGTTGACCGACGAGCACCTGCCCGCCGACACGGTCAGCCTGGTGCAGGTGCCCGCGATGGCGATCTCGTCGACCGACTGCCGCGACCGGGTCGGTCGGGGGGAACCGGTCTGGTATCTGGTGCCCGACGGTGTGGTGCAGTACATCGCGAAACGACGGCTCTACCAGCAGTGATTCCGCCCGGTAACCGCCAGTTCGTCCCGGTAACCGGCCAGAACTGACAAGTCGTCTCCGCGTCGGGTGTGAGACGCTTGACGGGTCGCACGGTTGATCGAAGGAGAACGGTGACAGTTTCCGAACGCGCTCACGAGCTGGCGATGGCCGCCGCCCAGGCTGCGGCTGACAAAAAGGCGCAGGACATCGTCATCATCGACGTGGGTGACCAGCTCGCCATCACCGACGCGTTCCTGGTGGCCTCGGCGCCCAACGAGCGCCAGGTGATGGCCATCGTCGACGCCATCGAGGAGCGGTTGCTGGAGCTGCCCGAGAAGGCCAAGCCGCTCCGCCGCGAGGGCGAGCGCGGTGGCCGCTGGGTGCTGCTCGACTACGTCGACATGGTGGTCCACGTCCAGCACACCGAGGAGCGCGAGTTCTACGCCCTCGACCGGCTCTGGAAGGACTGCCCGCAGCTCCCGTTCGTCGACCGCGACCTGGTCGACGCCGACGCCACGGGTGCCGCCGCCGAATGACCCGCCTGATCATCTGGCGGCACGGCAACACCGACTGGAATGCTGCCGGCCGGGTCCAGGGGCAGACCGACGTACCCCTCAACGACCTCGGCCGGGAGCAGGCCCGTAGCGCCGCGCCGCTGCTCGCGGCGCTGCGCCCGGACGTCGTCGTCGCCTCCGACCTGTGCCGCGCCGCCGACACCGCCGCCGCGCTCGCCCAGCTCACCGGCCATCCGGTCCGCCCCGACGCGAGGCTGCGGGAACGCCACTTCGGCCACTGGCAGGGCCTCGCCCTGACCGACGCGGCCGAACGGTTCCCCACCGAGTACGCCCGCTGGCGGGCCGGCGACCCGGACCCGGGCGCGGGCATCGAACCCCTCGACGACCTCGGTAAGCGCGTCGGTACGGCGCTGCTGGCCGCCGTCGAGCTGGCCGACGGCGGCACGGTCGTGGTCGCCACCCACGGCGGCGCGGCCCGGCAGGGCGTCGGTCACCTGCTCGGCTGGGACCATGACGTGCTGCGCAGCGTCGGCGCACTGGCCAACTGCCACTGGACCGAGCTGCGTCGCAACGACGTCCGGGGCTGGCACCTGCGCGCCCACAACGTCGGCCCGCCGGCCCGGCCGGCGTCGTCCGAGCCGGTCTGAGCCGGCCGGCGCGGGCGACCCGCCCCGGCATCGGCTAGCGTGCCGGTCATGTCCGTCGCGGTCGTCACCGACTCCACCGCCTACCTGCCCCCCGAGCCGGTGCGGGCGCACCGGTTGACCGTGGTGCCGTTGACCGTCGTGCTCAACGGAGCGGAAGGGCTGGAGGGGGTGGAGACCTTCCCCGCCGACGCCACCCGGGCACTCGGCGGCCGGCGGGTCTCGGTGAGCACGTCCCGACCGTCGCCGGCCCAGTTCGTCACGACGTACCGGCGGTTGCTGGCCGACGGTGCGGACGGGGTGGTGTCGGTGCACCTGTCGGCGGAGCTGTCCGGCACGGTGGCGGCGGCCCGGCTCGCCGCCGCCGAGGTCGGTGGCCGCGTCGAGGTCGTCGACAGCCGGTCCGCCGGGATGGGGCTCGGCTTCCCGGTGCTCGCCGCCGCCTCGGCCGCCGAGACCGGTGCCGACCTGGCCGGGGTACGCGCCGCAGCGCTGGCCGCCGTCGACCGGACGACCATCTTCTTCTATGTCGACACGCTGGAGTTCCTGCGCCGGGGCGGCCGGATCAACGCGGCCGAGGCACTGCTCGGCACCGCCCTGTCAGTCAAACCGATCATGCACATGCCGGACGGCGCGATCGTGGTGCGCGACAAGGTGCGTACCGCCAGCCGGGGGGTGGCCCGCCTGATCGACCTGGCCGTCGAGGCAGCCGGCGACGCCGACGTGGACCTCGGGGTGCACCACCTCGCCGCCCCGCAACGCGCCCAGCAGTTGGTCGAGGCGCTCACCGCCCGGCTCGGCGACCGCCTGCACGACACCTACGCCTCCGAGGCGGGTGCGGTGGTCGCCGCCCACGCCGGACCGGGACTGGCCAGCGTCGTGGTCCACCGCCGGCCGGCCTGACGCGGGGTGGGTGAGCGGCACCGATGGCCGGCTCCCGCCCGTACCGCGCGCGGAGCGGGTCGTTTCGTGCCGGGGTCAGGCGCGCTTGGCGAACCCGACGAACGACCGCCAGGTCGTCGGATCGAAGGCCAGCACCGGGCCGGACGGGTCCTTGCTGTCGCGCACGGCCACGACACCGGGCAGGTTGTCCGCCACCTCGACGCAGTCGCCGGAGTTGCCACTGCTCCGCGTGCTCTTGTGCCAGATCGCGCCGGTCAGCTCCACGACTCTGCCACCTCCGAGATCAACTTGAGGGTGGCCCTTTGGGCATAGCCGCTGCGCGCACAGACTCCCAGGCCTGCCGCAGAGAGTGTACGTCCGCCGCCCGCTCGACGATCGATCCCTGTAGCTGGTTGTCCAGGTAGGCGACGTCGTCACCCTCCGCCGGGGTGGCGATCACGAAGGCGCCGTTCAGCCCGTGGTACGCCCCCGTGCCCTTCGGGACCAGGCGAATGTGGACTCGTGGCCGCTGCGCCACTTCCCGGAGGTGGAGCAACTGCTCGTGCATCACCTTCTGGCCACCGATCGGGCGCTCCAGGGCGGTGTAGTCGAACACCGCCACGAACAGTGGCGGACTGTCCCGCTCAAGGATCTCCTGCCGCTCGATCGTGACCCACTCGCGGAACCACGGCATCAGGCTCTCCCTGATCAGGGCGTCCCGTATCCGACTGAGCAGGCCGTCCGCCCGTACCGCACGTCGCCATGCGCCCGCTGTGCCGCTGCCGCAACTGCGGCAGGGAGTGGCCGTGCCAGCCGGCCAAGCTCGCGCTCCTCGTCGAGTACCGGGGAAATCGGACCGCCCTGCTCGTCTACCTCGGCACCCTGATGCAGGAGGCGGCGAGCCAACTCACCCAGCTCAACCCCGACCGGCACGCGGACCTGGCGGACCGCGTCGTCGCCTGGGCGCGGGCCCGAGGATGAGGGCCGGTGTACGTACGGGCCGACACGTCCTGCCTGCCCGTGCCATAGCAGATCCCGGCCATGGCCAGGTGGTTGTCCACAGCCCTCGTCGTCGTCCACAGCCGACCTCCGTCGGGCTGAGCGGGTGCCGTCCGTCGGCCTAACCTCGCGCCGTGTCGGAGGATGAGGAAACCATGGTGCGGCGACGGCTGTACCGGCTGACCGACGGGGTGTCGACGGTGCGGGCGGCAGGGCCGCCGGAGCCGCCACCCCGCCCGTACCGGCCGGCGGTCGGGCTTCGCGTACCGTCCGGCGACGGCGCAGGTGGGGTGCCGGCCGGACGGCCCGGCCCGGCCGGCGGCTCCAGATCCCGCCGGGCCGCCTCACCGGAGGTCGGTGGTCTCCCCGTCGGCGGTTCACCCGGGGTGGGCGCGCGCGTCGTCGACCCTCCCGCTGTCGACCGGTCGCGTCAGGCAGACCTGGACGATCCGGTCCCGGGTGGTGGGGCGCCCCGCCGCGAGGCACTCGACCCCGACCGGCTGCCCCGCCGCGAGGCACTCGACCCCGACCGGCTGCCCCGCCGCGAGGCACTCGACCCCGACCGGCTGCCCCGCGCCGACGGTGACGACCCGGCGTCGGTCGGTCGGCTGCCCGGCCCCGGTGCCTTCGACCCTGGCCGGCGCGGTGTCCGGGCGTTGGCTGCCGTGGCGGTGGTCGTGGTGCTCGGTGCCGGGTTCTGGGCCTGGCGGTCGCGCCCCGAGGCGGAACCGGTCCCGACGGCGACGGCGGTGGCCGGGCCGGAGTCCTCCGCCGGGTCCGCGTCGGGCCCGGCCCCGAAGCCGACAGGTGAGCTGGTGGTGGCGGTGGCCGGCAAGGTACGCCGCCCCGGGCTCGTCCGGGTGCCGGCCGGGGCGCGGGTCGCCGACGCGGTCGAGGCGGCCGGCGGTGTCCTGCCCGGCATCGACGTGGCGTTGCTCAATCCGGCGCGGAAGGTGGCCGACGGCGAGCTGATCCTGGTCGGCGTGACCGCCCCGCCCGGCGCGACCGGGCCGGACGCCGCTGCGGCCGGCCCAGCCGCGCCGGGCGGGGGTGTGCCGGGTGGCCGGGTCAACCTGAACACCGCCACGTTGGCGCAGCTCGACGCGTTGCCCGGGGTCGGTCCGGTGCTCGCCCAACGCATCCTCACCCACCGCGACCAGCAGGGCGGCTTCCGCAGCGTGGGCGACCTGCGTCAGGTCGACGGCATCGGCGACGCCCGGTACGAGCAGCTCAAGGACCTGGTGACGGTGTGACCGGCGGTCCCGGGTGGGATGACGGTGCGACCGGCGGTCCCGGGCCGCTCCCGGATCGGTGGGGCGTCACCGCCGGTCGGTGGCCAGGGCCGGGCGGACCGGCTGCCGACGGCTGCACACCGGCCACCGACCCCGGCGGTCCTGCCCCCTACCGGACCCCGGCCGGGACGCCGCTCACCGACCCCGGCGGTCCTGCCTCCGACCGGACCCCCGACCTGCGACTGGCGGGGCTGGCGGTGGCGGCCTGGCTGGCGGCGCTGAGCTGCCTGCACCTCACCACCCGCACGGCGGTCCTGCTCGCCGCATCCGCCGCCGTCCTCGCCGCGCTGCTCGCCGGGCATCTGCACGGCGTGCTGGGCACCCCGGCCACCCCGGTCCGCCGGTACGGCTGGATCGCCGTCGCCGTGTTGCTCGGCGTGGTCTGTGGCAGCACCGCCACCGGAGCCCGCCTGCACGTGCGGGACGCCGCCCCGGTGCGTGCCCTGGTCGACGACCGGGCCCGGGTCACCGCCGACCTGGTGCTCCGCGACGATCCCCGCCCGGTACGCGGCGCACCCGGCCGCCCGGCGACCCTGCTCGTCACGGCGGACCTGGCCACGCTCACCGACCCCGAGGGGCACCGCCTGCGGGCCCCGGTACGCGTGCTCGTGCTCGCCACCGACCCGACCTGGCGTGGTCTGCTGCCCGGACAGCGACTGACCGCCCAGGGGCGGCTGGCCGCACCCCGGGGCGGTGACCTCACCGCTGCCGTGCTGAGCGTGCCCGGTCCACCGGTGCGGCACGGGCCACCGCCGTGGCTCCAGCGTGCCGCCGGCACCCTGCGGGCCGGTCTGCACCGCGCGTGCGCCCCGCTCCCGCCCGACCAGGGTGGTCTGCTGCCCGGCCTGGTCGTCGGGGACACCAGCCGGTTGCCGGCCACCGTGGAGGAGGACTTCCGCGCCACCGGGATGACCCACCTCAACGCGGTGTCCGGGTCGAACGTGGCGATCGTGGTCGGCGCGGTGCTGCTGCTGGCCCGCTGGGTCCGGGCCGGTCCCCGGCTGGCGGTGATCCTCTGTGGGCTCGCCCTGATCGGTTTCGTCGTCCTGGTCCGCCCCTCGCCCAGCGTGGTCCGGGCGGCCACCATGGGGGCGATCGGGCTGGCCGCGTTGGCTGCCGGGCGTCCCCGGGCGACCCTGCCTGCGTTGGCTGCGGCAGTGGCCGTGCTGGTGCTGGTCGACCCGGAGCTGGCCGGTGACGCCGGTTTCGCGCTGTCCGTACTGGCCACCGGTGGGCTGCTGCTGCTCGCCCCGGGCTGGCGGGACGGGCTGCGTCGCCGGGGCGTACCGGCGGGGTTGGCGGAGGCGCTCGCCGTTCCGGCGGCGGCCCAGCTCGCCTGCGGGCCGGTGGTGGCGGGCATTTCCGGCACGGTGAGCCTGGTGGCCGTACCGGCGAACCTGCTCGTGGTGCCGGCTATCGCCCCGGCCACGGTGCTGGGGGTGGCGGCGGCGGTCGTCTCCCCGGTGTGGCCGGCCGGTGCGGAGTTCACCGCCTGGTTGGCGAGCTGGCCGGCCTGGTGGCTGGTCACCGTGGCCCGGGTCGGGGCCCGTCTGCCGGCCGGCACCCTGCCCTGGCCGGGCGGACTGCCGGGCGCGTTGCTGCTGGCCGGGCTGACCCTGGGGTTGTTGCTGGCCGTCCGCCGCCCGTTGGTCCGCCGGCTGGTGGCGGTCGGTGCGGTGGCGGTGGTGCTGGGCACCCTCCCGGTCCGGCTGGTCGCCAGCGGGTGGCCGCCACCCGGGTGGGTGGTGGTGGCCTGCGCCGTCGGCCAGGGAGACGCCCTCGTGTTGCCGGTGACGGCAGGCCGGGCGGTGGTGGTGGACGCCGGCCCGGAGCCGTCGGCGGTGGACGGCTGCCTGCGCCGGCTCGGCGTCCGGGAGGTTTCGCTGCTGGTGGTCAGCCACTTCCACGCCGACCACGTCGGGGGTGTGGCCGGGGTGTCCCGGGGCCGACGGGTGGCCATGGTGGTCGCCCCGGCGTTGGCCGAGCCGGCGGCGGGACGGGAGTCGGTGACGCTCGCGGCCGGTGCCGCGCGGCAGGTGGTGCCGGCGGCGGGCTGGTCGTACCGGTCGGGTGGGGTGGAGTTGGTCGCGCTCGGTCCGCCCTATCCGATGCGGGGCACCCGGTCCGACCCGAACAACAACTCCCTCGTCCTGCGGGCCACCGTGGCCGGTGTCCGCATCGTGCTGCCGGGGGACGCGGAGACGGAGGAGCAGCGGGCACTGCTGGACCGGACGCCGCCGCAGGAACTGCGGGCCGAGGTGCTCAAGGTGGCCCACCACGGCAGCGCATACCAGGAGCCGGCCTTCCTCGATGCGGTCCGGCCGATGGTCGCGTTGGTGCCGGTGGGAGCCGACAACGACTACGGCCATCCGAGTCCGGTGATCCTGGATCGGCTCACCCGAGCCGGTGCCCGGGTGCTGCGTACCGACACCGACGGGGACGTGGCGGTGGTGCTGCGGTCCGGCCGGCTGGCAGTGGTCGGTCGGGGCCTGCCCCCGGGTCGCCGCTGACCCGGGTGGGACGAAACGGTGCTTCCGGGCCTGCCCCGGTTGGTGGGGTGGGCGGCTGGCCAGCCCGGGGCAGGCCGGACGAAGGTGAAGGGAAATCAGGAATCAGAGCCATATTGCGCCCACTGCCCGACAATCAAGGTAAATGTCTATATTTGCGCTGAGTGCGGGGTGGGCCGTCGCAGCCGTCGACGAGCAGGCACGATCAGCCGCCGAGCGTGCCAAGATGAGCGACGTGACCGGCGTCGACCTTGCTCCTATTCTGCTCGTCCTCGGCGACGAGGAGCTGCTCGCCACGCGCGCGGTGAGCGAAGCCGTGGCGAAGGCCCGTAGCGTCGACCCCGAGGTCGACGTCCGGGAATACCAGGCCGGGGCGTTGGCCGTCGGCGAGATCGCCGAGATGCTCAGCCCGTCGTTGTTCGGCGGGCGGCGGGTGCTGGTGCTGCGGTCCGCCCAGGATGCCCGCAAGGACCTGGTCACCGCCCTGCTCGGCTACGCGAAGAACCCCGACCCGGACGTCCAACTGGTGGCGCTGCACCTGGGCGGGGGCAAAGGCAAGGCGTTCGCCGACGGGCTGCGCGCCGCCGGGGCGACGGTCATCGCGGCGGCGAAGCTCAAGGGGCACCGCGAGCGGGTGGCTTTCGTCCGCGACGAGATCCGCCGGGGCGGTGGCAGGTGCACCGACGACGCGGCCGACGCGTTGATCGCCGCCGTCGGCACCGACCTGCGGGAGCTGGCCGCCGCCTGCTCCCAGCTGATCGCCGACACGGATGGGCGGATCGGCGCGGACACGGTGTCCCGCTACTACCGGGGTCGGGTCGAGGTGAGCGGCTTCACCGTCGCCGACGCCACCATGATCGGCGACGTCCCCGCCGCGCTGGAGGCGTTGCGCTGGGCGCTGCACGTCGGGGTCGACCCGGTGCCGATCGCCGACGCCCTCGCCGACGGGGTCCGGACGGTGGCCCGGGTCGCAGCCGCCGGCCGGGGCGATCCGTACCAGCTGGCGAGCACCCTCGGCATGCCCGCCTGGAAGATCAAGAATGCCCAGCAGCGGGCCCGGGGCTGGACACCGGAAGGGCTGGTCGAGGCGATGCGGGCGGCGGCCGAGTGCAACGCGGCGGTCAAGGGCGGTGCCGACGACCGGGCGTACGCCCTGGAGAAGGCGGTCTTCTCGGTCGCCGCCGCCCGGCAGGGCACCGCCCGGTGACCGGCCCGATCCGCCCGGCGGCCGGCCACCTGCGGCAGGTGGATGGCGTGCACCGGCCGGTGAGCGGGACCACCCGCCCGGTGACGGGGCACGGCCGGCCGGGCTGGTCGACCGTGCCGGCGGACGACCAGCGTTACCGACCGCTCTACGCCCGGCTGCTCGGCCTGCGCTTCGTCAACCCGGGTGGGGTGCTCTGCTTCCTCTTCTTCGAGGGGGCGGTGGCGCTCGCGGTGCTTCTTGCCCTGGCCGAGTTGGTCAACTGGTGGGCGGTGCCGGTGCTGCCGATGGCGGTGGCGGTCATGGTGAAACTCAACGACGAGGTCGCCGAGCGGGTGGTCCACTCGGCGGCGCTGGTGCCGGAGCAGGAGCGGGACCGGTTCCGGCGGCAGGTCGAGCCGGTGGTCGGACGCGCCCGGGTGCCCTACGCCCTGCCGGGCGCGATGGTCACCACCGCACCTGCCCGCTGGGAGCCGGCCGACTCGCCGCCCCCGCCCGTCTCCCGCAGGTAGACCCGACCCGCCGCCCCGCCCGTCTCCCACGGGTAGACGCGACTCGCCGCTCGTCTCTCCCGGGTAGACCTGACTCGTCAGGGCAGCGCGGACGACGGGTCGAGGCCCGGAAAGTACGAAGCCGTAGGCCCCGGAGCACTGCTCCGGGGCCTACGGTCGGGTTTGGGTCGCTCGGTCAGGCCGAGAGCGAGCCGACGCGCTTCGAGATGGCCGACTTCCGGTTGGCCGCCTGGTTGGCGTGAATGACGCCCTTGCTGGCGGCCTTGTCGAGCTTGCGGGCGGCGTCACGCATCAGGGCGGTGGCCTTCTCGGCGTCACCGGCCTCCGCAGCCTCGTGGAACTTCCGGATGGCGGTCTTCAGCGACGACTTGACCGACTTGTTACGCAGCCGGCGCTTCTCGTTCTGCCGGTTGCGCTTGATCTGGGACTTGATGTTCGCCACGCGACAGCCTCGTCTTGATAGCTCGGTTTGGTCTGCATTACCGCGCGCGACGAGCATGCGTCATCGCCACGCGAAAAGCCAGGCTACCAGGTCGGTCCGGACGAGCCAAAACGCCCCACCCCCGCCCGGACCGGCCAGCCCGGCACGGCAGGTGGTCACCACCAGCCCTGCCGGGCGGCGAGCCAGCGCAGAGCCTGCTCCCCGCTGAACCGTCGATGCACTCCCAGCAGCGCGGACGGGCCCGCCGCCCCCGGGCCGCCCGCCCCCTGGGCAGCCGCCGGGTAGCCCCCGGCCGGTGGGGAGCCCCCGGCCGGTGGAGAGCCGCTGGCCGCCGCGAGGCAATCAGCCGCTGAGGAGCCGGCGACCGTTGAGAGGCCGCCAGCCGGCGGGGGGCCGCCAATCGGCGGGAGAGCGTCAGCCGGCGGGGAGGCGGCGGCTGAGGGTGGGCCGGCGGCGGTGAGGTAGTAGCCGCAGAGGGCGGCAAGCGTCACGTCCAGGGCGTCGGGCGGGGCGTCGGCCGCCGCCGGGTGGGCGGCGAAGGCCGCATCCAGGTCCACCCGGTCGCCGTACCCGGTGATCAGGAGGCCGGCCAGGTCGAACCAGGCGGGGCCGTGGCAGAGCCAGTTCCAGTCGCAGAACCAGGCCCGCCCGGCTGGGTCGAGCAGCACGTTGTCCAGCCGCAGGTCACCGTGGGCCAGGCCGGGTGCGGCTGCCGCGTAGCCGGGCAGCCGGGACTCCAGCGCGACGAGGTCGGGTAGCCGGTCGCGGGCCGCCGGGGGCAGTGCGGGCATCGGCTCCCGGCCGGCGGCCACCTCACCCCACCAGAGGATGTCGTCGCGGGCCAGCTGGGCCAGCCGGGGGAGGCCGAGGGCGGTCAGTGCGGCCGGCGGGTCGACCAGCGCGGCGGCCACCTCGGCGTAGCCGGTGAGCACGGCGGCCAGGTCGGCCGGGTCCCAGGGCAGGCGGGGCGTCCGCCCGTCCAGGGCGTCGAGGCCGACCGCGTACCAACCGGCCGCGTCGAGCGCCCAGCGTGGGCGGGGGACCGGCAGGCCGGCCGGCAGCCGGGCGAGGACGGCCAGCTCGCGGGCGTACCAGTCGGCCAGGTGGCGTTGCCGGGCCAACTCGGCGGCCTTGACGAAGACCCGGGTGCCGGCTGCCGTCTCCAGCACGGCGGCGAAGCCGCCGGTGAAGCCCGCGGTCGCGGTCCGGGCCGTGACCACCGGCGCACCGAGCCGGGCGGTGACCGCGTCCCGCAGGCCGGCGGGCAGCTCCCGCCAGTCGGGCCGCACGGCGGTGCGGTGGTACGGCGGCGGCGTCGTGGACACCCCACCATCGTGCCCGGTCGGGCCGAACCGGGTGGACCGCCGACCCGCGCGGCGCGTGCGCCCCGGCCGGGACGACGGTGGCCCGGCGTCGACCGGGTGCCGGCGGGGGTCTGGGAGACTCCAGGCCATGAGGACCGACGACTTCTGGCAGCTGATCGACCAGGCCCGGGCCGGGGGCGGGGGCGAGGCCGGCGCGGTCGCCGCCCGGGCGGTCGCGCTGCTCGCCGAACGCACCCCGCAGGACATCGTCGGGTACGCGCACCACCAGCAGCGGGTGCTTGCCGCTTCCTACCGGGTCGACCTGTGGGGTGCGGCGTACCTGATCAACGGGGGTTGCTCCGACGACGGGTTCGAGTATTTCCGGGGTTGGCTGATGACCCAGGGGCGGGCGGTCTTCGCCGCCGCGGTGACCGCGCCGGATTCGTTGGCCGAGGTGCCCCGGGTCCGGTCAGCGGCGCTCAGCGGTGAGGAGTTCGAGTGCGAGGACATGCTGGCGGTGCCGTGGGACGCCTACCGTAAGGCGACCGCCACCGACCTGCCGGCGGAGCGGGACCGGGTGCCGGTGCCCGACCTGAACGACTTCTGGGACTTCGACGACGAGCAGGAGGCCCGCCGTCGGCTGCCGAAGCTCGCCGCCCTCTTCGTCGAGCCGCCCGAGGAGTGAACCCCGCCGGGCCCGCCCTCTCCGTCGAGGTGGCCGAGGAGTGCACCCCGCCGGGCCCTGCCGCGTCGGGTCCGGTCCGGGTACCCCAGGAGTGATCGGACCGGGTTCGCGGCGACGTGGGAGCATAGAGGGGGCCGGCGTGCGTCGGCCCGCTCCCGTCAGCCGACCAGAACGGACCGCTGTGCCACCGACGCTCGATCCCGGCGCGAACGCTCCTGGTGCCACCGACCCGGCGCGCATCCGGAACTTCTGCATCATCGCCCACATCGACCACGGGAAGTCGACCCTGGCCGACCGGATGTTGCAGCTGACCGGCGTGGTCGATCCCCGGCAGATGCGCGCGCAGTACCTCGACCGGATGGACATCGAGCGCGAGCGCGGCATCACCATCAAGAGCCAGGCCGTCCGAATGCCGTGGACCATCCGCGAGGGCGAGCGGACGGGTGAGCAGGCCGTCCTCAACATGATCGACACCCCGGGCCACGTGGACTTCACCTACGAGGTGTCCCGGTCGCTGGCCGCCTGTGAGGGGGCGCTGCTGCTGGTCGACGCCGCCCAGGGCATCGAGGCGCAGACGCTGGCCAACCTCTATCTGGCGCTGGAGAACGATCTCAAGATCATTCCGGTGCTCAACAAGATCGACCTCCCGGCCGCCCAGCCGGAGAAGTACGCCGAGGAGCTGGCCCACCTGATCGGCGGCGACCCGGCCGACTGCATCAGGGTCTCCGGCAAGACCGGTGACGGGGTGCCGTACCTGCTCGACGAGATCGTCAGGCAGTTCGTCCCGCCGGTCGGTGACGCCGACGCGCCCGCCCGCGCGATGATCTTCGACTCGGTGTACGACGTCTACCGGGGCGTGGTCACCTACGTCCGGGTCATCGACGGCCGGATCAGCGCCCGGGACCGGATCAAGATGATGTCCACCGCCGCCGTGCACGAGCTGCTGGAGATCGGCGTCATCTCGCCCGAGATGGTCAAGGCCGACGCGCTCGGCGTCGGCGAGGTGGGCTACCTGATCACCGGTGTCAAGGACGTCCGGCAGTCCCGGGTCGGTGACACCGTCACGATCAACGCCCGGCCGGCCACCGAGGCGCTCGGCGGCTACAAGGACCCCAAGCCGATGGTCTACTCCGGCCTCTACCCGATCGACGGCTCGGACTACCCCAACCTGCGTGAGGCGCTGGACAAGCTCAAGCTCAACGACGCCGCGCTCGACTACGAGCCGGAGACGTCCGGGGCGCTCGGCTTCGGCTTCCGCTGCGGCTTCCTCGGCCTGCTGCACCTGGAGATCATCCGGGAGCGGCTGGAGCGGGAGTACAACCTCGACCTGATCTCCACCGCCCCGAACGTGGTCTACCGGGCCATCACCGAGGACGGCCAGGAGATCGTGGTGACCAACCCGAGCGAGTACCCCACCGGCAAGATCGCCGAGGTGTACGAGCCGGTGGTGCGGGCCAGCGTGCTCACCCCGAACGACTACGTCGGCGCGGTGATGGAGCTGTGCCAGGGTCGGCGCGGCAGCCTGCTCGGCATGGAGTACCTCTCGGCCGACCGGGTGGAGCTGCGCTACACCCTCCCGCTCGCCGAGATCATCTACGACTTCTTCGACCAGTTGAAGAGCCGCACCAAGGGCTACGCCTCGCTGGACTACGAGCCCACCGACGAGCAGGCGTCCGACCTGGTCAAGGTGGACATCCTGTTGCACGGTGAGCCGGTGGACGCGTTCAGCGCGATCGTGCACAAGGACAAGGCGTACAACTACGGGACCACGATCGCGGCGAAGCTGCGCACCCTGATCCCGCGCCAGCAGTTCGAGGTGCCGATCCAGGCGGCCATCGGCAGTCGGGTGATCGCCCGGGAGACCATCCGCGCCATCCGCAAGGACGTGCTGGCCAAGTGCTACGGCGGTGACATCAGCCGTAAGCGCAAGCTGCTGGAGAAGCAGAAGGAGGGCAAGAAGCGGATGAAGATGGTGGGCCGGGTGGAGGTGCCCCAGGAGGCATTCATCGCCGCGCTCTCCTCGGACTCCGGCGACGCCAAGCCGGCCGGCAAGAAGTAGCCGCCCGCAGCGGGCGCGTACGCCCGGCCCGTCGGCTCGGCCGCGCCCGCGCGGCACGGCCGGTCCAGGTGTCCCACGACGGCCGGCGGACCCGGTGTTCCGACCGGGCCGCCGGCCGTCGGCATGCGCGCCCCGGTGTCGTACGGACGAATTTTTCCGCCCCGGCGTCGCTGCCGGATGGGCTGGCGCGAGTGCCCTGAGCTGCACGGACATCGACGGCCGGCGAACCGACGCAGCGGTGTTCGATCGACGTGCGGCGACATGTGTGGTGGTGAGTCGGTTTGGTTTTCCGGCGGGTCGGGAATCTAGCTGTCACGACAGGAACCACACATACCGTGTGACTCAATCTTCAGGAGGAGGGCGACCGTGGAGTTCACCGTCTGGGGCATCATCACCGCGCTCGTTGTTGGTCTCATCATCGGCGCTCTGGGCCGTCTGGTCGTGCCGGGCCGCCAGAACATGCCGATCTGGCTGCACATGCTGATCGGTGTGGGCGCCGCGCTGCTGGGCACCGTGCTGGCCCGGGCGATGGGCATCGCCACTCAGACCGCCGGCATCGACTGGACCGAGCTGCTGGTGCAGGTCGTCCTCGCCGCCATCGCCGTGGCCCTGGTGGCCGGTGTGGGTCGCCGCCGCAGCGTCACCCACCGGTAAGTCAAGCGGCACCGCTGAGCGGGCGCCCGACCCCCACGGGGTCGGGCGCCCGCTGGCGTACGGGGCCGGGCGGCCGGGGGTCGTCGCCGGTGGCGGGCGGTCTAGACCAGATCGTTACCGGAGTCGGTTTGGAAATTCTCCGCTTCGGGAACCTATCGATCACCACAGCAACAAACACTCACCAACGACATATCTACTGAAGGAGGACGGCCGTGGAGTTCACCGTCTGGGGCATCATCACCGCGCTCGTCGTCGGTCTCATCATCGGCGCTCTGGGTCGCCTGGTCGTGCCGGGCCGCCAGAACATGCCGATCTGGCTGCACATGCTGATCGGTGTGGGCGCCGCGCTGCTGGGCACCGTGCTGGCCCGGGCGATGGGCATCGCCACTCAGACCGCCGGCATCGACTGGACCGAGCTGCTGGTGCAGGTCGTCCTCGCCGCCATCGCCGTGGCCCTGGTGGCCGGTGTGGGTCGTCGTCGGGGCGTCAGCCACCGGTGACCCCGCCCGCCGGTCGGTGACCGGCCGGCGCGGACCAACTCAGCGGATGCCCGCCCCCGGTTCGGGGGCGGGCATCCGCTCGTCCGGATGGTGACCATCGATCCCGACGGGTCGTCGCGGGGCCTGCCAGAGCGGCCCCCGCCTGCGATACGGTCGCCTCGCCGAACGCCCCGCCGTCCGCCGCCGTGCCGTCGACGGTCCGCTCGCGCGGGGCGGCACCCACCCCTGTCGTAAAGGAAATTTTCCTACTAGGGTGCGGCTGAGAAGGTAAATGCCGGACAGCGCGAGGGAGAAGTGGCGTGAACAGGTGGAAACGGCTGGCCCCGGTCACCGCCATCGTGGCCTCGGCCGCGATGGTGCTCGCCGGTTGCGGCGGTTCCGGCGACGACGAAGCCGCCGACGACAGCAAGCTGACGGTCTGGATGATGGGCGAGGGGAGCGACGCCCAGACGACGTTCCTCGACGGCGTCGAGACCGAGTTCCGGCAGCGGCACCCCGACACCGACGTGGTGGTCCAGTACATACCCTGGCTGGAGGCGCCGAAGAAGTTCCAGGCCGCGCTCGCCGGCGGCGAGGGCCCGGACGTCACCGAACTCGGCAACACCGAGACCCAGGGCTGGGCGGCCCAGGAGGCCCTCGCCGACGTCTCCGGCAGGTTCGGCAGCTGGGCCGACGGCAAGGACGTCCTGCCCGACCTGGTGCGCAACGCGCAACTCGACGGCAAGCAGTACGGCGTCCCCTGGTACGCCGGGGTGCGCGCGATCTACTACCGCACCGACTGGTTCGCCGAGGCCGGCGTGCAGCCGCCGAAGAACTGGGACGACCTGGTCGCGGTCGCCAAGGCGGTGCAGGCCAAGAAGCCCGGCACCTACGGCATCGCCCTGCCCGGCAACTCCGAGCTGCCCTTCTACTCCTTCCTTTGGGGTGCCGGCGGCGAGATCGCCACCGACCAGGGCGGCACCTGGAAGTCCGGTTACACCAGCCCGCAGGCGCGGCAGGCGGTGAAGTTCTGGACCGACCTGGTGACCGTGCACAAGGTCGCCCCGCCCGCCGCCGCCGGATGGAACGAGATCGACGCCCGTACCCAGTTCGCCACCGGCAAGGCGGCGATGGCCTTCGCCGGCAGCTGGCAGGCCGGCGCGATCAAGAAGGACAACCCCGACATCGAGAAGGTCTGGGGCACCTTCCCGATCCCCGGCCTGGACGGCAGGCCGGCCCCGGCCTTCGCCGGCGGCTCGGACATCGCCCTGTGGCGCGACAGCAAGCGGCAGGACCTGGCCTGGGACTACCTGACCGTGCTGCTGAACAAGAAGAACGCCCAGACCTTCGCCGGCAGCCTGGGGTTCTTCCCGGTCTACGCCGACCTCGTGCAGGGCGGGAACTACGCCGACGACAAGCTGATGTCGGCGTTCGCCAGCACCATGCAGCGCACCCGGGTGACGCCGCTGACCCCCAAGTGGGTGGAGGTCAGCCGGACGAAGACGGTCACCCAGGCGATGAACAGCTCGATCATCAAGGGGCAGAAATCGGTCGAGCAGGCCACCGGTGACGCCGCCGCCGAGATGGAAAGCATCCTCAACGCCAAGTGAGCACGCTGACCGAGCACACCCGGACGGACGCCGCGCGGGAGACCCCCGCGCGGCGACGGTCCCGGGTGGACCGCCTGCCGTACCTGCTCCTGCTGCCCTGCCTGGTCGTGATCGGGGTGCTGCTGCTCTGGCCGTTGGGTCAGGTGGTGACGATGTCGTTCTTCCGGCTCGACAACGTCCGGCAGCTGCGCGGGGACCGGGAGTGGCCGTTCGTCGGGCTGGCGAACTACACCCAGATCCTCGGCGACCCGTTCTTCCGTACGGTGCTGCGCAACACGGTGCTCTTCGCCGCAGCGAACGTGCTGCTGACGATGGTGCTGGGCACCCTGGTCGGGCTGCTGCTGCACCGGCTCGGCCGGAAGATGGCCACCTTCGTGGCCGGTTGCGTGATGCTGGCCTGGGCCACCCCGGCGCTGACCGGCACGATCGTCTGGAAATGGATCTTCGATGACACCTCCGGCCTGGTCACCTGGGCGTTCAACGCCCTGCCCGACGGGCTGTCGCAGGCGCTCTTCGGCCGCACCGACTGGTCGGGTTACGGCTGGTTCAACTCGCCGCTGCTGTTCTTCGCGATCCTGACCCTGGTGGTGGTCTGGCACTCGTTCCCGTTCATCGCGGTGAGCGTGCTCGCCGGGCTCAAGAGCGTACCGAGCGAGCTGCACGAGGCGGCCCGGGTCGACGGGGCCGGCCCGTGGACGGTGTTCTGGAAGATCACCTTCCCGCTGCTGCGGCCGGTCTTCGGCATCCTGGTGGTGCTCTCCACCATCTGGGACTTCAAGGTCTTCACCCAGCAGTTCGTCCTGGCCGGCGGCACCCAGGACCGGCCGACGTTCATGCTCGCCATCTACTCGTACGCCGAGGCGTTCTCCCCACCGCCCAGGTACGGCGTGGGCTCGGCCATCGCGGTCATCCTCACGCTTATCCTGCTGCTGGTGACCGGCCTGTACGTCCGGATGGTGCTCAGGCAGGAGGACGAGTCGTGAAGAAGGTCGCCCTCAACGGTGCGGGCCTGCTGGTGGCGCTCTTCGCCGTCTTCCCGGTCTACTGGATGGTCGCCACCTCGCTGAAGCCCAACCGGGAGATCTTCTCGGCCACCCCCCGGCCGGTGCCGGCACACCCCACCCTGGAGCACTACCGGGAGATCCTCACCGGCAACCTGATCCCGGGCGTGACCTTCGGCGACTTCCTGCTCAACAGCGTGCTGGTGGCGGTGAGCACGGTCGTGCTGAGCGGCCTGGTGGCGCTGCTGGCCGCGACGGCGGTGGCCCGGTTCCGGTTCCGGCTGCGGACCACCTTCCTGATCTTGCTGCTGGTGGTGCAGATGATCCCGCTGGAGGCGCTGGTCATCCCGCTGTTCCTGATGATCCAGCGGCTCGGCCTCTACAACACCCTGCCCAGCCTGATCCTGACCTACCTGGGCTTCTCCCTGCCGTTCGCGGTGTGGATGCTGCGCGGCTTCGTCGCGGCGGTGCCCAAGGAGCTGGAGGAGGCCGCCGCGATCGACGGGGCGAGCCGGTCGCAGATCTTCCGGAAGGTCCTCTTCCCACTGGTCGCGCCGGGCCTGGTGGCGACCAGCATCTTCTCCTTCATCACCGCCTGGAACGAGCTGATCTTCGCGCTGACCTTCGTCAACGACCAGAGCCGCTACACCCTGCCGGTGGCGATGACGTTCTTCTTCGGCCGGGACGACACCGCCTGGGGATCGGTGATGGCCGCCTCCACCCTGTTCACCCTCCCCGTGATCGTCTTCTTCCTGCTGGTGCAGCGGCGGATGGTCTCCGGTCTGGTCGCCGGTGCGGTCAAGGGCTGAGCCGGGACGGTGACCACCCGCGCCCGGCCGTACCCTGGGGCCATGACGGGCAGGGTGGCGGCGGTGAACCTCGGCGTGGTGACGCAGGCGCAGTGGGCGGGCGACGCGAGCGGACGCAGCGGCATCGACAAGCGGCCGGTCGACGGTCCGGTGCTGCTGCGCGCCGACGGGGTGGTCGGTGACTTCATCGGTGAGCGGGCCCAGCACGGCGGCCCCGACCAGGCGGTCTACGCCTACGCCCAGGAGGACGCCGGCTGGTGGTCGGCCGAGCTGCGCCGCGACATCCGCCCCGGCGGCTTCGGGGAGAACCTCACCACCTGGGCGGTGGACGTCACCGGCGCGGTGATCGGCGAACGCTGGGCCGTCGGGTCGGCGCTGCTCCAGGTCACCAAGCCGCGTACCCCGTGCCTGACCTTCGCCGGCTTCTGGGGGGTGCCCGACCTGATCAAGCGGTTCACCGTCCGGGCCATGCCCGGGGCGTACCTGCGGGTGCTGCGCGACGGCGAGGTCGGCGCGGGCGACCCGGTCGAGGTGGTGGACCGGCCGGCGCACGGCGTCACCATCGGCGAGGTGTTCCGGGCCACCAGCCTGGAACCGGAACTGCTGCCCCGGCTGCTCGACGTCCCCGACCTGCCCGAATCGACCCGGGAGAAGGTGCGTCGCCGGCTGAACGTCGCCGGCTGACCGCACCGGCCCGTCGACCCGTCAGGCGCGGTCGGCGAAGACCTCGGCCAGCACCCTCGCCTCGGTCGGCCGGCCGTCGGAGACCTTCGCCCACCGGCCGTTGTCGGCGCTCCACTCCAGACCGTCGAAGCGGACCCGTTTCACCCCGTGGTCGGGGGCGTGCGAGACCAACCAGTGCGCGTACCGCCAGCCGTCGCGGACGTCCGTGGCGGGCACCGTCACGTCGGTCAGCTCGGCCACCGCCCCGGCGTCGGGCAGACCCCAGTCGAGGGTCAGGCCACGGGTCAGCTCAGCCGCCGCCGCCTGCCCGCGCATCACCGGGGTACGCCCCACCGTGCAGGCCACGGCGCCGGTCGCCTCGCCGAGCAGGGCCCGCGCCAGCACCTGGGACTCGTCGGCCCACTTCTGGTACGCCGTCGGGTACGCCGACCGCTGCACCGCCTGGGCGGCGTCGGTGACCTCCATCCGCTCCCAGCCGCGCACCTTCTTCAACGCCTTGTAGAACCGGGTCGCCGCGTACCGCTGGTCGCGGATCTGCTCCGGGGTGCCCCAACCCTGGCTGGGGCGCTGCTGGAAGAGGCCGAGCGAGTCCCGGTCACCGTGGGTGAGGTTGCGCAGCCCCGACTCCTGGTAGGCGGTGGCCAGGGCGACCACCACGGCCTGTTCGGGCATCTGCCGTTGCATGCCGATCGCGGCGATGGTGGCCGCGTTGGCCATCTGGTCGGCGTCGAGCTTCACGGTGCCGTCGGCCTGAACGGTGCAACTGCGGCCCGCGATGGGGAGCCGAAGCTCCCCGTCGAACTGACGGACTCCCCAGCCCCCGACGATGGCGAACAACGCCACCACGACACCGGCTGCCACGAATGTCCGTGTCCGCACCCGCACCTCCTGTTTCAGGGTCGGAGCCAGCCTACGTCGTCATCCGGGGACCCCGGGTCGGTCGACCGGTTCACGTTCCCGCACGGAATCGGAAGAAACCAGCTCAATCCGTCGGTACCCAGGCGGCGTCCCGCCGCTCGCGGAACGCCGCCACGCCCTCGCGGCCCTCGGCCGACAGGAAGTAACCGGTGGAGCGGGCGGACAGGTCGGCGATCTCCGCCCGCAGGTCCGTGGCCGGCGGTCGGCGCAGCAACTCCTTCGTCCCGGCCAACGCCCCCGGCGCCCCCCGGACCAGCGACGCGCAGTACCCGGCCACCGCCGCGTCCAGCTCGGCGGCCGGCACGGCGGCGGTCACCAGGCCCACCTCGGCGGCCCGCCCACCGTCGAAGGTGTCGCCGGTCAGGTACAGCTCGGCAGCGGCCCGGGGATGCAGCCGGGGCAGCACGGTCGCCGAGATCACCGCCGGGATCACCCCGATCCGCACCTCGGTGAAGGCGAACGTCGCCTCCTGCGCGCAGACCGCCAGGTCCGCCGCCGCGATCAGGCCCAGACCGCCGGCCCGCGCCGGCCCGGCCACCTTCGCCAGCACCGGCTTCGGGCACTCCCGCACCGCCACCAGCACGTCACCGAGCATCCCGGCCGGCACCGACCCGCTGGCGTACGCCGCCGCCGTCTCCTTCAGGTCCGCCCCGGAGCAGAAGACCGGACCGGTGTGGTCCAGCACGACCACCCGGACCGCGTCGTCGGCGACCGCCGCGGCGATCCCGGCCAGCAGCTCGGTCATCAGCGCCGTGGACAGCGCGTTGCGGTTGTGCGGGCTGTCCAGGGTGAGCGTGGTCACCCCACGGGCCGTGGCGACCCGCACGAGTCGGTCGGGAGAGGTCATGCCGGGCACACTAGTGGCCATGCCCGGCGTCCTTCCAGATGGTGAGACCGTTCCCGTCGACGGCGCACTGCCCACCACCGCCCTGCGGGAGGTCGGCGCGCGCGGTTTCGGCGTCTACCTGCACGTGCCGTTCTGCGCCAGCCGCTGCGGCTACTGCGACTTCAACACCTACACCGCCGCCGAGCTGGGCGCAGGCGTCAGCCGGGAGTCGTACGCCGACACCGTGCTCGCCGAGTTGGCGCTCGCCGCCCGGGTGCTCGGCGACGCCCCGCCACCGAGGGTCGACACGGTCTTCGTCGGCGGCGGCACCCCCACCCTGCTACCCGCCGACGACCTGGCCCGCCTGCTGGACGGCATCGACCGCACCTGGGGACTGGCCGCCGACGCCGAGGTGACCACCGAGGCCAACCCCGAGTCGGTCACCCCGCAGTCGCTGAAGACCCTGCGGGCCGCCGGCTACACCCGGATCTCGCTGGGCATGCAGTCCGCCGCCGCCGGGGTGCTGGCGGTCCTCGACCGGACCCACCGCCCCGGCCGGGCCGCCGAGGCCGCCCGGGAGGCCCGCGACGCCGGGTTCGACCACGTCAACCTGGACCTGATCTACGGCACGCCGGGGGAGCGCGCCGAGGACTTCGCCGCCTCGCTGGAGCAGGTCGTCGCCGCCGGGGTCGACCACGTCAGCGCGTACGCCCTGATCGTGGAGGACGGCACCCGGTTGGCCGCCCGGATGCGGCGCGGCGAGCTGCCGTACCCCTCCGACGACGTGGCGGCCGACCGCTACCTGGCGGCGGAGGCCGCCCTCGACGCGGCCGGGTTCTCCTGGTACGAGGTCTCCAACTGGGCCCGCAGCGAGGCGGGCCGGTGCCGGCACAACCTGCTCTACTGGACCGGGGCCGACTGGTGGGGCCTCGGCCCGGGGGCGCACAGCCACGTCGGCGGGGTGCGCTGGTGGAACGTCAAACACCCCAGCGCGTACGCGCAACGGCTCGCCGCCGGGCACTCGCCCGGCCTGGCCCGGGAGATCCTCACCCCGGCCGAGGCGCACATGGAGGACGTGATGCTGCGGCTCCGGCTCGCCTCCGGGCTGCCGCTGGACGTGCTGGACGACGCGGGCCGGGCCGCCGCCGCCCGTGCGCTCGCCGACGGGCTGCTGGACCCGGTGGCCTACCCGCAGGGGCGGTCGGTGCTCACCCTGCGGGGCCGGCTGCTGGCCGACGCGGTGGTCCGCGACCTGCTGCCCTGAGCGTGGCCCCGCCGGCCCGCCGCGCACCGCAGCGGGGCGGGCCGGGGCCGGCGGTGGTGCCCGACCGGCCGGGGGAGCGGCCGGCCGGGGTTCACTTGATGAAACTGGTGGACATCGGGTAGCGGTAGGCCTGACCCTCGTTGGCCTTCATGCCAGCGATGATCCCGAACAGGATCTGGATCACCACGACCGCGATGCTGGGCAGGAAGAGCAGGCACCAGCTCACGAAGAGCAGCACGAACGCGATGATCGACCAGAGGATCTGGAAGTTCAGCGCGGCCAACGCCTGCGCCCGGACGGCCGGCGACTGCTGACCGCGTACCAGGTAGGCGATCAGCGGGGCGACGAAGCCGAGCGGGCCGAGGCTGATCAGCGCGCCGGCGGCCCCGCCGAAGTGCGCGACCAGCGCCCAGGTCTTGTCCTCGCTGTTGGCGTATCCACCGGTCGGGGCGCCGTACGCGCCGGCGGTCGGATATCCGCCACCGGCCGGGGGGTAGCCACCCGGCGGGCCGTAGCCACCCGGCGGGCCGTAGCCCCCCGACGGGTCGTAGCCACCCGACGGCGGCTGGTCGCCGGTGGGCGGCGGATACCCGCCGGGCGGGGGATACCCGCCTGCACCCGGTGCCCCGGACAGTGGTGCGGTGGGCGGCTCATATGGCGAGCCCTGGCCAGCGTTCGGGTCCGGCGGGTAGCCGTCCCCCGCGCCGGGCGGGCGAGGTGGTTCAGTCATGCCCGTCACGGTAGGGGCTGCTGGCAAGGGTGCACCAGAGCGACACTGGTGAGGTTGGCCTCGACATTCGGTCAGCGGCCACGCCGGCAACCCACCGGGGCGGTCGCACCGACGGTCCGTCGTTGATCAACGCAGCGGCGGTACTGCCGTCGTAGACTGGCACTCGCTACAGTCGAGTGCCAGAGCGCTCGCCGGACGCGTCAGAAGTCCGGTCGCCGTGCGACAGGAGGTGGGAGATGGGTCTCGACGACCGCAAACTCGCCGTGCTGCGGGCGATCGTCGAGGACTACGTCGCCACGCAGGAGCCCGTCGGCAGCAAGACGCTCGTCGAGCGGCACCAGCTCGGGGTCTCCCCGGCGACCGTCCGTAACGACATGGCGGTGCTGGAGGAGGAAGGTTACATCCGCCAGCCGCACACCAGCGCCGGCCGGGTGCCCACCGACCGGGGCTACCGCCTCTTCGTCGACCGGCTCTCCCGGGTCAAACCGCTCAGCCCCGCCGAACGTCGGGCCATCGAGCGGTTCCTGGTCGGCGCGGTCGACCTCGACGACGTGGTGCACCGCACCGTACGGCTGCTGGCGCAGCTCACCCGGCAGGTCGCCGTCGTGCAGTACCCGTCGCTGGCCCGCTCGTCGGTGCGGCACCTGGAGCTGGTGCCGATCTCCACCACCCGGCTGATGCTGGTCATGATCGCCGACACCGGGCGGGTCGAGCAGCGGCTGGTCGAACTGCCCACGCCGGTCCCCGCCGACGACGTCACCGACCTGCGCCGGCTGGTCAACGAGAAACTGGTCGGCAGTCGGCTGTCCGACACCCCACCGCTGGTCCAGGCGCTGGTCGAGGAGTCCGCGCCGCACCTGCGCGGGGCCATGACCACCCTGTCCACCGTGCTGCTGGAGACCCTCGTCGAGCGCACCGAGGAGCGGTTGGCGCTCGCCGGCACCGCCAACCTCACCCGGGGCGGCCTGCTCGACTTCCAGGGTTCGCTGCGACCCATCCTGGAGGCGCTCGAAGAGGAGGTCGTCCTGCTCAAGCTGATCGGCGAGGCCGAACCGAGCACCACCCGGGTGCTGATCGGCGACGAGAACGAGGTCGACAACCTGCGGGCCGCCTCGGTGGTCAGCACCGGGTACGGCCCCGGCAGCACCATCGTCGGTGGGCTGGGCGTGCTCGGCCCGACCCGGATGGACTACCCCGGCACCATCGCCACGGTGCGGGCCGTGGCACGCTACGTGGGCGAGCTGCTGGCCCAGAACTGACCAGTCAGGGCCGACGGCCGGCTCCGGCCGCCGACCGGCGCAACGCGAGACGAACATGAGGACACGGAACGCAGTGGCCAGGGACTACTACGGCATTCTCGGCGTCGGCCGGGAAGCCTCCGATGACGAGATCAAGCGTGCCTACCGCAAGCTGGCGCGGCAGTTCCACCCGGACGTCAATCCGGACCCGGAGGCACAGGAGAAGTTCAAGGACATCAACGCCGCGTACGAGGTCCTCTCGGACGACCGGAAGCGGCAGATCGTCGACCTGGGCGGCGACCCGCTCGCCCCGGGCGGAGGGGGCGCCGGTGGCCCGGGTGGCCCCGGTGGGGCCGGCCCGTTCGTCGGCTTTCAGGACATCATGGACGCCTTCTTCGGTGGTGCGGCCGGTGGGGCGCGCGGTCCGCGCCCGCGTACCCGCCCCGGAGCCGACGCGATCCTGCGGCTGGAACTGGACCTGCACGAGACCGCCTTCGGCGTCGAGGCCCCAATCACCGTCGACACCGCAGTGCTCTGCACCACCTGCTCCGGGGCGGGCACCGCAGCCGGCACCCACCTGGCGACCTGCGAGGCGTGCGGGGGCCGGGGCGAAGTGCAGTCGGTGCAGCGGACCTTCCTCGGCCAGGTGGTGTCGGCCCGCCCGTGCACCGTCTGCCAGGGCTACGGCACCACCATCCCGCACCCCTGCCCGACCTGTGCCGGCGACGGCCGGGTGCGGACCCGCCGCTCGCTGACCGTCAAGATCCCCGCCGGGGTCGAGGACGGCATGCGGATCCGGCTCGCCCAGCAGGGTGAGGTCGGCCCGGGCGGCGGCACCGCCGGTGACCTCTACGTCGAGATCCACGAGCGCCCGCATGACGTCTACTCCCGCAAGGGCGACGACCTGCACTGCCGGGTCACCGTCCCGATGACGGCCGCCGCGCTGGGCACCCGACTGACCATCAAGACGCTCGACAGCGAGGAGACGGTCGACGTCAAGGCCGGCACCCAGCCGGGCAGCACGCTGCGACTGCGCGCCCGGGGCGTACCGCACCTGCGGGGCACCGGCCGGGGTGACCTCTACGTCCACCTGGACGTGCGTACCCCCACCAAGCTCGACGCCGACCAGGAGAAGATGCTGCGGGACTTCGCCAAGACCCGGGGCGAGGAGGTCGCCGAGCTGAGCAAGCAGGGCGGCTTCTTCTCCCGGATGCGCGACGCCTTCAACGGCCACGCCTGACCCCGGGCCGGCTCCGGTCAGCTCGGCCCTCGGACGGTTTCCCGGTCCGGTGGTTTCCCGGTCTGGGTTTCTTGGTCCGGGTGGTGGCCCGGTCCGGGGCGGTGGGGGCCGGGCCGGTTAGCCTGATCGGCGTGTCCGCGCCGCTGTTCCTGGTCGAGTCGCTGCCCACCGCCGACCAGCTCATCCTGGACGGCCCCGAGGGCCACCACGCCGCCACCGTGCAACGGCTGCGCGTCGGCGAGGAGCTGCTGCTCGCCGACGGTCGGGGTGGCACCGCCACCGCCGTGGTCACCGCCGTCGGCCGGGGCACCCTGGACCTCACCGTCACCTCCCGGGGGTACATCGACGCGGACGTCCCCCGGCTGGTCGTGGTGCAGGGCATCGCCAAGGGCGACCGGGGTGAACTCGCCGTGCAGGCGATGACCGAGGTCGGGGTGGACGAGATCGTGCCCTGGGCGGCGTCCCGCTCGGTGGTGCAGTGGCGCGGCGACCGGGGCGTACGGGCCAGGGAGAAGTGGGCGGCGACCGCCCGGGAGGCGGCCAAGCAGGCCCGTCGTGCCTGGTTGCCGGTGGTGGCGGGAGCACCGGACGAGTCCACCGCCACGGTGGCCCGCCGGATCGCCGGGGCCGGCGCGGCGTTCGTCCTGCACGAGGAGGCCGAGGAGCGGCTGACCACGGTCGAGCTGCCGACCACCGGCGAGATCATCCTCGTGGTCGGCCCCGAGGGCGGCATCGCCCCGACCGAGTTGACCGCCTTCACCGAGTCCGGCGCCCGCCCGGTCCGGTTGGGCCCCTCGGTCCTGCGTACCTCCACCGCCGGCGTGGCCGCCCTCTCCGTCCTCTCCACCCGCCTCCCCCGCTGGTAACCCCCTCTTCCCCTCCCTCCCTCGCCCCACCTCCGCCCCACCTCGCCCCGGCCAACCTCCCTCGTCCCGTGATCAAGAGCTTTACGTCATCCGCGAGCCCAATCCCGCCCTAAACCTCTTGATCACCGAGCCCACCACCCAACCCTCGGCGTTGGTGGCTGGTGATCAAGAGGTTTGGGTCATCTGGGGGCTTGAAATTGGCGTAAAGCTCTTGATCACCGGGACGAGAGGGCTGGCCGAGGCGGGGCGGGGCGGGGCGGGGCTGGGTGGGGTCGGCGGGCTGGGCCGGGTGGGGTGGGCTGGCGGGGGATGGGGCGGGTCGGGGTGGCGGGGAGTGGGGGTGGTGGGGGAGTGGGGGTGGTGGGGGTGGTCTTTAGAGTGGGGGGATGGGAGCTGACTGTCTGTTCTGCCGCATCGTCGCCGGGGAGATTCCGGCCACCATCGTCAAGGAGACCGCCGGCACCCTGGCGTTCCGCGACATCGGGCCGAAGGCGCCGGTGCACGTGCTGGTCATCCCCAAGGAGCACTACGCCGACGTGGCGACGCTCGGCCAGGGTGACCCGGCGCTGGCCGGTGAGGTGCTGGCCACGGCTGCCGCGGTGGCCGAGGACGAGGGGCTGACCGGCGACGGCTTCCGGCTGATGTTCAACACCGGCGCGTACGGCGGGCAGGAGGTCTTCCACGTGCACGCCCACCTGCTCGGTGGCGCGCCGCTCGGACCGATGCTGGCCCGGGACCTGGCGTGACCTGCGGAGGCTGCCCGGGGCCGGGCGTGACCACCGCCGGCGACCCGGCCTGCGACGTGACGGTCGTCGACGATCGGAGACCGGTGTGACGTCCGAGGCGGGACCGGGCACCGGCCCGGCCGCCACCCACCGGTTGGCGCGGCTGGTCCGGCAGGTCCAGGCGCAGGCCCGGGTGCCGGCGCTGGCGGTGGCGTTGCACCGGGCCGACCGTCCGCTGTGGACCTGCGAGGTCGGCGGCACCGGCAACGACACCGTGCTCGGCCCGCGCAGCCGGTTCCGGATCGGTTCGGTCACCAAGACCTTCACCGCCGTGCTGGTGTTGCAGTGCCGCGACGACGGCCTGCTCGACCTGGACGACCCGCTGGGCCGGCACCTGGACCTGCCGGCGCACGGCGAGCTGACCGTACGCCGGTTGCTGTCGCACACCGCCGGGCTGCAACGGGAGCCGTACGGGGACGTCTGGGACACGCTGCGCGCGCCGCAGGTGGACGAGTTGATCGCCGACCTGGTCCGGGTCGAGCGGGTGCTGCCCACCGGCCGCCGCTACCACTACTCCAACCTGGGCATGGCGCTGCTCGGCCGGCTGGTCGGCGCGCTGCGGGGCGGCACCTGGGCCGAGGTGCTCGCCGACCGGGTGCTCACCCCGCTGGGGCTGGCCGACACCTCGGTCGACCCGGGGTCGCAGGCGGTGACCGGGTTCCTGGTCGACGCGTACTCCGACGAGGCGCATCCGGAGCCGCCGACCGACTTCGGGGCGGTCGGGCCGGCCGGCCAGTTGTGGAGCACGGCGACGGACATGGCCCGGTGGGCGGCGTTCCTGGCCGACCCGGGGGCCCTCGACCCGGGCGGGGCGGTGCTCGCCCCGGCCACCCTGGACGAGATGCGCTGGCCGGTGACGACCACCGACGAGACGGCCTGGAAGGCCGGCTTCGGCCTCGGCCTGATTCTGGTGCCGTACCCGGACCGGGTGGTGCACGTGGGGCACGACGGCGCGATGCCCGGTTTCCTGGCCGGGGTCTACGGCCGGCGCGGTGGTGACGGCACGGCCGGCGCGATGGGCTGCGCGGTGCTCGCCTCCTCGGGCACGGCGGCGCAGGTGCTGGAGCTGCCGCACCGGTTGCTGGCCGCCGCCGCCGAGCACGACCCGGCGGACATCCCGCCGTGGCGTCCGGGCACGGGTGCGCCCGGGCCGCTGCGCGGGGTGTTGGGCCGCTGGTGGGGCGAGGGATTCGAGTACGTCTTCAGCTGGCACGAGGGGACGCTGCGGGCCCGGGGCGCGGACGATCCGGTGGGCCGGCCCCCGGCGGTCTTCGCGCCGACGCCGCAGTCGCCTGACGTGTTCCGGACCGTCGCCGGGCGGGAGGTCGGGGAGTTGCTGCGGCTTACCCGGGACGCTGACGGCACGGTGGTCGCGATGCACTGGGCCACCTACCGCTTCACCCGTCACCAGGAGACCTTCGACCGGTACGACTTCCGGGCCTGACCGGGCGACCGGGCCGGGAAATTCGACGCGGTGCCGCCGGTGCGGAGCGGATACGATAGGCGTATCGTCCGCACGCCGTGCCAGCAGGGCACGGCGCGAGATGGAAGCAGGTGGCGCAGGGCCCCACGGCCCGACCTATGACCGGCACCCCACCTCCCGGCCCGCCCCGGGTGCAGACCAGGATCACGGTTCCCGATGCCAAGATCATGGTCAACCTGCTCGGCGCGGGCGACGAGATCCTGCGACTCGTCGAACGTTCGGTCACCAGTGACGTGCACGTCCGTGGCAACGAGATCACCATCACCGGTGCGCCCGCGGACAATGCTCTCGCCGAGCGCCTCTTCAGCGAGCTGCTCGAACTGATCGAGAAGGGCGAGACCCTGACCACTGACGCTGTCCGGCGTACCGTCGGCATGCTCGAACAGGGCGGCACCGAGCGGCCCGCCGAGGTGCTCACCCTCAACATCCTCTCCCGGCGCGGGCGCACCATCCGCCCCAAGACGCTGGGCCAGAAGACGTACGTCGACTCGATCGACGCCAACACGATCGTGTTCGGCATCGGCCCGGCCGGCACCGGCAAGACCTACCTGGCGATGGCGAAGGCCGTCCAGGCGCTCCAGGCCAAGCAGGTCAGCCGGATCATCCTGACCCGGCCGGCGGTCGAGGCGGGCGAGCGGCTGGGCTTCCTGCCGGGCACCCTGAACGAGAAGATCGACCCGTACCTGCGCCCGCTCTACGACGCGCTGCACGACATGCTCGACCCGGAGTCCATCCCGAAGCTGATGGCCGCCGGCACGATCGAGGTCGCCCCGCTGGCCTATATGCGGGGAAGGACGTTAAATGACGCTTTCATCATTCTGGACGAGGCGCAGAACACCACGCCCGAGCAGATGAAGATGTTCCTCACCCGGCTGGGCTTCGGTTCCAAGATCGTGGTGACCGGTGACGTCACCCAGGTGGACCTTCCCGGTGGGACGGCCAGCGGGCTGCGGGTGGTCCGGGAGATCCTGGTGAACGTCGAGGACGTGCACTTCGCCCAGCTCTCCAGCGCGGACGTGGTCCGGCACCGGCTGGTCGGGGAGATCGTCGACGCGTACGCCCGCTGGGACGAGCGGGAGAACCAGCAGGCGCAGGGCGTGCACGCCGTGCCGGGGCGGACCGCCCAGGGCGGCCGGGCCGGCCGCCGCCGCTAACCAACCAGAGGAAGACAGTTGTCCATCGAGATCGCCAACGAGTCCGGTGTCGAGGTCGACACCGACTCCGTGCTCGCCGTGGCCCGGCACGCCCTCGACGAGATGGGGGTCAACCCGCTCGCCGAGCTGTCCGTGTTGCTTGTCGACATCGGCTACATGACCGAGCTGAACCATCGTTGGATGGGCGGTGACGGCCCCACCGACGTGCTCGCCTTCCCCATGGACGAGGGCAGCGTCGACCACGGCCCGGGGGAGAGCGCCCCGGCCAGCGGTGAGCCGGCCCTGCTCGGTGACATCGTGCTCTGCCCGGAGGTGGCGGCGAAGCAGGCGGCCACCGCCGGGCACACCGCCGCCGACGAGCTGCACCTGCTCACCGTGCACGGGGTGCTGCACCTGCTCGGCTACGACCACGCCGAGCCGGAGGAGGAGCGGGAGATGTTCGCCCTCCAGGCCCGGTTGCTGGCCAGCTGGCGGTCGACCCGGTCGCGGTGATGGACATAGTCGCGGCCGGCCCGACCGCCGGCCTTCCCGATCTTCAGCTGATCTTCTTCGCGGCCGGGCTGGTGGTGCTCGCCGGCCTGATCGCGATGACCGAGGCCGCGCTGGCCGCGGTCTCCCCGGCGCGGGCTGCGGAGCTGGCCCGCGACGGGGCGCGCGGCGCGCGTACCCTCCAGGCCGTCGCCGGTGACGTGGTCCGCCACCTCAACCTGTTGCTGCTGCTCCGGCTGCTCGCGGAGCTGACCGCCACCACCCTGGTCGCCCTGGTGGCGGTGGACAGCTTCGGCGCGGGCTGGCGGGCGGCGCTGGTGACTGCCGGGGCGATGACGGTGGTCAGCTTCGTGGTGGTCGGGGTGGCCCCGCGCACCCTGGGCCGGCAGCACGCGTACGCGGTGGGTCGGGCGGTGGCGCCGCTGGTGCGTTGGCTGGGCCGGGCGCTCAACCCGCTGGCCTCGCTGCTGATCCTGATCGGCAACGCGGTCACCCCGGGGCGCGGTTTCCGGGAGGGGCCGTTCGCCACCCAGGTGGAGCTGCGGGAGCTGGTCGACTTGGCCGAGCAGCGGGGGGTGGTGGAGCACGGCGAACGCCAGATGATCCACTCGGTCTTCGCGCTCGGCGACACCATCGCCCGGGAGGTGATGGTGCCGCGCACCGAGATGGTGTGGATCGAGGAGGGCAAGGCCCTCTCCCAGGCGTTGGCGTTGTTCCTGCGTTCCGGGTTCTCCCGCATCCCGGTGATCGGGGAGAGCGTCGACGACGTGCTCGGTGTGCTCTATCTCAAGGACCTCATCCGGCATACCCGGGGTGGTGACCTGCGGGCGCACCAGACCCCGGTGGCCGAGCTGATGCGACCGGCGACGTTCGTGCCGGAGTCCAAGCCGGTCGACGACCTGCTGTCGGAGATGCAGGCCGCCCGCAACCACCTGGTCATCGTCGTCGACGAGTACGGCGGCACCGGTGGCCTGGTCACCATCGAGGACATCCTGGAGGAGATCGTCGGTGAGATCACCGACGAGTACGATGTCGAGCGCCCGCCGGTGGAGCACCTGGCCGACGGTGCGGTCCGGGTCACCGCCCGGCTGCCGGTGGAGAACCTGGGCGAGTTGTTCGACACCGACCTGCCCACCGACGAGGTGGAGACGGTCGGTGGCCTGTTGGCGCAGGCCCTGGGGCGGGTGCCGATCCCGGGTGCCGACGCCGAGGTGGCCGGCCTGAAGCTGGTCGCCGAGGGCACCACCGGCCGACGTAACCGGATCGACAGCGTGCTGGTCAGCCGGGTGCCGTCGACCGGGGGCCCCGATTCCCGTGACAACCAGAACAGCACCGAGGAGAGGCAACCCGCCGATGCCTGAGACACCCGCCGTGCCGGCCGCCCGGCCCACCCCGTCCGATCCGGCCGAGTTGAGCGCCGAGGACGGCAAGCTGGTCGTGCTGGCCCGTGGCGCCCGGGCCCGGGTGGCTGCCGTGGAGGGCGCGGCGGTCCGCGACCAGGACGGCCGGACGTACGCTGCGGCGAGCGTTTCGCTGCCCTCGTTGACCGTCACGGCGCTCCAGTTGGCGGTCGCCTCGGCGGCGGCGGCGGGGGCGAGCCGGTTGGAGGCGGCGGCGGTGGTGACCGAGGCGTCGACCCTGGACGGGGCGGGGCACGCGGCGGTGCGGGATCTGGCTGCGGACGCGCCGATCCACGTGGCCGCCCCGGATGGCACGGTCCTCGGCACGGTGGTCGAGTGACCGGCGTGGAGCAGCGGCCGTACCGGGCGGGTTTCGGGTGTTTCGTCGGGCGGCCGAACGCCGGCAAGTCGACGCTGACCAACGCCATCGTCGGCACCAAGATCGCGATCACCTCCAACAAGCCGCAGACCACCCGGCACGTGATCCGCGCGGTGCTGCACCGGCCGGAGTCGCAGCTGGTCCTGGTCGACACCCCCGGCCTGCACCGGCCCCGGACGCTGCTCGGTGAGCGCCTCAACGACCTGGTGCGCACCACCTGGACGGAGGTCGACGTGATCGGCCTCTGCATTCCGGCCGACGAGCCGGTGGGTCGGGGCGACCGGTTCATCAGCGGCGAGTTGAGCGAGTTGAAGGCCACCGTGCTCGCGGTGGTGACCAAGACCGACCTGGTCGACAAGCGGCGGCTGGCCGAGCAGTTGCTCGCGGTCAGCGAGCTGGCCGACTTCGCCGCCGTGGTGCCGGTCAGCGCGGTCTCCGGGCACCAGGTGGACACCCTGGTCGACGTGATGACCGGTTACCTGCCGCCGTCGCCGCAGCTGTATCCGGACGACATGCTCACCGACGAGCCGGAGCAGGTGCTGGTCGCCGAGCTGATCCGGGAGGCGGCCCTGGAGGGGGTCCGCGACGAGCTGCCGCACTCCATCGCCGTGGTGGTGGAGGAGATGATCCCCGAGGGTCAGCTCATGAAGATCTATGCCGACGTCTACGTCGAGCGGCCCAGCCAGAAGGCGATCGTGCTGGGCCACCGGGCCAGCCGGCTCAAGGAGGTCGGCACCACCGCCCGCAAGCAGATCGAGGAGCTGCTCGGCACCCGGGTCTATCTGGACCTGCACGTGCGGGTGGCCAAGGAGTGGCAGCGGGACCCGAAGCAGCTGCGCAAGCTGGGTTTCTGACCCGTACGCCGGGGTGAAATCCGGACACCGATATGGGAAGTTTCACGTCAGGCCCCGATTAGCAGCGGTTTCACAGGTCGGGTGCGCAGGGTAGGGGACGTTCATCCGTCCCCGACATAGATGCAGCCTGATGCGTAACCGATATCTGGACCTGCTCCGTTTCCTGGCCATCGTCCGGGTCGTGGTCTACCACGTCACCGGGCTGGCCACGCTGACGCTGATCTTCCCGGCGATGTCGATCATGTTCGCCCTGGCCGGGTCGCTGATGGCGGCGTCGATGGACCGGTACGGCGTGTCCGCGCTACGGCGTCGGCTGCGCCGTCTGCTGCCCTCGCTGTGGGTGGTGGCGGTGATCTTCGTGCCGGCCATGCTGCTCACCGGGCTGGAGTTCACCCCCCGGGTGGTGATCTGGTTGTTCCCGATCACCGACCCGCCCGCCAACTACTGGGGCGGGCTCGCGCTCAGCCCGATCTGGTACCTGCGGGACTACCTGTGGTTCCTGCTCGCCTCCCCGGTGGCGCTGTGGCTGTTCCGCCGGGCCCCACTGCCCACCCTGGCCGCCCCCTACCTGCTGCTGGTCGCGATCGAGGTGGGTCTCCTACCGACCACCTCGGCGGTGCTGCGCGCCTTCGGCCTCTATTTCGGGGCCTGGCTGCTCGGCTTCGCCCACCACGACGGCATGTTGTGCCGGCTGGCCGACCGGGTGCTGGTGCCGGTGGCGGTGCTGCTGGCCGGGGCCGGCACGACGTGGATCCTCACCCACCCGGGGCCGCGCGGCTACGACCTCAACGACATCCCGCTGGGCAACGCCCTGTGGTCGGCGGCGTTCATCCTGGTGGTCATCGGCCGGGCCCCGGCCACCGCCGCCTGGGTGGACCGGAACCGGATCTTCAGCCGGCTGGTGACGGTGGCGAACCGGCGCGCGTTGACCGCCTACCTGTGGCACATGCCCTTCGTGGTGGCGCTCACCCCGCTGGTGGGCCTGGTCGGCTGGTCACCCCGGGACCCGTGGGGGCTGGCGATCCGGGTGGTGCTGGTCTTCCTCCTGGTCGCGGTGGTGACCCTGCTGGTCGGCTGGGTGGAGGACGTGGCGGCCCACCGCCGCCCCGAACTGGTCCCCGGCCGCCCGCACCCCCGCCCGGCGACGGCGTCGCCCGGCGTCCCGGCACCCCGGACACCCGAGGCCGACACCGCCGAGATCAGGGCCCGCTGAGGTACGCCACCCGCTCAGCGCTGCACGACCGTCAGGTTTCCGCTGCCAGCCTCCAGGTCCAGCACCAGCGGTGCGCCCGGGTCGTTGGTGACCCCGATCTCGGTGTCCCCCGAGTCGACATTCGACTTCACCCGGTACCGGCCGGCCGGCACCGTCAGCTCGACGTCCCCGCTGCCGGCGTGGGCCCGCGCCGAAGCCGGCCTGCTCAGGGTGAGCGTGATGTTGCCGGAACCGGTCTCGGCGGAGACGTCGCCACCGAGCCGGGTGCCGGTGACGTCGCCGGAGGAGGCCCGCAGGTCGACCGGGCCGGTGACGTTGAGCACCTCGATGTTGCCCGACCCGGTCTCGGCCCGCACCGGGCCGGCCGCCTCGATGATCCGGATGTTGCCCGAGCCGAGGGTGAAGTCGACCGAGCCGATCCTGTTCAGGTCCACGTCACCCGAACCGGTCTCCCCCTGCACCCGCACCCCGGGCGGGGCGGTCACCTCGTACGACACCGAGCAGCGGGGACCGCACTCGGTGTCCAGCACCAACTCGTCACCGGTGATCTCGTACGTGGTGTCCGGCTGGTCACCCTGGTAACGGAGCACCCGCTTGACGCGTACGCCGGTGGCGGGGCCGGTCGCCCGGACCACCACGTCCCCGGAGCCGGGCCGTACGGTGATCCGGGCGATCTTCGCCGCCTCGGTGGTGTCGAAGTCCAGCCGCCGGAAGGAGAGCGTGTCGCACCCGGTGACGAGGATGAGGGCGGCGGTCGCACCCAGGGCGACCGCGCTGCGGGGAAGAGCCATGCCCAGCAACCTACGACCGTCGCCACCTGCGGCACATCGGGGGCGAAGCGCGGGCCCACCCCGAGCCGACCCTGATTTCCCACCCCGAGGGAGAATGACCGGATGGCCGGGTACCGCCGACAGCTCTACCGCGACGACGCGGTGGTGCTGCGCGTGCAGAAGCTGGGCGAGTCCGACCGGATCATCACGCTGCTGACCCGCCGGCACGGCCGGTTGCGCGCGGTGGCCCGGGGGGTACGCCGCACCACCAGCAAGTTCGGCGCCCGGCTGGAACCGTTCGGCCACGTCGACCTGCAACTCGCCGGCGACCCGAAGGGCAACACCGGCAGTTCGCTGCACAGCGTCAGCCAGGTCGAGGGCATCGACCTGTACGGCAAACGTTTCCTCGGGGACTACCCCCGGTACACGGCGGCCAGCGCGATCGCGGAGACCGCCGAACGCCTCACCCCCGTCGAGCGGGAACCGTCGCTGCGGCTGTTCCAGCTCACCCTCGGCGCGCTCAAGGCGTTGTCCCGGGGTGAGCACGCCACCACGCTGGTGCTCGACGCCTACCTGCTGCGCGGGATGAGCCTCGCCGGGTGGGCGCCCGCGTTGACCGCCTGCGCGGTCTGCGGCACCCCGGGGCGGCACCGGGCGTTCTCCGTACCCGCTGGGGGTGCGGTCTGCCCGGACTGCCGGCCACCCGGCGCGGCCCACCCCGCGCCGGCCACCATCGACCTGATGTCCGCCCTCACCAGCGGCGACTGGCAGGTCGCCGACGCCACCGCCACCGGGGTACGCCGGGAGTGCAGTGGCCTGGTCGCGGCGCACCTGCAGTGGCACCTGGAACGCGCGCTACGCTCGCTGCCGCTGGTCGACCGGGGTGGCCCGACGCCCGGTGCGCCGGACACCGGCCCGGTGGGCGGCGGGCCGACGGGGGACGACGGGGGTGCCCCGGGTGGCCGGGTGCCGCCGCCCCGGGTCGGCGTGGAGGGTGGGGACAAGGAGATGACCGAGTGATCCGATCGTTGAGGGCCGACCGGCGGACGCCGGTGCCGCCGACCCCGCACCCGTCGGGCGCCCGGCCACCGGCGCTGCCCGCCGAGGCGCTGCCGAAGCACGTCGCCGTGGTGATGGACGGCAACGGCCGCTGGGCCAAGGAGCGTGGACTGCCCCGCACCAAGGGCCACGAGCAGGGCGAATACAGCCTCTTCGACACCGTCGAGGGGGCGATCGAGCTGGGTGTGCCCTACCTGTCGGCGTACGCCTTCTCCACCGAGAACTGGCGGCGCTCGCCGGACGAGGTCCGCTTCCTGATGGGCTTCAACCGGGACGTCATCCGTCGCCGCCGCGACCAGCTGGTCGACCTGGGGGTGCGGGTGGTCTGGTCGGGGCGGGCGGGCCGGCTGTGGAAGAGCGTCATCTCCGAGTTGCAGACCGCCGAGGAGATGTCCCGGGGCAACTCGACGCTGACCCTCCAGTTCTGCGTCAACTACGGCGGCCAGGCTGAGATCGCCGACGCCGCCGCCGCGATCGCCCGGGAGGTGGCCGCCGGCCGGCTCGACCCGGACAAGGTCACCGAGAAGACCGTGGCCAAGTACCTCTACCACCCGGAGGTCCCCGAGGTCGATCTCTTCCTGCGCCCCTCCGGCGAGGAACGGATCTCCAACTTCATGCTCTGGCAGTCGGCGTACGCGGAGCTGGTGTTCCTGGACACCCTCTGGCCGGACTTCGACCGCCGCCACCTGTGGTACGCCTGCGAGCTGTACGCCCAGCGGGACCGCCGGTTCGGCGGCGCGCTGCCCAACCCGGTGGCCCCGCCGCGCTGACCGGCCCACGATTGGTGATCTCACCTGCGGGGTACCACCACCCCGACAGCCAATCGCGGAGGTGGGCACACATGATTCAGAAGCGGATCGCGCAGTGGGCAATCATGGCGGTCGCCGTGCCGCTGGCCGCAGCCGGTGCCCGCCAGCTGAGCCACACCCTGGAGTCCCGACGGGGGCCCAGCGGAGTGAGCCGGATGCTCTCCAAGGGCGCCGACGTGCTGCGCCCCCGTAAGGCCGCCCGGCGTCGCCGGTTCTGGTGACCACCCGGCACCGGCTTCCCCGGTGACCAGCGGGTCACCACCGACCTCACGGCGAACGCCCCGCCACCCGGTTGTTCACCGGGATGGCGGGGCGTTCGCGTGGCACTGGTGCGGGTCCGGTGGTCGCGGTGCCCCACCAGGGACACCGCGGCACGCCGGGAAGGTGTGGTGGGTCAGCCGGCCACTTCGGAGCGGTCGGCGGTCGCCCACAGGGTGTGGAACGCGCCCTCCCGGTCGACCCGGTGGTAGGTGTGCGCCCCGAAGTTGTCCCGCAGGCCCTGGATCAGGGCCGCCGGCAGCCGCTCCGCGCGCAGCGCGTCGAAGTAGGCAAGCGACGAGGAGAAGGCCGGGGTGGGCACGCCGGCCCGGGCCGAGTCCGCCACCACCCGACGCCAGCTCGGCACGCCGTCGCTCACCGCGTCGGCGAAGTACGGCGCGACCAGCAGCGTCGGCAGCTCCGGCTGCGAGTCGTACGCCTCGCGGATGCGGTCCAGGAAGCGGGCCCGGATGATGCAGCCGCCCCGCCAGATGGTGGCGGTGCCACCCAGGTCGATGTCCCAGTGGTACTCGCGGCTGCCGGCCCGGATCTGGTCGAAGCCCTGCGCGTACGCGACGATCTTGCTGGCCAGCAGCGCCCGGCGGACGTCCTCGACGAACGCGTCCCGGTCCTCGACCTGCCACTTCTCGCCCGCGTCGCCGAAGGTACGGCGGGCGGCCTCCCGCTGACCGGCGTGCCCGGACAGCGACCGGGCGAACGTCGCCTCGGCGATGCCGGTGATCGGGATGCCCAGGTCGAGGGCGATCTGCACCGTCCAACGGCCGGTGCCCTTCTGCTCGGCCTGGTCGAGCACCACGTCGACGAACGCCTTGCCGGTGGCGGCGTCGGTGTGCGCCAGCACGTCGGCGGTGATCTCGATGAGGAACGACTCCAGCTCGCCGGTGTTCCACTCCCGGAAGATCTCCGCGATCTCCGCCGGGGTCGCCCCCAGCCCGGCCCGCAGCAGGTCGTACGCCTCGGCGATGAGCTGCATGTCGGCGTACTCGATGCCGTTGTGGACCATCTTGACGAAGTGGCCGGCGCCGTCGGGGCCGACGTGCTGGCAGCAGGGGACGCCGTCCACCTGCGCGGCGATCTTCTCGAACATCGGCCCGAGCTTCTGGTAGGACTCCGCCGAGCCGCCCGGCATGATGCTCGGCCCGAGCAACGCGCCCTCCTCGCCACCGGAGACACCGGTGCCGACGAAGTGCAGCCCGTGCTCGCGCAGCGTCTCCTCCCGGCGGCGGGTGTCGGCGAAGTGGGCGTTGCCGGCGTCGACGACGATGTCGCCCTCCTCCAGCAGCGGCACCAGCTCGTCGATGACCGCGTCGGTGGGGGCGCCCGCCTTGACCATGACGATCACCGCGCGGGGCCGCTCCAGCGAGCCGACGAAGTCCGCCAGGGACTCCGACGGCACGAAGGTGCCCTCGTCACCGTGCTCGGCGACCAGGCTGCGGGTGCGCTCCGGGGAGCGGTTGTGCACCGCCACGGTGAACCCGTTCCGGGCCAGGTTGCGGGCCAGGTTGCGACCCATCACCGCCAGCCCGGTCACGCCGATCTGCGCCGTCGCCTGTTGCGTCATCCGTACCCGCCCTCTCACGTCACCTGTGTGCTGCGACCGTATCGCGCGCCCGCGACGGCCGGCAGCCGCCGTCCACCCAGTGTCACAGGGTGGTCGCGTGCGTGCGGCAGCGACCGTCCCGCCGCCGGGCCGGGCCGGTCGTCGGGACTTCCGCCGTCGGGCGGCGGGGTCGTCGGGCCGGATGGTCGTCGGGCGGCGGGGTCGTCGGGACTTCCGCCGTCGGGCCGGGATGGTCGTCGGGCCGGGATGCTCGTCGGGAAAAGCGGGTGCGCCGGGCGTGGGGGTCGGCTACCGTGACGACATGCGCATCTGACGCCCTTTCTGAGAGCCGACCCGCCGCCGTGGCCGCGGGTCCGCGTGCTCGGGCGTCCGCGTCTCCCGTCCCCTGCTGACCGGGGATGACTCGTGGCCGGTCGTCCGGAGCCGATCCCGTCCGTCGACCGCCCGCCGCTGAGGCGACGGTGTGGTCCTCCGCACGTCCCAGGAGGCAGCGAATGCCCGCCAAGCGCAGTCCCAAGAAGTCCCGACCTGTCGTACCGTCGCCGGTGGAGGTGGATCCGGCGGCGCTCGCGGCACTCACCGTGACGCCCGCGCACCCGGTCCCGGTCGCCGTGACGCCGCCCCACCCGGACGATCTCGTCCGGTCGAACCCACCCCGGCCGCCGTCGCGGTCGGGCCGGCCGGTCCGGGCCGGCTCCACCGCCGCCCAGGGCCAGGGCCGTCGGTACGCCTTCCGGCGCAGCTGAGCCGCCCGGGCGCAGACGTCCCACACCAGATAGCTGAAACAGCGGTATCCGGACCTCCGGATACCGCTGTTTCAGCACAGTGGTGCCGGTGCGCCCCGGTGTGCCTGGTGGCCGGCGTGCCCGACGGGGTGGTGGGGCGACGGCCCGGTGGGGCGCGGGTCAGCCGATCAGGGGCCGGAAGGTGCCGAGGGCGACGCTGACCGCGAGCGCGCCGCCGGCCAGGGTGGCGGCACCGGCGACCAGCAGCCAGTCGGCGGGACGGAACACCTGCCGGCGGGCCACCGTGCGCGGGGTGCCGGCGTCGAACCCCCGGGCGTCCATCGCCACCGCCAGTCGGGTGCCGCGCCGGATCGCGCCCACCAGCAGGGCGAACGCCGTGGCGACGAAGAGCCGCAGCCGGGCCAGCGGGTTGCGGCCGGCGTCCACGCCCCGGGCGCGGCGGGCCATGGTGAGCATCTGCCACTCCTGGCCGAGCAGCGGCACCAGCCGGAACGCGGCCAGCGCGCCGATGGCGAACCGGGCCGGGGCCTTCGCGTTCTGCACCAGCGCGTCGGCCAGGTCGGTCGGGTCGGTGGTGGCGAAGACGATCACTCCGGGCAGGGCGACCGCGAGCATCCGCAGCACCAGCCCGAGCGCGGTGACCAGCACCCCGGAGGTGACCAGCAGCGGCCCCGCCGCCCACAGCACCGGGCCGGACCGGTCGGCGGCGAACAGCAGCAGGGTGACCAGGATGCCGACGGCACCGGCCAGCAACGGCCACGCCCGTCGGGCCAGCACCCGGTAGCGGATGCCGAACAGCGGCAGCAGCGCCAGCTCGACGGCGATGGCGACCGCCGGTGCGACCGGGTCGAGGCTGGCCACCAGCACGAACGAGAAGATCAGCCCGGCTGCCAGTTTCGCCACCGGGTTACGCCGGGCCAGCGGCGCACCGGGCGTCGCGACGGGTTCCAGGCCGATCACGGCTGATCCCGGGCGGGGTGCAGGGTGACCGTCCGGTCGGCGAGCGCGGCGACGAAGTCCCGGTCGTGGGTGACGGTGACCACGCCGTGCCCGGCGTCACGCAGGTCGGCGAAGAGGTCGACCAGCTCACCCCAGGTGCGGTGGTCCTGGCCGAAGGTGGGTTCGTCGCAGATCAGCAGCCGGGGCGCGGTGGCCAGGGCGGTCGCCACGCTGAGCCGCCGGGCCTCCCCACCGGAGAGGGTGTACGGGTTGGCCCCGGCGAGCCGGGTCAGCCGCAACCGGTCCAGCAACCCGTCCACGGTGGCCCGGACGGCGACCTCCGGGCGGCCGGTCCGACGCGGCCCGAGGGCCAGTTCGTCGCGGACGGTGCGGGTGACGAACTGGTGCTCCGGGTCCTGGAAGACCGAACCGATCCGACCGGCCAGCGCGGGGGCCCGCCACCGGTGCGGGGGCGTACGGGCGTCCCTGTCGGCCAGGGCGGCGGTGCCGGTCAGTCGACCGACGCCGGGGCGGAGCAGCCCACCGAGCAGCAGCGCCAGGGTGGACTTGCCGGCCCCGTTGGGACCGAGGACGGCGAGCGCCTCGCCGGCGCGTACCGTCAGGTCGGTGGGGGCCAGCCGGGGTGGCAGGCCGAGCCGGTCGACGGTGAGCAACCCCGCACCGGGCGGCCCGGTGGCCGGCCGGGACCCGGTGGGGTGGCCGGGCACCCAGACACCCTCGGCAGCGAGCGCGGCACCGTGCGCGGCGAAGACCGTCGCCGGTGGCCCGTCGGCCCGGACCCCGCCACCGGGAGTCAGCACCACGACCCGGTCGACCAGGGGCAGGGCGTCGGCGACCCGGTGTTCGACCAGGACCAGGGTGGTGTCCGGGTCCAGCGCGCCGGCCACCGCGCCGCGCACCAGCTCCGCCCCGGCCGGGTCGAGGTTGGCCGTCGGCTCGTCGAGCAGCAGCAGCCCCGGCCGCAGCGCCAGCACCCCGGCCAGGGCGAGCCGCTGCTGCTCGCCGCCGGACAGCGCCGCGGTGGGCCGGTCCCGGGGGTAGGGGAAACCGACCCGGCGCAGCGCCTCGTCCACCCGGGGCCAGATCTCGTCGCCGGGCACCCCCCGGTTCTCCAGGCCGAACGCGACGTCGTCACCGCAGCGGGCCATCACCAGCTGGGACTGCGGGTCCTGGAAGACGGTGCCGACCCGTTCGCGGGCCTTGGCCGGGTCGAGGCCGTCGATCTCGACGGTGCCCTCCTGCTCGCCGGAGTCCGCCGGCAGCAGCCCGGCCAGCGCGGCCAGCAGGGTGCTCTTGCCGGCCCCGGACGGCCCCAGCAGCAGCACCCGCTCCCCGTGGTCGATGCGCAGGTCCACCCCGCGTACCGCCCAGGCCCGCCGACCGGCGTGCCGCCAGCCGAAGCCGACCAGCCTCACACTCGCCACGTCGCCGGCACCTCCATGATCGTCAGGAGAGGATCAGACCAGGGTGCGGTCACGGCCGGCGGGGAACCGGTCCAGCACTCCGGTCTCGGCCAGCGCGCGGGTCAGGTACCAACCGCCGACCCCGGCGACGACGGCTGCGCTGAGCACGGTCAACGCCGCGTACGGCAGGCGGTAGCTGGTCAGGGCGTACTCGGCGTTCCAGACGAAGAAGTCGAACAGGGCGGCGCTCAGCCCGGTCAACGCCCCGGCCAGCACCGCCACCGGCAGCCGGAACGACCGGTAGCGGAACGCGGCGAAGGCCAGCTCCGCGCCGAGGCCCTGGATCAGCCCCTGCACGATGGTGATCCCGCCCCACTCCGCGCCGAGCAGTGCGGAGACGGTGGCGGCGACGGCCTCGCAGAACAGGGCCGCCCCCGGCTTACGGATCACCAGGCCGCCGAGGACCGCCGGGACCAGCCACACGCCGTACATCACCGCCTGGCTGGCGGGTGCGGCGGCGAATGCCGGGTCGGCGGCCTTCCAGACCAGGCCCCAGGCCCAGAAGATGACGCCGAAGGCCACGGCGATCACGGCGGCGACCACGATGTCGATCGTGCGCCACCGGTTGCTGTTGGTGGTGGTGTGCGGCATGTCGGTGCTCCCAGTCCAGCGATCGAACCAGGAGAAGACGCACGCCGCGCCCGGCGGCTGCCGGACGGCGGCGCGGCTGGAGGTCGACCGAACTCCCTGCGCTGGCATTACCCAGATCAGGTTCGAGGGTCTGCGGGCGGTGCCCGCACTCTCAGCGCTGTGCGCTCCCCTGTCGGATGTGAAGTTGTCTCGGCAGACGCTAGCACCGACCTGCGGCAACGGCCCAGCAGGTCATGGTTCCCGGCATTCGACGTCCCGGGCGCACACCGGGGCGCTGGGTAGGCTGCCGGTCATGCGGGTGGCGGCGCGGGGACTGACGTTCGACGTACGGGCCGGTGGGCCCGAGGGCGGCGAGGTCGTGCTGCTGCTGCACGGCTTCCCCCAGCACGGCGGGGAGTGGGACGCGGTGGTGCCCGCCCTGCACGCCGCCGGGCTGCGTACGTACGCCCCCGACCAGCGGGGTTACTCGCCCGGGGCCCGTCCCACGGAGGTGGCCGGCTACCGGCTGCCGGAACTGGTCGCCGACGCGGTGGCGGTGCTGGACGCGCTGGGCGTCGACACCGCGCACGTGGTGGGGCACGACTGGGGGGCGATCGTCGCCTGGGCGCTGGCCGCGTGGCACCCGGAGCGGGTGCGTACCCTCACCGCGGTCTCGGTGCCCCATCCGGCGGCCTTCGGGTACGCGCTGTCCACCGACCGTCGGCAGCGGGCGCGTTCGGCGTACATGACGTTGTTCCGCCGGGCGGGCCTGGCGGAGCGGGTGCTGCTGGCCGGGCGGGCGGTGGTCCTGCGTCGGCTGCTGGCCGGCGTCGGTGACTCCGCCCGGGTGGCCCGCTACGCCCAGCCGATGCGCGGGCCGGGCGCGCTGACCGGGGCGCTGAACTGGTACCGGGCGATGTCGGGGCGGGACCTGAAGGCGGTCGGTCCGGTGCCGGTGCCGACCAGCTACGTGTGGAGCGACCGGGACGTGGCAGTAGGGCGTACCGCCGCGCAGGCCTGTGCCCGGCACGTCACGGGGGACTACCGGTTCATGGTGCTGGCCGGGGTGACGCACTGGATTCCCGACGAGGCGCCGGGGCCCCTGGCCGAGGCGATCCTGGCCCGGGTGTGCCCGGCGGCCTGAGCCGCCCTGCCGAGGGTGGACCGGGCCGATCGGGGATCGTGAATCGGTTTCGGGCGATTGCGGATCGGGCACTGGCGTTGCTGCCGACGGGAGGTGCTCCCGTCGGTCGTACCGTCTCATCCGGAGGTAGCGCGTGTCGAAGGAATCCGAGAAGCAGCGCTGGCAGCGCAACTTCGCCGATCTGCTCCAGGAGTTGCGGGTCGCCCAGACCGGCGTGCAGATCCTCTTCGCCTTCCTGCTGACCCTGCCGTTCAGCAACGGTTTCACCCGGACGAGCGAGTTCCAGCGGGACGTCTACATTCTCGCGCTGCTGTCGGCCGCCGCGGCCACCGCGATGATCATCTCGCCGGTCGCCTTCCACCGGGCGCTGTTCCGCCAGGGTCGTAAGCCGGAGCTGGTCCGGTTCGCCCACCGGATGGCCACCGGCGGCCTGGCCTTCATGCTGGTCGCCATGGTGAGTGCGGTCCTGCTGATCGCCGACTTCGTGCTCGACACCGGCATCGCCGTGGTGCTCACCGTGGTCACCGGCCTGTGGTTCCTGACGTTCTGGGTCATCCTGCCGTTCGTCCGGCGCAGCTGGGGTGAGGACGACATCGACGACGACGATGACGACCCGGTGGTGACCAACGGTGACTGATCCCGCCCTCGGGCGGTGAGGGACGCAGTGGGCCGGGCCCACCCGGGCCGACGGCGGTCGGGGTGGGCCCCGCTTCGCGTGTCGGCCGGATCGTCAGCGGGCGATGGCCCAGGCCAGCACGGCGGCCAGGATGAGCCCGTTGAGCAGCGCCAGCACCAGGTACGCCTGCGGCGGGATCTTGCGTCCGCGCCGGACGAAGCTGACCAGTACGGCGGCGTACGCCAGCAGCAGCACGGCGATGACGATCAGGAAGTAGAGCACCGCACCACCCTAGACGAGGGGGTTGCGGTGCCTGGCGACCGAGCGCGACCGCCTGCGGCCCGGTGTGGCGTCATCTGGCGTGCCGGTTCGACCGGGCGGAGGTGGGAGAGCAGATTAATATCGAGTAACATCGATTTTCGCCTCCTCTCGTCCCGGGGTCCGGCCATCGTCGCGGGGCTCGGGCGGCCGTCCAGATGGGGGCGGGCGACGCCGGCCCGGCACCGGCGACTAGGAGCAGATCATGAGAGCAGCGCGACGACGTGTCGCCGGACTGGGCGCGATCACGCTGGCGGTCCTCGCGGGCGGGGTGGCGGTCGCGGCCGGGAACGCCACCGCGGCGGCGACCGGCTGCCGGGTCGACTACAAGGTCACCAGCGAGTGGCAGGGTGGCTTCGGCGCGGACGTGACCATCACCAACCTCGGTGACCCGGTCTCCGGCTGGACGCTCACCTGGGCCTTCGCCAGCGGGCAACAGGTCACCCAGGCGTGGAACGCCACCGTCACCCAGAGTGGGACGGCGGTCAGCGCGAAGGACGTCGGCTACAACGCCGCCATCGGCACCGGTGCCGGCGTCAGCTTCGGCTTCAACGGTGCGTGGACCACCGCGAACCCGGTCCCCACCGGGTTCGCGCTCAACGGGGTGTCGTGCACCGGCGCGACGCCGACCGCGACGCCCTGCCCACCGCCGTCCACCCCGCCGACCGCGACGCCCACGCCCACCCTCACGCCCACGCCGCCCCCCACCCGGACGCCCACCCCCACCCCGACGCCCACCCCCACCCCGACGCCCACCCCCACCCCGACGCCCTCGACGCAGCCGCGGGTCACCGTGTGGCTGGCCGGGGACTCCACGGTCGCCAACCCGTCGTCCAGCGGGGCCTGCCCGGTGGGCTGGGGCAACCAGTTCGGCCAGTACCTCAACGGCAACGCCACCGTGGTCAACAGCGCGGTCGGCGGACGCAGCATCCAGACCTGGCTGTACGACCCCAACGTCACCACCACGATGAACTCGGCCGGCGAGTGCGTGATCAACCCGCAGACCTACTCGACCCGCTGGCAGGCCATGCTCAACGCCAACGGCGGGATGAAGGCCGGCGACTACCTGTTCATCCAGTTCGGCATCAACGACGGCAGCGCCACCTGCAACCGGCACGTCGGCTCGGCCCGCTACAAGGAACTGCTCGGCGTGATGGCCCGCGCGGCCCAGCAGCGCGGCGCGTACCCGGTCTTCCTCACCCCGGCCGCCGCGATCACCTGCTCGGGCAGCACCGCCGTGGGCAACCGGGGCTTCCTCACCGAGACGTTCGACGCGGGGCGGGCCAACAACGTCCCCGTCATCGACCTGCACAAGCTGAGCTACACGCTCTACAACACGCTCAAGCTGTGCCCGAACAACGGGGACTACAACTCGGGCGCGGTGGGGGCGTTCTTCTGCGCCGACCACACCCACTTCGAGACGGCCGGGGCCCGGCAGATCGCCGGTGTGGTGGCCACCGCCCTGCGTAACCAGCAGTTGGGCCTCGCGGCCTACCTGCGCTGACTGTGAGCCTGGTGGAGTCGGTTCAGCAGTGGTGAGCTGAATAGCTGGCGTGCGGTCGGGCGGCCCCGGACCGGGGCCGCCCGACCACGGTCAGGACAGCGCGCAGGCGGTGCCGTTGAGGGCGAACCCGGTGGGTCGGCTGTTCGCGCCGGTGGCGTCGGCGAGGAAACCGAAGCTCGTCGTCGCGCCGGCCGCGATCGCACCGTTCCAGTCGGCGTTGGTCGCACGGACGGTGCCGCCGCTCTGCGTGTAGCTCGCGTTCCACGCCTGGCTGATCCGCTGGCCGTCGGCGAAGCTCCACTGCAGCGTCCAGCCGTCGACCGGGGCCGTGCCGGTGTTGCGGATCGTCACCTCGCCCTGGAATCCGCCCTGCCATTGCCCGGTGACCGAATACCCGACGGCGCACCCGGTCGCGCCGGCCGGCGGCGTGGTCACCGGCGGCGTGGTGGGCGGTGCGGTGGTGGGCGGGGGCGTGGTGGGCGGTGCGGTGGTGGGCGGGGGCGTGGTGGGCGGTGCGGTGGTGGGCGGGGGCGTGGTGGGGGGGGCGGTGGTGGGGGGGGGGGGG
>NZ_JBFAQU010000027.1:0-71865 GCF_040678915.1 Micromonospora sp. NPDC049257
CCGGTCTGCTCGTCGCCCAGGTCGATGCGGGACTGCTCGCCCTGCACGCCGTGCGGGATCAGCTTGCCCTTGTCCACGGCCGGCTTGTCGGCCTGTACCACGGCCACGGTGTGGTCGGTGGCGGTCGACTCGGCGGTGCCGTGGTTCAGCGGGCCGGCGGCCAGACCACCGGCGACGGCCAGACCGGCGATACCGAGGACACTCTTACGCAGAATGGTGGTCTTCATGGGGGATGCTCCTTCGAGGGGGTCGACGCCCCCCGGACCGGTCGGGGGACCGGAACACCGGCGGAACCGGCGGAGGGGGCGTAAGCACCACGACGAGGCGCTCATGAGGGAGAAGTCGTCGGTCTCCGGTGGGGCCTGCCGCCCATGCCGGAACCAGATGTAACGACCGGGGGCCCCGCATCATTCCGGGGCGCCCACCCACTTCCGGGCTGGCCGGGCGGGGTGCTGCTGCGGTCGTACAGAGGGTGTAACGACCGCTGGCCGGCCAGCATTCCGCCGCAGGGGTGCCGCCGGTCACGGGACACCCCCACCCGGTCGCCCCCACACCGGACACCGGTGACGCCCCGACCGCACCAAACCGGACATCCAGACCAGATGCAACGCCCCCAACCGGTCGACCGCAGACCCGCCAACCCACCCCCACCCACCCCGACCCACCCAGCCGGCCCCCGCCGAGCCGCCCCGCTGGGCCGCCCCGGTGGGCCGCCCCGGTGGGCCGCCCCGGTGATCAAGAGGTTTGCGTCATCGAGAGCGCTCTCCCTGCCGCAATTCTCTTGATCACCGGGGCAAAAGGGCGGGGCGGGGCGGGGCGGGGCGGGGCGGGGGCGTTGGGGGCGCGGGCACCGTGGGGTGGCTTCCTACGGGGGGATCAGTGGTGGAACGGCCCGCGCCCGCCGGAACGATGCCTATCATTTGTGGCATATCTACCGAAAGTGAGGTTGTCATGACCGCAGCGCTGGAAATGCCCCGGGTTCAGGAGTGCGCGGCCTCGTCCTGCGCGTACAACCACACCAACGACTGCCACGCGTTCGCCATCACCATCGGCAGCACCGACCATGCCCACTGCCACACCTTCGTGGAGCTTCCGGTACGTGGCGGCCTCGACCGGCTGATCGCCCAGGTCGGCGCGTGCAGCCGGGCCGACTGCCAGCACAACGCCGAGCTGGAGTGCCGCGCCCCGGCGATCACCGTCGGCCCCGACAACGACCTGGCCGACTGCATGACCTACCAGCGCCGCTGACCGACCGCCATCGGGGCCGGGGCCACACGCCCCGGCCCCGGCCCCGGCGACCATGCCCGGCACGGCCGAATATCCCTCGCACCGCCGGACCTCCCTGGCCCGGCCGGCCACGCCCGGCCGGGCAGCACCTCACCGGTCCGCACCGGGCGCGAGCGGGCCGCCGCGACGCGCCCCGACCGGCACCGGCACACCCCGGACCGCCGCGCCGGACGGCCTGGTCGCACACTGGACGCCATGGAAGACGAGCTCGCGATCTCCGTACGGGGACTGCGTAAGGCGTACGGCGACAACGTCGCGGTGGCGGGGGTGGACCTCGACGTCCGCCGGGGCGAGGTGTTCGCCCTGCTCGGCCCCAACGGCGCGGGCAAGACGACCACGGTGGAGATCCTGGAGGGCTACCGGCAGCGCGACGCCGGTGAGGTGAGCGTGCTCGGCAGCGATCCCGGGCTCGTCCTCGGGTCGAGACCGCGGGGATCGCGGGTGGGATCGTCACGTACGCCCCGACGCGGGGCGGCCGACTGGCGTTCCCGGGTCGGCATCGTGCTCCAGGGCACCGGCGAGTTCGACGAGCTGACCGTGGCCGAGGTGGTGCGGCACTTCTCCGGCTTCTATCCCGAGGCGGACGACCCGGACAGGGTCGTCGAGCGGGTGGGGCTGGGTGCCAAGGCCAACGCCCGCACGCACACCCTCTCCGGCGGGCAGAAGCGACGGCTCGACGTGGCGCTGGGCATCATCGGCCGCCCCGAGCTGCTCTTCCTCGACGAGCCCACCACCGGTTTCGACCCGGAGGCGCGGCGCGAGTTCTGGGAGCTGATCCGGGACCTCGCCGCCGCCGGTACCACCATCGTGCTCACCACCCACTACCTGGACGAGGCCGAGTCGCTCGCCGACCGGGTCGGGGTGATCGCCGCCGGCCGGGTGATCGAGGTGGCCCCGCCGAACCTGCTCGGCAACCGGCAGGACGCCCTGGCGACGGTCTCCTGGCGTACGCCGGACGGGACGCCGGAGACGGCGCAGAGCGCGACGCCAACGGCGCTGGTGGCGGAGCTGGCCGCGCGTTTCGGTGGCGAGGTGCCCGGCCTGACCGTGACCCGGCCGACCCTGGAAGACGTCTACCTGAGCATGATCGGACACTGATGACGACCACCACCAGGCCGGGGAACCCGGTCGCCGCCGGCAGTCGACGGCTCGGGCCGGGCGCACTCGCCCTGCGCCAGGGCCGGTTGGAGATCACCCAGTTCCTGCGCAGCCGGGAGTCCGTCGTGTTCACGATGGGCTTCCCGATCATCATGATCCTGATCTTCGCGTCGATCTTCGACGGGACGATCGGCGGCGGGGTGAAGTTCACCCAGTACTTCATCACCGGCATGATCGCGACCGGCCTGATGACGGTGAGCTTCCAGAACCTCGGCATCTGGATCCCGATCGAACGGGACCGGGGCGTGCTCAAGCGCTACCGCGGCACCCCGATGCCCAAGTGGGTCTGGTTCGCCGGCAAAGTGATCATGGTGGTGGCGATCGGCGTCGCCGAGACCGCGCTGCTGCTGGCGGTCGCCGTGGCGCTGTTCGACCTCGACCTGCCGGCCACCGCCGCCAAGTGGTTCACCTTCGGCTGGGTCGCCGTGCTCGGGGTGACCGCCTGCACCCTGTGCGGCATCGCCATCTCGTCGCTGGCCCGCACCGCACGCAGCGGCTCCGCCGTGGTCACCCCGGTCTCCCTGGTGCTCCAGTTCATCTCCGGGGTGTTCTTCGTCTTCACCGACCTGCCCAGCTGGATGCAGCAGGTGGCCGCGCTCTTCCCGCTGAAGTGGATGTGCCAGGGCCTGCGCGCGGTGTTCCTGCCGGAGAGCTTCGGCGCCCAGGAACCCGGCGGTTCCTTCGAGCTGGGCCGGGTCGCCCTGGTCCTCGCCCTGTGGTGCGTGATCGGCCTGGTCCTCTGCCTGACCACCTTCCGCTGGACCACCAAGCGCGACGGCTGATCCGCCACCCCGGCCAGCGTGATCGACGCGGTTGTGCCGATACTGCGGTGCCCGTCGACGGGAGACCGCAGTATCGGCGACCGTGTGCCCCGGGATCAGTAGGAGTAGAAGCCCTGGCCGGTCTTGCGGCCCAGGTCACCGGCGGTGGCCATCCGCTGGAGCAGCTCCGGCGGGAAGAACTTCTCGTCGGCGGTGTCGGTGTAGATGTTCTTCGTGGCGTTCAGCAGGACGTCCACGCCGGTCAGGTCGACCGTGGCCAGCGGGCCCATGGCGTGACCGAAGCCCAGCTTGCAGGCGGTGTCCAGGTCCTCGGCCGACATCACCCCGGACTCGACCAGCTTGACCGCCTCCATGGCCAGCGCGCAGATCAGCCGGGTGGTGACGAAACCGGCGATGTCCCGGTTGACCACCACCACCGTCTTGCCGATCTCCTCGGCGAACGCCTTCGCCGTGGCGAGCGTCGCATCGCTGGTCTTGTAGCCACGGACCAGCTCGCAGAGCTTCATCATCGGCACCGGGGAGAAGAAGTGGGTGCCCACCACCGACTCCGGCCGCTCGGTGGCCGTGGCGATCTGGGTCACCGGAATGGCCGAGGTGTTGGTCGCGAGCACCGCGTCGGACTTGCAGACCTTGTCCAACGCACGGAACACCTCGTGCTTGATCTCGATCTTCTCGAAGACCGCCTCCACCACGATGTCCGCGTCGGCCGCCGCCTCCAGCTCGGTGGTCGGGGTGATCCGGGCCAGGGTCGCCTCGACCTCGGACGGGTCGATCTTGCCCTTCTCGGCGAACTTCGCCAGCGACTTCCGGATGCCGTCCAGCCCTCGGGTGGTGGCCGCGTCGTCCACGTCCCGCATGGTCACCTGCCACCCGGCCTGCGCCGCCACCTGGGCGATGCCGGAACCCATCAGCCCGGCCCCGACGACCGCGAGTCGACCCGCCATCTGCTTCTCCCTCGCTGCGATTGAGTGTCTGCCAGCACCCTAGTCGGCGAGCCTGAACGACCGCTAAGCCCCCGACCGGGGCAGGGCGAGCTCGGGCGGCAGGTCAGCGCGGGTCAGGTGGTGCGGGGTCAGATGGTCAGCTCCGGGGCCTCCGGGGCGGTGCCGCGTTCCACCTTCACGCCGAGCGCCCGCAGGTCGGCCACGAAGTCCGGGTAGCCCCGGTCCACGTGGTGCACGTGCGAGACCTCGGTGACTCCGTCCGCGCAGAGCCCGGCGATGATCAGCCCGGCACCGGCCCGGATGTCGGTGGCGCGTACCGGGGCGCCGGAGAGCCGGTCCCGACCCCGTACCACCGCGTGGTGGCCGTCGGTCTTGATGTCGGCGCCGAGCCGGGTCATCTCGTTGGCGAACATGAACCGGCCGTCGAAGATGTTCTCGGTGATCAGCGACGCCCCGTCGCTGACCGCCGCCAGCCCGATCGCCATCGGCAGCAGATCGGTGGCGAAACCCGGGTAGGGCAGGGTGACCACGTCGACGGCGGTGGGCCGGTCGTCGGCGCGTACCCGGAAGGCGTCGCCCCGGGTCTCCACCAGCGCGCCGGCCGACACCAACTTGTCCAGCGCGACCTCCAGACAGGCCGGGTCGATCCCGGTGACCGTCACGTCCCCCCGGGTCATCGCCGCACCGAACGCCCAGGTGCCGGCCACGATCCGGTCCCCCACCGTGGCGTGGCGCACCGGGTGCAGCGCAGGCACCCCGGCGATACGCAGGGTGGAGCTGCCGCAGCCGGAGATCCGGGCGCCCATCCGGTTGAGCATGGTGCAGAGGTCGACGATCTCCGGCTCCCGGGCCGCGTTGTCGATCACGGTGACCCCCCGGGCCAGCACCGCCGCCATCACCAGGTTCTCGGTGGCCCCCACGCTGGGGAAGTCCAGCACGATCTCGGCACCCCGCAGGCCGTCCGGGGCGGCGGCGATGACGAAACCGTGCTCCCCGGAGACGTCCGCGCCCATCCGGGCCAGGCCGGCGATGTGCATGTCCAGGCCCCGGGAACCGATCGCGTCCCCGCCCGGATGCGCCACCCGCACGTACCCCCGGCGGGCCAGCAACGGGCCCAGCACGCAGATCGACGCCCGCAGTCGCCGTACCAGGTCGTAGTCGGCGTCCGCACCGGGCTGTTCGGGTACGTCGATGACGACCGACCGGGACCGGGCCTGCCCACCGTGGCCGACCATCGGGTCCACCGGGTCGTCCGCCTCGAACCGCACCAGGCAGCCGAGCCGGCGCAGCACCTCGCCCATGATGGCGATGTCGGTGATCCGGGGGACGTTCGTGATGACCGTCCGTCCCGGTGCCAGCAGCGCCGCCGCCATCAGCTTCAACGCCGAGTTCTTCGCCCCGACGACGTGCACCGTGCCGGCCAGCCGGGCGTCCCCGCCGACCCGGATCACCTCGACGTCGTCGACCGCCGGGTCACCGGCGTCACCCGGCCCCACCCCCATCGGCCACCCGGTCGGGGCCGGCCGGGCCGGGATCGTCAGGTCCGGTATCCGTAGGCTGTGCGTCATGGCCGTCCACCTCACGCGCATCTACACCAAGGCCGGCGACGCCGGCATGACCAGGCTGAGCAACAACGAGCAGGTGCCGAAGACCGATCCCCGGATCGCCGCGTACGCGGATGTCGACGAGTGCAACGCCGCGCTCGGCGTGGCGCTCGCCCTGGGGCAGCTCGACGACGGGCTGCGGGCCGTGCTGGAGTCGATCCAGAACGACCTGTTCGACGTCGGCGCCGACCTGGCCACCCCCGTCGAGCCGGACCCGGCGTACCCGCCGCTGCGGGTCACCGAGGAGTACGTCGAACGCCTCGAAGGCTGGTGCGACGAGTACAACGGGCGACTGGGCAAGCTCGACTCCTTCATCCTCCCCGGCGGCACCGCAGGCGCGGCACTGCTGCACGTGGCACGGACGATCGCCCGGCGCGCCGAACGGACGGCCTGGGCCCTGGTCGCCCACGATCCGGATCGCACCAGCTCCCTTCCGGCAAAGTATCTCAACCGCCTCTCCGACCTGCTGTTCATCCTGTCAAGAACGGCCAATCCGGGCGGCGATGTGCTATGGGTGCCGGGCGGCAAGCGCTGAGCACGGGCGGGCTGCACCACGTCGAGGTCTGGGTGCCCGACCTGGCCGCCGCGCAGCGGAGCTGGGGCTGGCTGCTCGGTGCGCTCGGCTGGACGCCGTACCAGGACTGGCCGGCCGGTCGGTCCTGGCGGCACGGCCCGACGTACCTGGTCATGGAGGAGTCCCCGGCGCTGTCCGGGCGGATCCACGACCGGCTCGCCCCAGGCCTCAACCACCTGGCGTTCCACGCCGGTCCGCCGGACGCGGTGGACCGGCTGGTGGCTGCCGCACCGGCCCACGGTTGGACGCTGCTCTTCGCCGACCGTCACCCGCACGCCGGTGGCCCGGACAGCTACGCCGGCTACCTCACCGACGAGCAGGGGTACGAGGTCGAGCTGGTCGCCGCCACGCAACCGTAGGACCACCGGTCAGGCGGCGGGCATCGGCGGTCCCGGCGGTGCGCAGCCCCTCGGTCCCGGCGCACCTGGCCGGGCGCGATCCCGATGGCCGGGCCGGCCCGGGGGGTCAGGCGGCGGGCCAGTCCTGGGACGCCATACGTGGCGAGGCCGCCCCGGGCGGGGCGGCCTCGAGCCAGGAGGAGAATCCGGTCACCGTGGAGCGGGCCATGGCGATCTCGACCGGCGCGTGTTGACTGGTACAGCGGAGGATCACCCAGTCGGACGGCATGGAGAGCCGTTCCTGCCCCTCGGGGAGACGCCGTCGTTCCACCACCAGTTCCTTGCGGGAGAGCACCCGCTTGGGCCGGAGGGCGAAGCTGAACATCCGGTACCACCGCAGTTGGTCGCCGACGAAGCGGGCGAAGCCCGGGGACCAGCCCCGACCGTCCAACACGGTGGTGACCCGGACGCTCAACCGGATGATGCCGCCGCTACGGGTGACCAGTGCCCGCCGGACGAAGAGGATCAGGACCGCGACCAGGATCACCGCGATGCCGATTGCGATCCCTTCGACGATCTCCATCGGCGGGTGGGCTCAGCGGGCCGGAGTGGCCGGGGTGGCGCTCTCGGCGAGCACTGTCACGCTCTGGGCGCCGACCGACAGGAATCCGCCGGTGATGTCGTAGGCGACCTGCTGGCCGCCGGCCTGCTTGATCCGGATCTGGCTGGGCTCGGCGAGCTGGCCGAGCAGCGGCGCGTGCCCCGGCAGCACACCCAGCTCGCCCTCGGTCGTGCGGGCGACGACCATCTCGGCCTCGCCGGACCAGACCTTCTCCTCGACGGCTACGAGGTCGACGTGAAGCTGCTGTGCCACGCTGTCTCCTTGCTGCGGCGGCGGATTGTCGAAAGTCTAGTCGGAGCCTGGTGACCTACCCAACGCGGGTGCCGAGACGTACGCCACCACCCGGCGTGTCGGCTGGCCGGGCGGTGGCGTCGGCATCTGGCGGATCACTTGGTCTTGTTACGGAACTCCGGGTGCTCCAGCAGGAAGGCGTCCAACTTCTCGTTGCCGAGGGCGGTGAAGAAGTCGTCGGCGACGGGCAGCAGCCGCTCGCCCCGGTAGCCGTTGCCGGTGCCGATCCCCTCCCCCGGCAGCTTGATCAACTCGACGTTCTCCGAGCGGATGCCCTTGAGCGCGATGGCGAAGTCGACCACGCTGCTGCCCCGGCCGTTGAAGGTCAGCGACTGACCGGCAGCCCGGATCACCCGGTCCAGCTTGATCGGGTTGGTCACCACGTCGGCGCTGAACGCCTGGCTGACCATCGCCTTGATGAACTGCTGCTGGTGGCGCTGCCGGCCGTAGTCGGCGTCGGGAACGCCGTTGCGGGGGTAACGCTGCCGGACGTAGTCCAGCGCCTGCCAGCCGTTGAGGTGCTGGTTGCCCTTCTTGTAGACCGCCTGCGGCCCGATGTAGCCCTCGCCGTACGGGTTGCCCTTGCGGTGCTTGCCGTTCGGCTCCCGGTGCTCGGACTTGACCTGACGCTCGATGTACATGTCGACACCGCCCATCGCGTCGACGATCTTCTGGAAGCCGGTGAAGTTGATGATCGCCCCGGCGTCGAACCGCTCGATCCCGGTCGCCTTCTGCACGGTCTTGGCGAGCAGTTCGAAGCCCTGCGGGGCGCTGGGGTTCTTGCCCTCCACGATGCTGCCGAACGACATCGCCGCGTTGATCTTGCCGGAGCCACCCCGGTAGCCGGCCTTGTCGAACTTGGGGATGTCGACGTAGAGGTCGCGCGGAATGGAGAAGATGTACGCCTGCTCCAGCGACTCCGGCACGTGCAGCACCATGATCGAGTCGGCCAGCGGCGGGGTCTTCGCGTCCCGGGGGTCGATCCCCACCAGCAGGATGTTCAACGGGCCCTTGACGTTGCTCTTGCGCTCCTGCGCCCCGGCCGCCTTGTCACCGAAGAGGTCGGCCTTGCCCACCGAGCCCTCGTAACGCGACAGCAGCGTCTCGTAGCCCACCAGGACCGCGCCGCTGAGCATCAGCAGCACGACCCCGAAGATGGTGCACGCGCGCGCCCAGCGGGGCACCCCGGACCAGATCGACCGCCTGCCGCCCTTGCCGGTCTCACCGACCGCGCCGGCCCTGCCGATCCCGCCGCCCTTACCGTCCCTGTCGCCCTTGCCGGCCTTGCCCACCAGCAGCTCCATTCGTCGCGCACGGGGACTCGTCACGAGGATTCGTCACGCCCACGAAGAGGAGACGGGCGTACCCGGTCGAAAAGTTGCACCGCGTCGACACTCGAACCCGAGAGTCGTTCTCGAAACGGTACCCCGCCTCCCGACCAGTCCTGCGCCCGGCAACCGGACACCGGCCCCCAGCAGGCACGACAACGGCCGAAGGCCACCCCGGCTCGCGCCGGGGTGGCCTTCGTGGGACGACTGTCGAGGGGCTCAGCCCTCCGACATCAGCTCCTTCGCCTTGCGCTCCAGGTCCTCCAGACCACCGCACATGAAGAAGGCCTGCTCGGGGAAGTGGTCGTACTCACCCTCGCTGATCTTCTTGAACGCCTCGATGGTCTCGGCGATCGCGACCGTCGAGCCCGGCACACCGGTGAACTGCTCGGCGGCGTAGGTGTTCTGCGAGAGGAAACGCTCGATCCGGCGGGCCCGGCCGACGGTGAGCTTGTCCTCCTCGGACAGCTCCTCGATACCGAGGATCGCGATGATGTCCTGGAGGTCCTTGTAGCGCTGGAGGATGCGCTTGACCTCGGTGGCCACCGTGAAGTGCTCCTCGCCGACGAACTCCGGGGCGAGGATCCGGGACGAGGACGCCAGCGGGTCCACGGCCGGGTAGATGCCCTTGTCGGAGATCGACCGCTCCAGGTTGGTGGTCGCGTCCAGGTGGGCGAACGTGGTGGCCGGCGCCGGGTCGGTGTAGTCGTCGGCGGGCACGTAGATCGCCTGGAGCGAGGTGATGGCCTGGCCCCGGACGGAGGTGATCCGCTCCTGGAGCTCGCCCATCTCGTCGGCCAGGGTCGGCTGGTAACCCACCGCGCTCGGCATCCGGCCGAGCAGGGTGGAGACCTCGGAACCGGCCTGGGTGAAGCGGAAGATGTTGTCGATGAAGAGCAGCACCTCCTGCTTCTTGACGTCCCGGAAGTACTCGGCCATGGTCAGCGCCGACAGCGCCACCCGCAGCCGGGTGCCCGGCGGCTCGTCCATCTGGCCGTAGACCAGCGCGGTCTTGTCGATGACGCCGGACTCGGTCATCTCGGCGATGAGGTCGTTGCCCTCACGGGTGCGCTCACCCACGCCGGCGAAGACCGAGGTGCCACCGAAGTTCCGGGCCACCCGGGTGATCATCTCCTGGATCAGCACCGTCTTGCCCACGCCCGCGCCGCCGAACAGGCCGATCTTGCCGCCCTTGACGTACGGGGCGAGCAGGTCGATGACCTTGATGCCGGTCTCCAGCATCTCGGTCTTCGGCTCCAGGTCCGCGAAGGCCGGGGCCTTGCGGTGGATGCCCCACCGGTCGTCCGCGTCGAGCGTCTCGCCCTCGGTGAGGTTGAGGCACTCGCCGATGGCGTTGAAGACGTGGCCCTTGACGGCGTCGCCCACCGGGACGGTGATCGGGGAGCCGGTGTCGACCACCTCGGCGCCCCGGACCAGACCGTCGGTCGGCTGCATGGAGATGGCGCGGATCAGGTTGTCGCCCAGGTGCTGGGCGACCTCCAGGGTCAGCGTCTTCTCACCACCGGAGAGGTTCACCTCGACGTGCAGGGCGTTGAACAGGGCCGGCATGCCGTCGCGCGGGAACTCGGCGTCGACGACCGGGCCGATGACCCGAACCACGCGACCGGTGGCCGTCCTGGTCTCTGCCGGTCCCCCGGCAACTGCGGATACAGTCATCACACTTCACTTCCCGACGCGGCCAGCGCGTTCGCGCCGCCGACGATCTCACTGATCTCCTGGGTGATCCCGGCCTGGCGGGCCGAGTTCATCTCACGCGTGTACTTCTCGATCATCTCTTCGGCGTTGTCGGTGGCGCTCTTCATCGCCCGCCGCCGGGCCGCCGACTCGCTCGCCGCCGACTCCAGCAACGCCGCGTAGATCCGCGTGTTGATGTACCTCGGCAACAGCGCGTCGAGCAGCGACTCCGCCTCCGGCTCGAACTCGTACGCCGGCAGCAGCCCCTCGGAGCGCGGCCGGTCCTCGACCTGCATCGGACCGATGATCTTGGTGACCGGGTTCTGCGTCATCAGGCTGTGGAACTCGGTGTAGACGATGTGCAACTCGTCGATGCCGAGCACGCCGTCCGGCCCGGCGTCACCGTCGGTGTCGTCGGCACCGGCGGTGAACGCCGCGATCAGCGTCTCGCCGACCTCACGGGCGTCGGCGAAGGTGGGCTGCTCCGAGAAGCCGGTCCAGTTCGCCGCGATCTGCCGGTTGCGGAACCGGTAGAACGTCAGGCCCTTGCGCCCGATGACGTAGAGCACCGGCTCCTTGCCGTCGGCGGTGAGCCGGGCGATCAGCGACTCGGCGGTCCTGATCGCGTTGGAGCTGTACCCACCGGCCAGGCCCCGGTCGGAGGTGACCAGCAGGACGCCCGCCCGCCGCACCCGCTCGCGCGGGGTGAGCAGCGGGTGGTCGATCCGGGCGTTCGAGGCCAACGCCGTGAGCACGCCGGTGATCGCCTGGGCGTACGGCAGAGACGCCGTCACCCGGGCCTGGGCCTTGGCGATGCGGCTCGTCGCCACGAGCTCCATCGCCTTGGTGATCTTCTTCATCCCCTTCGCCGAACGGATCCGTTGACGAAGAACGCGTACCTGGGCCGCCATGACTCAGCCCTACTGCTTCTCGGCGTCGCCGCCGGCGTAGCGGGTGACCGTCTCGCGGTCGGCCTCACCCTCCAGCGGCTTGGCGGGCGCGTCGTTGACCCGGTGCTCGTCGGCCTTGCCGAGGAAGACCTGCTTGAACTCGGCGATGGCCGAGTCGAGCGAGGCCGCGATGTCGTCGCCCCACTTGCCACCGGCGATCGAGGCCAGCACGCCCTCGTGCTTGTGCCGCAGGTACTGGAGGAACTCCGACTCGAAGCGACGGACCTCACCGACCGGGACGTCGTCCAGCTTGCCCTCGACGCCGGACCAGACCGAGACGACCTGCTCCTGCACCGGGTACGGCGAGTAGTTCGGCTGCTTGAGCAGCTCGACCAGCCGGGAACCCCGGTTCAGCTGGGCCTGCGAGGCCTTGTCCAGGTCGGAGGCGAAGGCGGCGAACGCCTCCAGCTCACGGAACTGGGCCAGGTTGAGCCGCAGCGAGCCGGAGACCTTCTTCATCGGCTTCATCTGCGCGGCGCCACCGACCCGGGAGACCGAGGTGCCGACGTTGATGGCCGGCCGGACGCCCTGGTTGAACAGGTCGGACTCCAGGAAGATCTGGCCGTCGGTGATGGAGATGACGTTGGTCGGGATGAAGGCCGAGATGTCGTTGGCCTTCGTCTCGATGATCGGCAGGCCGGTCATCGAGCCGCCACCCAGCGCGTCGGAGAGCTTCGCGCAGCGCTCCAGCAGGCGGGAGTGCAGGTAGAAGACGTCACCCGGGTACGCCTCACGGCCCGGCGGGCGACGCAGCAGCAGCGACACGGCCCGGTACGCCTCGGCCTGCTTGCTCAGGTCGTCGAAGACGATCAGGACGTGCTTGCCGCCGTACATCCAGTGCTGCCCGATGGACGAGCCGGTGTACGGGGCGAGGTACTTGAAGCCGGCCGGGTCGGACGCCGGGGAGGCCACGATGGTGGTGTATTCCAGCGCGCCCGCGTCCTCCAGGATGCCCTTGATCGAGGCGATCGTGGAGGCCTTCTGGCCGATGGCGACGTAGATGCAGCGGACCTGCTTCTTCGGGTCGCCGGAGCGCCAGTTGTCCCGCTGGTTGAGGATGGTGTCCAGCGCGACGGTGGTCTTGCCGGTCTTCCGGTCGCCGATGATCAGCTGCCGCTGGCCCCGACCGATCGGGGTCATCGCGTCGATCGCCTTGATGCCGGTCTGCAGCGGCTCGTCGACGGACTGCCGGGACATCACGTTCGGGGCCTGGAGCTCCAGCTCGCGGAAGCCCTCGTCGGCGATGTCGCCGAGGCCGTCGATCGGCTGGCCGAGCGCGTTGACCACGCGGCCGAGGAAGGCGTCGCCGACCGGGACGGAGAGCACCCGGCCGGTGCGCTTGACGCGCTGCCCCTCCTCCAGCTTGGCGGAGTCACCGAGAACGACGACACCGATCTCCCGGACGTCGAGGTTCAACGCCACGCCGAGCGTGCCGTCCTCGAACTCCAGGAGTTCGTTGGTCATGGTCGAGGGCAGGCCCTCGACGTGGGCGATGCCGTCACCGGTGTCGGCGACGGTGCCGACCTCCTCGCGGGAGACGTCGGTCGAGTAGGAGGAGACGTAGCGCTCCAGGGCGCCGCGGATCTCCTCCGTCGAGATGGTCAGCTCGGCCATCCTCTGCTTCCTTAAAATTCAGGGGCCCGGGATACCTAGTACCGACCGGTCCGAATGGCGTCGATCAAAGGGCGGCGAGGCCGCTGGTCAGCGCTGCACGAGCGCGTTGCGGGTCTCGTTGAGGCGGCGCAGGACGGTGCCGTCGTACAGGTCGGAACCGACCCGCACGCTCACCCCACCGAGCACCTCCGGGTCGACCGTCTGCTTGACGGAAACCTCTCGACCGTACATCGCGGAGAGGCGGGCACCGAGCCGTCGCTCGTCGGCCTCACTCAACGGGGCAGCCACGGTCACGTACGCGACCTGGCGGTCCCGCCGGTCGGCGGCCAGCTCGACCAGCCGGGTGAGCGCCCCGGTGAAGGAGCGTCCCCCGAACCCGCCGAGAGCCACCTCGACGAGGCGGACGGTGACCGGACGGGCCTTGCCGGCGAGCAGTTCCCGGGCCAGCGCGGCCCGCTGCCCGGCCGGGGCGATCGGGTCGGCCAGCGCCGCGGAGAGCGCGGACTGACCGGTGACCACCTGGCCGAAACGGAACAGCTCGTCCTCGACCTCACCGAGGTCGCCGGCGGAGTCGGCGCTGGCCAGCAGCGCCTCCACCCCGAGCCGCTCGGTGCCGTCGAGCAGCTCCGACGGTGCCGACCAACGGCCGGCGACCAGGCCGGACAGCAGGTCGAGCGCGTCCGCGCCGATCTTGCCGGCCAGGATGCCGGTGAGCAGCGCCGCACGGTCGTCGCCGCTGCGGGCCGGGTCGGACAGCGCCCGGCGCAGCCGCGGCTCACCCCGCAACAGGGCGGCGACGGCGAGGATGTCGTCGGCGGTGGAGGCCACCACCGACGGCTCCGCACCGCGGACGTACGCGTCGAGGCGCTCGGCCGCGATCGCGTACGACTCCCGGCTGGCGGCCTGCATCAGCGGGCCCCCGTGCTCTCGAGGTTGCTCAGGAACCGGTCGACGGTGCCCTTGCGGCGGGCCTCGTCGGCCAGCGACTCCCCGACGATCTTGCTGGCCAGGTCGACCGCGATGGTGCCCACCTCGGTACGCAGCTCGCGCACGATGGTGGCCCGCTCCGCGGCGAGCTGCTCCTTGCCGGCCGCGATGATCCGGTCGGATTCCTCCCGCGCCTTGCCGAGGATGTCCTGCCGGATGCCCTCCGCGTCGGCCCGGGCGTCGTCCCGGATCTTGGCAGCGTCGGTACGCGCCTCGGCGAGCTGCGCGCGGTACTGCTCGAGGAGCTGGTTGGCCTCGGCCTGGGCGGCCTCGGCGCGCTTGATGCCGCCCTCGATCGCGTCGACCCGGGCCTGGAACGTCTGTTCCATGCGGGGGAAGACGAACTTCATCAGGACGAAGCAGAGTACGGCGAAGGCGACGCTGCCGACCACGATCTCCTGCCAGATCGGGATGATCGGGTTGTGCGTCGACTCACCACCCTCAGCGGCGAGGAAGTACATGGATGACCTCCTGGTCTGCGGGGACTGGGTCAGCCGGCCCAGATGAAGCCGAAGGCGATGCCCAGCAGCGCGAGCGCCTCGATGACGGCGAAGCCGATCCAGACGTACGGCAGGGTCATCCGGGACGACTCCGGCTGGCGGGCGGTCGACTGGATGTAGGCGGCGAAGACCAGGCCGACGCCGATGCCCGGGCCGATGGCGGCGAGGCCGTAGCCGATGGCGGCGGTGCTGCCGGTGACCTCGGCGAGAACGCTAGCGTCCATGGGTGTGGTTCCTCCTGGGTATCTCGCGTGACTCTCACGCGGGACGACAACGGGTTGATGCGGTGGACCAGTGCTCGCACGCTGGCGAGCCCCCGCCCGGTGGACCAGTGCTCGCTCGCGAGCCCCCGCCCGGTGGATCAGTGCTCGTCGGCGAGCGCGCCCTGCACGTAGCTTGCGGTGAGGACGGTGAAGACGTATGCCTGCAGGCAGATGACCAGGAACTCGAGGAAGGTCAGCGCGATGGTCATCACCCAGGACAGCACCGAGACCGGCGCCAGCCAGGCGTTGGCGCTGATCATCGCGAAGCCGCCGAGGGTGAAGACCAGCAGCAGCATGTGCCCGGCGAACATGTTGGCGAACAGACGCACGGCCAGCGAGAACGGCCGGACGATGAAGGTCGAGAAGAGCTCGATCGGGATCAGCAGCGGCAGGATGAACCAGGGGGCCGGCGGAACCAGAGAGTTCTTGAAGTACTTCACGAAGCCGTGCTGCCGGATGCCGATGTAGTTGAACAGCACGTAGCTGATCACCGCGAGGATCGCCGGGAAGGCGATGTGCGAGTTCGGCGAGATCTGGAACAGCGGCACGATCGCGAAGAAGTTGGTCAGCAGGACGAAGCAGAAGAGCGTGGTGAAGTACGGCGCGAACCGCACCCCCCGGTGCCCGAGCATGTCGACCGCGATGTTGTTGCGGACGAAGCCGTAGATCGACTCGGCGAGCCACTGCTTCTTGGTCGGGACCAGCTGTGGCTTCCGGTAGGTCGCCAGGAAGAAGATGATCAGGATGCCGGCCGCGACCCAGACCATCGCCGTGATCTTCGTGAACCAGTACGAGTCGTGCGCACCCCAGGGCAGGATGCTGGGCAGGTAGAAGTCCTCCACGCTGGGTGGGAATGCCGCCTGGCCCGCTGCCAGGACGTTCGCCTGTCCGAACACCGCGTCCCTTCCTAAGTAGGCGTGCCGAGCCGACGGACGACCAGGATGATCCCCCCGGCCATGCCGAGCACGACACCGATCCCGGTGGCGATGCCGCCGGAGTCGAGCCACTGGTCGACCAGCCAGCCGATGAAACCCCAGACGAGCATGCCCCCGATGAGGTACGAGAGCGCGGTCCAGCCCTGACCGGCGCCGGTCGGAACGTCGTCCGGACCGCCGGTGGGTTGGGGGGTTTGGTCACCAGCCATGACGGGGCGAACGATATCAGTCGGGAAGACGAGGCTGTGCCTCACCCCCCGCACAACCGTCGTTGTGTGGGCATCAGGCGGGCTCCATCGTCTGGGGGCACGCTACTCCCCTTCGGCCAGTGAGAGAATGACCGCACGCCGACAGTCGCCCACCCGTCCACCATGTGGGACGCCCGGTTCACGGTCGACGGGAATTCCCGCTGCTCAGCCACCAGATGTGCACTCCGGTCCAGACCGCCACGCCGGCGGCGATGCCGACACACAGCGGCACCAGGCCGTCCCAGCCGGTCGACGCCACCGCCACCATGACCACCCCCAGCAGGGTGAACTTGGCGATGTACAGGCCCAGCCCGAGCGGCAGCACCAACTGCGGGTTGATCGCGTCGGCCCAGGCCAGCACCACTGTGGTCAGGGTGTAGCTGAGCACGGTCACCGCCACCCCGGCCGCCGCGCCCGCCGCCGCGGCCCCGCCGCCGGTCAGCCCGCCGACCACCGCCGCGACCGCCCCCAACACCGCCGAGGCGGCCAGCAGCACCGGCAGGTGGCGCAACCGCCAGCCCCGTTCGTCGGCCACCTCCGGCGCGCGTACCCCCGGCTCAGCCACGCGGTCCCACCGGATCGCCGACCAGCCTGACCAGCTGCGGACCGGCGGCGTCGAACCGGTCGGAGGCCGGCACCCACGAGGTGCGCTTCACGTTCTCCACAGCGAAAGAGTCTACGGAGCCGCACACTGGTGACCGTGAGATGCCTCGTCACCGGCGCGACCGGATACATCGGCGGACGGCTCGCGCCCCGCCTGATCGCCGAGGGGCACCAGGTGCGCTGCCTGGCCCGCAAGGCCGGTCGGCTGCGCGACGTGCCCTGGGCGGCCCGCGCCGAGGTCACCGAGGGGGACCTGCGCAAACCCGAGACGCTGGCAGCCGCGTTCGCCGACGTCGACGTCGCGTACTACCTGGTGCACTCGCTCGGGCAGGGCGACTTCGAGGCCGCCGACCGGGAGGCCGCCACCAACTTCGCCGCAGCCGCCGCGGCAGCCGGCGTACGCCGCATCGTCTACCTCGGTGGGCCGGAGCCGGCGGGCGGCGACAGCGTGTCGTCGCCGCACCTGCGGTCCCGGGCCGAGGTGGCCCGGATCCTGCTGGCCGGCGACGTACCCACGGTGGTGCTGCGGGCCGCCGTGATCATCGGGTCCGGGTCGGCCTCGTTCGAGATGCTGCGCTACCTCACCGAACGGCTGCCGGCCATGATCACCCCCCGGTGGGTCCGCAACCGCATCCAGCCGATCGCCGTCCGGGACGTGCTGCGCTACCTGGTCGGCTGTGCCACCCTGCCACCCGAGGTGGACCGGGCCTTCGACATCGGTGGGCCGGACGTGCTCACCTTCCGGGAGATGATGCAGCGCTACGCGCAGGTCGCCGGCCTACGCCGCCGGATCATCGTGCCGGTCCGTCCGCTCACCCCGTCGCTCTCCTCGCACTGGGTGGGGCTGATCACCCCGGTGCCGAACGCCATCGCCCGGCCCCTGGTCGAGAGCCTGATCCACGAGGCGGTGACGCACGAACACGACATCGCCCGCTGGTTGCCCGACCCGCCGGGCGGGCTGACCGGCTTCGACGACGCCGTCGCGCTGGCCCTGACCAAGGTGCGCGACGCCCAGGTGGAGACCCGCTGGTCCAACGCGAGCGGCCCGGACGCGCCGGCCGAGCCGCTGCCGTCGGATCCGGACTGGTCCGGCGGCACGGTCTACACCGACGTACGGGAACGTGCGGTCGACGCCCCACCGGGCGCGCTCTGGCGGGTCATCGAGGGCGTCGGCGGCGAACACGGGTGGTACTCGTTCCCGCTCGCCTGGTCGGTACGCGGCTGGCTGGACCGACTGGTCGGCGGGGTCGGACTGCGTCGGGGCCGACGCGACCCGCACCACCTCCAGGTCGGTGAGGCGCTGGACTTCTGGCGGGTGGAGGAGATCGTCCCCGGCGAGCTGCTGCGGCTGCGCGCCGAGATGCGGCTACCCGGTCGGGCCTGGCTGGAGCTGCGCGCCGAGCCGGCCGGCGCGGGCCGCAGCCGGTACGTCCAACGCGCCGTCTTCCTCCCCCGCGGCCTGCCCGGTCACCTCTACTGGCACTCGGTGGCACCCTTCCACGCCGTCATCTTCGGCGGCATGGCCCGCAACATCGCCAACCACGCCCCCACCCGCTGACCCCGCTCAGTTGCCCGTACGGGGGGCCGGGGCGGGGCGGTAGGTGATCGACTCGCCGGGTGGGACGAAGTCCCGGACCGGGGCATCGGCCAGGGCGGCGAACAGGATGCGGCCCACCGCGTCGACCATCCGGGACTGGACGGCGGCACCGACGGCGTCGCGTGGGTCGTCCGGGTTGGCGGCGATCTGGGCCACCGCGAGCTGCGGGGTGAAAGCCACCACCGACTCGGTCTCGTTCCGCTCCGAACTGCCGGTCTTGCCGGCCACCGGGCGACCCAGCCCCGTCCGGAGCTTCTCCGCCGTGCCACCGTCGCAGCGGCGGTACATCGACTGGTCGCCGACCGGGCAGCGGGCCGCGTCGGCGGCGGCCCGGGCCACCTCGGTGTCGACCACCTGCCGGCAGTCGGGCCGACCGGCGGCCACCTCCTTCCCGGCGTTGTCCCTGATCGACACGACCGGCAGCGGCGCACACCAGGTCCCCTCGGCGGCCACCGTGGCGTACGCGTTGGCCAGGTCGAGCGGGGTGGTGGAGGAGACCCCCAGGGTGAACGCCCCCCAGTCGCGGGCCCCGGACCGGGCCAGTTCGGCGTCGTCGGCGGCGCGGAACCGGATGCCCAGCCGCTCGGCCATCTCCACCACCCGCTCCGCGCCGACCTGCTCGGTGAGCCAGGCGAAGTAGGTGTTCACCGAACGGCCGAAGGCGGTCCACATGGTGCGGTAGCCGTCCATCCACTCGGGGGTGGCGTTGGCCGGGCACCACCGGCCGCCGCAACTGGCCCGGGCGTCGTCGGTCGGGAAGCGGGTCACGATCCGGCTGGGCGCGATGAAACCCGTCTCCAGGGGCCGCCCGGACTCCAGGGCGGCCAGCAGGGTGAACAGCTTGAACGTCGAGCCGGCCTGGTAGCCCTCGATGCCGCCGCCACCGGCGATCAGCTGGTTGACCGTGTTCGGATAGTTCCGCTGCCCGGCCGGGTTGGGGGTGACGCTGTAGTGGCGGTTCACCGCCAGGGCGAGCACCCGCCCGGTGCCGGGCTGGACCACCGCCACCGGCGCCGCCCGGGGATCGTCGACGTCGTAGATGTCGGTCGCCTGGCGGACGGCGGAACGCTGCACGGCCGGGTCGAGCGAGGAGACGATCCGGAAGCCGCCCCGGCGCAGGTTGTCCTGCCGCTCGGCGGCGGTGGCACCGAAGGCGGGCTGGTCGCTCCACCACTGGGTGAACCAGTCGCAGAAGAAACCCCAGTCGTTGCGCTGCTCGGGCACGGCGGTGCAGTCGTTCGGCGTCCGGCTGGGGCGCAACGTCAGCGGCGCGTCCCGGGCCACCGCCGCGTCCTCCGCCGGCACCTGGGCCAACGCCACCATCCGGTCCAGCACGTACGACCGGCGGGTCAGCGCCGCGTCGGCGTCGCCGTTGATCGGATCGTCGGTGTCCGGGGAGCGGACCAGCCCGGCCAGCAGCGTCGCCTGGGCCAGGGTCAGCCGGGCCGGGGTGGTGGAGAAGTACCGCTTGGCCGCCGCGGCGATGCCGTACGCCCCGGCACCGAAGTACGCGATGTTGAGGTAGCGGGTGAGGATCTCGTCCTTGGTCAGTTCGCGCTCCAGCGCCAGGGCGTACCGCATCTCCTGGAGCTTGCGGGCGGTGCTGATCTCGGTGGCCTTCTTCCGCTGCTCCTTGGTCAGCCGGGGATCGCTGCTGAGCACGTTACGGACGTACTGCATGGTCAGCGTGGAGGCACCCTGCCGGGCCCGGCCGTCGCGCTGGTTGGCGGTGAAGGCCCGGACCACGCCCCGCACGTCGACACCCCGGTGCTGGTAGAACCGGGCGTCCTCGGCGGCCACGATCGCCTGCCGCATCACCGGGGCGACCTTGGCCAGCGGCACGTCCACCCGGTCCTCGGTGTAGAACGAGGTGATCAGGGTGACGCCGTCGGCGGCGTAGAGGGTGGAGCGTTGGGCGGTGGGTGGGGTGCGCAGCGTGTTGGGCAGTTCGGCGTAGGAGGACGCCAGCCCGCCGAAGCCGATGCCGAACACCAGGGCGAGCGGCAGGGCGGCCGCCGCCAGCACCAGACCGGCGAGCACGCCGGCGATCAGCACGGTGAACACCTTGTCGAGGTGGGCCCGGATCATCAGTGCTCCCCGCAGGAGTCGTCAGGACCCGTTCAGCATGACCCGCAAAACCACCCGAACTCTCATCTTTCCCCGAAACCGGAGGAAGATCGCGAGAAGGACACGGCGCGCACTGCGGGACACGCCGCACCCATCACCCGCAGGAGACCGGCACCGCCACCCGCCGCAACCGGCGCGGCCGGGAGCCCGGCGCCCCGCCTTGAAGCCAGCGCAGCGAGAAGACCGGAAGCCAGCGCAGCGAGAAGATCAGGGCAGCAGCGCCGAGGCGAGCGGGTGCACCGTCTCCTCGATCTCGTCGGCCACCCGGCTGAAGCACTGGTCACCCCGGCCCCACGGATCGTCCAGGTCGTCGGAGTGCAACGAGGCCGTCCCCTGCCGGGCCGCGTCGACCGCCGCCACCAGGGCCACCCCCCGGGCGTACACGGCGTCCGGGGTGGCCTGGGCCGATGGCAGAGCGGCCACGTCCACCGTGGCGAGCAGCCGGCCGAACTCCCCCAGCACGAAGGTGCGACCGGCCGCGTCCGGGCGCAACGCCACCACGTACTCCTGCTGGTCGGCGGTGGCGGTGAGGACGAGGTCGGCGGCGTCGATCAGGTCGGAACGCAGCTTGCGGGCGGCGAACCCGTCCACGTCACCACCCCGGCCCAGCACCTGCCGGGCGGCGGGCGGGTTCATCTCCTCCCCCGCGTGCCAGCCGCCGGTGCCGGCGCTGTGGCTGTGCAGCAACGCGTCCGAACCGGCCGGGTCGACGCCGAGCCGGCCCAACCGCTCGCGGACGGCGAGCACCAGCAACCGCTCGGCCATCGGGGACCGGCAGATGTTGCCCATGCAGACGTGCAGGACGGTGAACGGCGGCACTCAGGCTCCCCGCTCGTCGAGGATGTCCGGCGCCACGTCACGGAGCTGGTCCAGGTTGATCGCGCCGACCCGGAGCAGCCGGGGCACCTCGGCGGTCAGGTCGACGATGGTGCTCGGCACCGGATCGGGGCACTCCCCGGCCTCCAGATAGACCCGCACCGAGTAGCTGAGCTGGTCGCGGGCCTGCTCGGCGGTCAGTGCCGCCGGCTGGCCCACCTTGTTGGCCGAGGCCACCGCCATCGGGCCGGTCTCCCGCAGCACCTCCAGCGCCACCGGGTGCAACGGCATCCGCACCGCGACCGTCCCGCTGGCGTCGCCCAGGTCCCAGGCGAGGCTCGGCGAGTGCTCCACCACGATGGTCAACGCCCCCGGCCAGAACGCCTCGACCAGGTCACGGGCCGCCTTGGGCAGCGAGAAGACCAGGCCGTCGAGGGTGTGCCGGGAACCGATCAACACCGGCGGCGCCTGCTGGCTGCCGCCCCGGGCATCGGAGAGGGCCTTCACCGCGTACGGGGTGAACGCGTCCGCGCCGATCCCGTAGACCGTGTCGGTGGGCAGAACGACCAGCTCGCCGTTCTTGACCGCCTCGATCGCCGCGGCGACACCGCGGTCCCGGTCGGCGGGCGACCGACAGTCGTAGAGCATCACGAGGAGCCAGTCTGCCACGCCGACGCCCGGACGGCGTGCGGGCCGTCCGACCGGCGGGACGCGGTGGCGAACCGGGCCCGCCCGGCCAGGTCCCGGTGGGCCCGCACCGCCGCGTACCGGCCGTCGGCGGTGAGCAGCGCCGGCACCGCCGCGCCGTGCGTGTCGTCGTGCTCGACGCCCAGCTCGCCGCCGGGTCGTAGCAGCTCGGCCGCCCGGCGCAGCACCGGCCGCAACACCGTCAACCCGTCGGCCCCGCCGAACACCGCCTCGTCCGGGTCGTACCCGGCCACCTCCGGCGGGACCGCCACCGCACGCGGCACGTACGGCGGGTTGCACAGCAGCACGTCCACCGCACCGACCAGGTCGGCGAGCAGCCCCGCACCGGTGACGTCGGCCACCACCACCTCGACCGGCCGGTCCCCGGCGGCGGCCCGCTCGGCGGCGTTGCGGCGCAGCCAGGGCAGCGCGGCCGGGGACCGCTCCACCGCCACCACCCGGGCCGCCGGCACCTCCTGGGCCACCGCCAGCGCGATCGCCCCCGAACCGCTGCACAGGTCGACCACCACCGGGGCGTCCCGGGTCAGCGCCCGCTCGATCCCCCAGCCGGCCAGCAGCTCCGTCTCCGGGCGGGGCACGAAGACCCCCGGCCCGACCGCCAGCTCCAGGTGCCGGAAACCGGCCCGGCCGGTCAGGTGCTGCAACGGCTCACGATCGGCCCGCCGGGCCACCAGCGCCTCGTAGCGGGTCCGCTGGGCGTGGGTGAAGCCGTCGGACAGCACGAGCCGCCCCCGGGGCACCTCCAGCACGTACGCGGCGAGCTGCTCCGCCTCGGCGCGGGCCGACGCCACCCCGGCGGCGGCGAGGGTACGGGCGGCTCGGGCCACCACGGGCGAAGTCCGCTCGCGTTCTGTCCCTTCGGACGGGTGGCACGGGAGTGAGGTCACGCCATAATCATGAGGCGTCGCCGGCCGCGCCACGAGTGGGTGCGTCCGGGCGCACACCGACGGGAGGTTCGCCAGGTGGGGTGGCTCGACCGGGTCGATGACCAGGTTGACGCCCTGACCCATGCCCGCGACCTCCAGGAGGCCAGCCGCTCGGCCGAGGCGGTCGGGGTCCTCGACCGGGTGCTGCGCACCACCGCCGACCCGTACACGAAGGCCGACGCGCTGGTGCAGCGGCTCTGCGCGCTGATCAACCTCGGTCGGACGGCCGAGTTCACCCGGGCCATCGAGGAGGCCTCCGGGGCCGTGCGGGACCTCCCCGAGCCCTACCTGCACGGGCACCTCAACGCGCTGGCCGCGCTGGCCGCGCACCACCAGGGCGCGCTGGACCGCTGCGTCATGCACCTGGTCCGGGCCTCGCGGGCGCTCAAGGCGGCGGAGGACCGGGACCGGGACACCGCCTGGGGCTGGCACGACCTGGCGATGGCCTACTCCTACCTCAGCTTCCACGGCCATGCGCTGGGCGCGATCGAGCGGGCCCGCCAGCACGGCGCCGCCGCCGGCATCCCCGAGGAGACCTTCGCCGCCCCGGGCATCCGGCTGCGCAACGCCGTCGCCCTGGACCACAACGGCGACAGCGACGGCTGCCTGCGGGTGCTCCGCGACATCGCCGCCGACCTGGCCCGTTTCGTCGCCGACGGCCGGGCCGAGCGGCTGCGGCCGAGCAGCCTCGCCGCCTACGGCTACGCGGCGGCCCGCCGGACGGCGCTCGGCGACCCGGGCCCGGTCGGCCCGGAGCCGGCCCGGCTGCTCGACCACAGCGGGGACAGCGCCCGGGCCCGGGACATGCGGCAGCTCGGCCACGTCTGCCTGGCGGTCGCCGACGGACGCCCGATCGAGGCGATCACCCGGCTGGACTCGGCCCGGGTGTCGGCCGAGACGCTCGGCGCGGCGGAGCCGTCCCGGCTGCGCAGCATCGCCTTCTCCCGGGCCGGCGACCACGCCGCCGCGCACCGCGCCGACCGGATGGCGTTCCGGCTGGCCGGGCAGCGCAACGACCGGCTGCGGGACGTCTACATCGACGGCATCGCGTTGCGCATCGACCACGAGGAGATGCGCCGGGAGGCGGCCCGCTACGAGGGTGAGGCGCTGACCGACCCGCTCACCGGGCTGCCCAACCGGCGTCAGTTGGAGCGGCACATCGCCTCGGTGGTGTCCCGGGGCGAGCGGGTGGTGATCGGCGTCTGCGACCTGGACGGCTTCAAGGCGGTCAACACCACCCACGGCCACCACTCCGGCGACCTGGTGCTGCAACGCATCGCCGGGGTGATCAACCGGGTGATGCGGCGGGGCGACTTCGTGGCCCGCTACGGCGGCGACGAGTTCGTGGTGGTGCTCTCCGGGGCCGGCATGGCCGAGGCCGCCGAGGTGACCCGCCGGATCGACGCGGCCGTGCGTACCGAGGACTGGGAGTCGCTGGTGCCCGGCACTCCGGTCGGGTTGAGCATCGGCTTCGCCGAGGTCAGCGGCACCGGGACCGCGCTACGCGACGCCCTCGGCGCCGCGTTCGAGATCGCCGACCGGGAGATGCTGCGGGCCAAGAACCGCACCCGCGCCTCCTGACCGCGCCGGGGACGGCCCGGGTGACCCGGCCCGGCGGCGACGCAGCCGGTGGCGGGCCACCGCTGGTGGGGCGCCGGTGGCGGGGCGCGGTCAGCGGCGGGTCAGCTCGGTGTCGCCGGCCAGCCGGGCGGCCCGGTCGGCCTCGGTGAGGGCGTCGAGGACCCCGTCCAGTTCCCCGGCGAGCGCCAGGTCGAGGTTGTACGCCGTGTAGCCGATCCGGTGGTCGGTGATCCGGTTCTGCGGGAAGTTGTAGGTGCGGATCCGCTCCGAGCGGTCCACGGTGCGCACCTGCGCCCGGCGGGCGTCCGAGGCGGCGGCGTCGGCCTGCTCCTGGGCCACCGCCAGCAACCGGGCCCGCAGGATGCGCATCGCCTGCTCCCGGTTCTGCAGTTGGGACTTCTCGTTCTGGCAGGAGACCACCACCCCGGTCGGCAGGTGGGTGATCCGTACCGCCGAGTCGGTGGTGTTCACCGACTGGCCGCCCGGCCCGGACGAGCGGAACACGTCGATGCGCAGCTCGTTGGGGTCGATGGTGACGTCGACGTCCTCGGCCTCGGGCAGCACCAGGACGCCGGCCGCGCTGGTGTGGATGCGGCCCTGCGACTCGGTGACCGGGACCCGCTGGACCCGGTGCACGCCACCCTCCCACTTCAGCCGGGACCAGACGCCGTTGCCGCCGTCCGGGACCCCCTTGGTCTTGATCGCCAACGAGACGTCCTTGACCCCGCCGAGGTCGGAGTCCTGCGCGTCGATCACCTCGGTCAGCCACCCGTGCCGCTCGGCGTAGCGGGTGTACATCCGCAGCAGGTCCCCGGCGAACAGCGCGGACTCCTCGCCGCCCTCACCGGCCTTGATCTCGATGATCACGTCCTTGGCGTCGTGCGGGTCGCGGGGGATCAGCAGCTCGGCCAGCCGCTCCTCCAGCGCCGGCAGGGTCGCCGCGATCGAGTCCGCCTCCTCGCCGAACGCCGGGTCCTCGGCTGCCAGCTCCCGGGCCGCGACCAGGTCGGCGCGGGTCTGCTCCAGCTCGTCGGCGGCCTTGTGCAGTGGGACCAGCGCGGCGTAACGACGACCGACCCGGCGGGCGGTGTTCTGGTCGGCGTGGATGGCCGGGTCGGCCAGCCGCTTCTCCAGCTCGGCGTACTCGTCGAGGAGGGCGGCCAGGCGCTCGCTGCTCATGTGGGGGTGCTCCTTCGACGGATCCGGTGCAGAGGGAAGGCTGAGGTGAAAAGTAGGACGTAACGGACGACGCCCGCGTCCGGCACGGGGCCGGACACGGGCGTCGTCGGTGGAGCTACTTGGCCTTCTTCGCCTGAACCTTGGCGTACTTCTGCTGGAACTTGGCGACCCGGCCGGCGGTGTCGAGGACGCGCTGCTTGCCGGTGTAGAACGGGTGGCAGGCGCTGCAGGTCTCGACCGAGATCGAACCGCCCTTGGCGGTGCTGCGGGTCGTGAAGGAGTTGCCGCAGGAGCACTTGACCTCGGTCGTCGTGTACTCCGGGTGGATGTTGGGCTTCATGTCGCCTCGGTCCTTTCGTCAGGTGGTCGCCGGGTCGCCGCTGATCCCCCGTCGCCTGGTGCGCGACGGACTCGGGCGTGAACCGGAACCGGTGGCCGATTGACCAGTGTGCCATGGGCGTTAGCCGACCCGACGGGCGGGCCACACGATCGGTCCGGCAGTCGTAACGCCGGCCCACCACCCGTCATTCCCGCTGCTCGCGCCCACCATTCCTGCCCCGGCGCACCGACCGGCCGGGCGGGCTCCTCCCCCAGGTTCAGGAGCCCGCCCGGCCGGACCGCCGGGCGGCGCACGCCTCCCCAGGTCTGCGCCGCCCTCCGGTGGCCGGCCCGGCCGGATCGGCCGGGAACCGCACCTCCAGTCAACCCGGCGGCGCACACAACTTTCAAGAGCTGCCAGGTCTGCCGAAAGAAAAGTCCACCGACGGGGATTCCCACCTACAGGACTCCGGGGGTACGACGAAGGGCACGACCGGAGCGGCCGTGCCCTTCGTCGTGGTCTCACCCGGGAGGGGTCACTCCCCCGGCGTCGACTTGGCGATCTGCATCAGGAACTCGATGTTGGTGCGGGACTGCTTGAGCCGGTCGAGCAGCAGGTCCAGCGCCGCCTGCGAGTCCAGCGAGTGCAGGACCTTGCGGAGCTTGTGGATGATGGCCAGCTCCTCCGGCGCGAGCAGGATCTCCTCCTTGCGGGTACCCGAGGAACTGACGTCCACCGCCGGGAAGGTCCGCTTGTCGGCGATCTTCCGGTCCAGCTTCAGCTCCGCGTTGCCGGTGCCCTTGAACTCCTCGAAGATGACCGTGTCCGCCATCGACCCGGTCTCCACCAGCGCGGTGGCGAGAATGGTCAGCGAGCCGCCGTTCTCGATGTTGCGGGCCGCACCCAGGAAGCGCTTCGGCGGGTAGAGCGCGGTGGAGTCGATACCACCGGACATGATCCGCCCGGAGGCCGGCGCCGCCAGGTTGTACGACCGGCCGAGCCGGGTCACCGAGTCGAGCAGCACGACCACGTCGTGCCCCAGCTCGACCAGGCGCTTGGCCCGCTCGATCGCCAACTCCGCCACCGTGGTGTGGTCCTGCGGCGGACGGTCGAACGTGGCCGCGATGACCTCGCCCTTCACCGAACGCTGCATGTCGGTGACCTCTTCGGGCCGCTCGTCGACCAGCACCACCATCAGGTGGCACTCCGGGTTGTTGTGGGTGATCGCGTTCGCGATCGCCTGGAGCACCATCGTCTTACCGGCCTTGGGCGGCGACACGATCAGCGCCCGCTGCCCCTTGCCCAACGGCATGACCAGGTCGATCACCCGGGTGGTCAGGATGTGCGGCTCGGTCTCCAGCCGCAACCGCTCCTGCGGGTAGAGCGGGGTCAGCTTGTAGAACTCGGGACGACGCTTCGCCTCGTCCGGCTCCATGCCGTTGATGGTGTCCAACCGGACCAGCGGGTTGTACTTGTCCCGCCGCTGGTCACCGCTGGCGCTGCTGTCCCGGGTGGCCCGGACGGCGCCGGTGATCGCGTCACCCCGGCGCAGACCGTACTTCTTGATCTGCGACATGGAGACGTACACGTCGTTCGGGCCGGCCAGGTAGCCGGTGGTCCGGACGAAGGCGTAGTTGTCGAGCACGTCGATGATCCCGGCCACCGGGACCAGCACCTCGTCCTCGCCGACCTGCGGCTCACGGCTGCCGCCGCCGTTGTCGTTGCCGCCCTCGACCCGGTCGCCCCGGCCACGCCGGCGGTCCCGGAACCGGCTGCGCCGACCCCGCCGGCCACCGCCCTCGTCGTCATCCGAGTCGTCGCGGTTGTCGCGGTTGTCGCGCTGACCACGCTCGCCCGAGCGGTCACCCCGGTCGTTGCGGTCGGACCGCTCGCCCCGGTCGCCCCGGTCGTTGCGGTCACCCCGGTCGGAGCGCTCGTTGCCGCCGCGCTCGGCCCGCTCGCCACGGTCGCCGCCCGTCCGCTCGGCCCGGTCGTTGCCGGCCCGCTCACCACGGTCGTTACCGGTACGGCCGGCGCGGTCGTTGTCCGTCCGCTCGACCCGGTCGCTGCCGGCCCGCTCGGCCCGGTCCACGCCGGTCCGCTCACCACGGTCGTTACCGGCCCGCTCGGCCCGGTCCACGCCGGTCCGCTCGCCACGGTCCCGACCGCTGCGTCCCTCGGCCCGCTCGGGACGCTCGCCGGTCTCGACCGGTGCCTCCTCGGTACGGGTCTCCACGGGTCGGGCCTCGACGGGTCGGGCCTCGGCGGCCCGCGGCTCGGCGGCCGGCCGGGCCTCGGCGGTGCTGGCCCGGCTGCGCCGGGTCCGGGTCCGACCCTCGGTCTCACCGGTGGCGGCAGGGGTCGCCGACGCCGGCTCGGTGGCCCGCTCCGGGGTGGTCACCTCGGCACGCACCTCCTCCCGGACGGGGGCAGCCGCAGCAGCAACCTCGGCCCGCGGTCGAGGGGTGCCGGTCGCGGCGCCGCCCTGCTGCCGCTCGGAGATCGCGCTGATCAGCTCGCCCTTGCGCATGCGGGCGGTCCCGGAGATGCCGAGCGACGCGGCCAGGCTCTGCAGCTCCGGCAGCAGCATCGCCGACAGGCCGGTGCCGCTACGCCGACGGCGGGCGGGGGCGGCGGTGGTGGCATCGCCAGCGACGTTGGAAACATCCGACGTCACGTCGGTGGTGTCGCTCAATGGAATCCTTCCCTCGATAGGCCGGGACTGCCCGGGATCGACAAGCAAGGTGGCCGGGCGGCCTCGGTGCACCCGCCTCGCATGACGCGTCGCGGGAGTCTGTGGCACAGCAGCCGGGCGGTTTCCCAACTCACCAACGTCGGTGAGCAGGTCTCGCCGTCTGCGGCGACCTGCGGAAACTGCGGTGCGGCGTGGGCCTTTGGCAGGGGTGGCGGGCTGACCGCCGAGAGCTTCGGGGTGCGCCGACCCGCAGAGAGATCGCGTGCTTCGCGGCTGTGCTGAGTCTAGAGCGTAATCAACTCTTCCGACCTGCGGCAACAGGGCCCCGCTCGGCGTGTCCCAGTCTACCCCGTGCGACCGTCGCTCCGCGCGCCTCTACCGGCAACCGCCAGACTTCCCATTCTGTTCCCTCGGTGAACCCCGCGGGCGGCTCGGTGAACGCCAGCACGGTGGGGCCCGCCCCACTGACCACGGCCGCCACACCAGCCGCTCGCAACGCGCTGACCAGGGCAGCCGTCTGCGGCATTCCCGGCGCACGGTAATCCTGGTGCAGCCGGTCGACGGTGGCCGGCAGCAGCAACGTCGGCTCGGCGGTCACCGCGTGCACCAGCAACGCCGACCGGCCCGCGTTCAGCGCCGCGTCCCCGTGCGGGACGGTCGACGGGAGGGCCGCCCGTGCGGTGGCCGTCAGACCCCGCTGCGCCGGTACGAAGACCGTGGGGCGGACCCCGGCCGCCACCGGCAGCGAGACCGCCCGGCCGCCACCCGGCTCGGTCCAGGCGATGGTGAACCCGCCGAGCAGGCAGGGCGCGACATTGTCCGGATGGCCCTCGATCTCGGCGGCCAGCCGCAGCACGGCGTCGTCGTCGAGCCGCTGCGCGCCGTCGGTGACCAGCGCCCGGGCCAGCAGCACCCCGGCCACGATCGCCGCCGAGGAAGACCCCAGGCCCCGTGCCTGCGGGATCCGGTTGACGCACTCCAGCGCCAGCCCGGGCGGCTGCCCACCGAGCAGGTCGAAGGCGGCCCGCATGGCGACCACCACCAGGTGCCGGTCGTCCTGCGGCAGGTCACCGGCCCCCTCACCGGTCACCGCCACCCGGACGTCGGTCGAGGTCACCTCGGCGGACACGTCGTCGTGCAGGGCGAGGGCGAGCCCGAGGGCGTCGAACCCGGGGCCCAGGTTGGCGCTGGTCGCGGGCACCCGCACCCGCACCGGCCCGGAGGCGAAAGTCGTCGGCACCGGCTCATGCTAGGGCCCGGGGCCGACGACGCACCCGCTCGCCCGGCCGGTGGGACTGGATCGCCTCGGTTAGCCTGACGCCGATCTATCAGCCGCTCAGGAGGCGACGTGGGAATGTTCGGTTACCGGATCACGCAGTTGGTGGGGCACCTTCCCGTGCTGCTCACGCTGCTCGTCGTCCTGGTGCTCGCCGCCACCGCCCGCCGCCGGCTGCCCGGCCGGGCCCGGTCGTTGCTGATCGCCGGGGCCGCTGTCCTGCTGCTGGTGGAGCTGTTCAACACCGCCTGGGTGGCGGCCCTGCCCGAGCTGATCCGGGCCCGGGTCCGCTCCGGCGGGATGCGGCAGTTCGAGCTGATGAACCTCGCCGCCAGCACGGTCAGCTGGATCGGCTACCCGATCGGCCTGGGCCTCGTCGTCGCCGCCGTGTTCGCCGGCCGCGCCGCGAGCCACGCCCCCGGCCAACCGTGGGGCGCCTGGACGCCCCCGGCCGGATCCGCCGCCGGCCAACCGTCCGGCTTCGCCGCCGGCCACCCGGGCCACGGCCACCCAGCCACCGGCCAACCGGGCCCCGGCCCCGTGGTGCCGGGCCCGGCCGCCCCCTGGGGCGGGAGCGACCGGCCGCCGGTTGCACCGCCACAGGGCGACCGGGTCGACTGAGCCGCCCGAGGGTCAGCGGGCGGTCAGCGGGTCCGGGCCGGCGGCCGGGTCGGTGAGCGAGAGCCGGCGGGTGGCGATCCGCCAACCCACCGCGTACACGACGGTGACCAGGCCGCAGCCGGCCAGCACCACCCGCTCGTCCACCAGGTCGACCACGCCGGCCACCACCAGCTGACTGACCGAGATCGCCAGGGTCGCCAGCATCATGTCGGTGGCGAACACCCGGCCGCGCAGCCGGTCGGGCACCTCGCCCTGGAGGGCGAAGTTCGACAGCACCCAGTTGCTGCCGCCACCGAAGTGGGCCACGAAGACCAGCAGCAGCACCAACGGGAACCAGCTCGCCACCGCCGCACCCAGGTAGGCCAACCCGTACAGCGACATCGACAGGGCCAGGCCGGGCAACAGCCAGGCCCGGTTGGTCAGCACCCGGCTCATCAGGATCGGCCCGACCAGCGCCCCCGCCCCGCGCGCGGCGAAGAGCAGCCCGGTGCCGACCGGCCCCACCCCGTAGACGGCGGCCAGCAGCGGAAAGACCGTCAGCACACCGTTGCCCAGGCCCACCGCCGACTTCACCGTGACCAGCGCCAGCACCCGGGGCCGGTGCCGGATGTGACCCAGCGCCTCGCGGATCGCCACCCAGGTGCGCGGCGTCGACCGGTCGGCCTCCCGGGGCGCCTGCAACGGCCGGCGGATCAGCGCCGCCAGGCCCGCCGCCAGCACCAGGCCGACCGCCCCCACCCAGAAGCAGGCGTACGGCCCGACCACCGCGCTCAACACGCCACCGAGGGACGCGCCGACCACCGTCATCGTCCCCCAGGCGGACCCGGCGATGGCGTTGCCGGCAGCCAGGTCGGCCGGGTCGACGACGTTGGGCAGGGCGGCCTGCGCGGCGGGCGAGTAGAACGCCTTGCCGACCGCCACCGCCGCGATCGCCACCATGGCCAGCCAGGCCGTGCCGGCGTCACGCACCCCGAGCAACAGCAGCACGCCGAGCAGGGTCACGCCGTTCGCGGCCATCATGACCTTGCGGCGGTCGAACCGGTCGGCGATGGTCCCGGTGTACGGCAGCAGCAGCGCCAGCACCCCGGTGTCCAGGGCCAGCACCAGGGCGCCCCACACGCCGCTGCCGGTCAACTGCGGCAGCAGCACCAGCAGCGGCACCATGACGAACCAGTCGGCGCCGAAGACCACCAGCTCGGCCAGGAAGAGGTTGCGGAAGTCCCGGTTGCGGACGAGTACGGAGAGCGGAGAGGACACGTGCCCGCACCCTACCCGCCGGCTCGCGGCCCGCTCGTTCGGCTCAGCAACTGGGAGACCGTGACGAAGGTGTAGCCCCGGGCCCGCAGACCGGTGATCATCGCGTCCAGGCCCCGCACCGCCACCTGCCGGTTCTCCGGACCCGCGTCGTGGGCCAGCAGGATCGTGCCCGGCACGACGTCCGCCACGATCCGCCGGGCGTGTCCGGCCGGGTCGTCCGGGAACTCACCCTCCACCATCTGCAACGACCAGAGCACGACCCGGTAGTCCAGGCGTACGGCGGCGTGCAGCACCCCGCCGCCCAGGTGCCCGTACGGCGGGCGGGTCAACCGGGGTGCCACCCCGGCGGCCTCGGCGATGGCCTCGTGCGACCGGCGCAGGTCGTCGTGCACCTCGGCGGCGGCCAGCCTCGCCAGGTCCCGGTGCCGCCAGCTGTGGTTGCCCACCTCGTGCCGGGCCAGCCGCCCCCGGATCAGGTCGGCGTGCCGGCGGACCCGCGCGCCGACCAGGAAGAAGGTCGCCGGCACCGCGTGCCGCTCCAGGGTGTCCAGCACGGTCGGCGTCCACCGCGGCAGGGGCCCGTCGTCGAAGGTGAGGGCCACCAGCCGTTCGGTGGTGGGGGCGTGCCACACCACCTGGAGCCCGCCCGCACCGACGTCCTGGCGTCGGTTGCCGACGGTGGCGCTGGCCGGGCCGCCGGAGAGCGGCAGGTGCCGGTCGGCGAGCGACGTCCCCTGCGACATGCCGACGGCGCCCAGCGTGATGCCCCCGGCCAGCAGCGCCCCGCCGCCCAGCACCCGCCGTCGGCCCCACCGCCCGCCGCCCGGGCCGGTCGTCTCGCCCCCGTCCCGCGCCATCACCGACGGTGGATGGACGATGACCGAAGGTAGGTGACCACAGGGTGACCGTACCCCCAGGTCGGCGCGCTGTCCCGGGCCCGACACGACGCGCCCCCGGCCGGTGGTCCCGGGCCGGGGGCGCGTGGTGGGGCGACGGTCGTGCCGGGTCTGACCCGGCGCGCTGGTGCGTCGTGGCGTGTCCACCGCGCCGCGACCCGGCTGACGGTCGCGATGCGGTGGACGGGGCTACTCGGTCGGTGGCAGCGGCGACCGGCGGCTCTTCGGCAGCCGCAGCACCTCGAACTGGTCGGTGCCGTCCACCAGGGCCGCCGACGGGGTCGGCCGGGCCGGCGCTTCGGCGGCGGCCTCGGCTGCCGGGGCACCCACCGGCGCCGGCACCTCGGCGTCCGGCTCGGCGGGCGTCCCGGCGGGTCCACCCTCGTCGGAGGTGCGCCCCCGCCGGCCGGCCCGCCGCTCCCGCAGCGACTCCTTGGTGCGCTCCACCATCGTGTAGAAGGTCGGCACCAGCACCAGGGTGAGCAGGGTGGAGCTGAGCAGGCCACCGATCACCACCACGGCGAGCGGCTGGGAGATGAAGCCGCCCTCCCCGGTGAGCCCGAACGCCATCGGCAGCAACGCGAAGATGGTGGCCACCGCAGTCATCAGGATCGGCCGCAACCGGCGTCGGCCGCCCTCGACCACCGCCTCGCTGACGCTCATCCCCTGCCCCCGGTACTGGTTGACCAGGTCCAGCAGCACGATCGCGTTGGTCACCACGATGCCGACCAGCATGAGCACGCCGATCAGCGCCGGCACGCCCAGCGGGGTCCCGGTGACCAGCAGCAGGCCGATCGCACCGGTCGCCGCGAACGGGATGGAGATCAGCAGGATCAGCGCCTGGACGATGCTCCGGAACGTCGCCACCATGATCAGGAAGACGATCGCGATCGCCGCCAGCACGGCCAGGCCCAGGTCACCGAAGGCGTCCTCCTGCTGGGCGCTGGCCCCGCCCACGGTGATCGTCGCCCCCGGCACGTCCAGCTCGTCCAGCCGCTGCTTCAGCTCGGTCGTGGTCGCACCGAGGTTGGAGCCGGTGGCCGTGCCGGTCACCGACACGCTGCGCTCACCGTCGATCCGGGTGACCTGCTGCGGCCCCTCGCCCCGGGTGACGTCGGCGATGTCGTCCAACTTCACCGGGCCCACCGGCAGTGCCCGCAACTGCTCCTCGGTCAACGGCGGGGTGGCCGTGGTCCGCAGCACCACGTCCTGCTGGCCGCCGTCGAGCGTCACCCGGCCCAGCGGACTGCCCCGGTACGCCTGCGACACCAACTGCCCGACCGCCGCCTCGCTCAGCCCCACCCGGGCCGCGGCCAACCGGTCGACCCTGACGTCGACCCGGGGCACCCGGTCGGCCAGGCTGGTGGCGACGTCCTCGACCCCCGAGATGCCCGCCATGGCGCCCCGGACCTGGTCGGCGGCCCGGTTCAGGGTGTCGGTGTCGGCGGCCTGGACGACCACCTCCAACTCGTTGCCCGAGGTGCCCCCCTGCCCGTTGTCGAAGCTCAGCTCGCCGGCTGCGGCACCGAGCCCGTCGAACTCCCGGCGCAGGACCTGCTTCATCTCCTTGGCGTCGGTGTCGCCGCCGAGCGCCACCGACCAGCGGGCGGTGTTGTTGCCCCCACCCGCCAGCCACGGCTGGTCGTTGCCGCCCGCGCTCACCTGGTAGGTCTCGACCCCGTCGGTACGCGCCAGCACGCCCTCCACCAGGCGGGCCGCCTGGTCGGTGGCGGCCAGCCCCGAGCCGGCCGGCAGCTTCTGGCTGATGTTCAGGGTGTCCTGGCCTGAGTCGTCGAGGAAGTTGGTCTCCAACTTCTGGGCCAGCCCGAAGGTGCCGAACAGCAGCAGGATGCCCACCGCCACGGTGATCCACCGGGTCCCGCGGGACCGGGTGGCGAACCCGATCACCGGCAGGTACGCCCGTTGCAACGGGCTACGCAGCTCCTTGGCCTCCGCGGCGCGGCGTACCGCCTCGTCCGCACCGTCGCGCGGCGGCTTGAGGAACCAGTACGCCAGCACCGGGATCACCGTCAGCGACACCAGCAGCGAGGCGAGCAGGGCCACCGTCACGGTGATCGCGAACGGCGCGAAGAGCTGCCCGACGAAGCCACCCACCAGGGCGATCGGCGCGAACACCGCGACCGTGGTGAGCGTCGACGCGGTGACCGCCCCGGCCACCTCACGGACGGCGGCGACGATCGCGTCCCGTTTCGGTTCGCCGTACTCCAGATGGCGTTTGATGTTCTCCAACACCACGATCGAGTCGTCGACCACCCGCCCGACCGCGATCGTCAGCGCGCCCAGGGTGAGCAGGTTGAGCGAGTAGTCACCGACCCAGAGGGCGAGCAGCGCCACCACCACCGACAGCGGGATGGAGACCGCGGTGACCAGGGTGGACCGGACCGACAGCAGGAAGACCAGGATCACCACGACCGCCATCAGCAGGCCGAGCAGCCCCTCCGTGGTCAGGCTCTCGATCGACTTCTCCACGAACGGGGCCTGGTCGAACACGATGGTCAACTCGGCGCCGGAGGCGGACCGCAGGTCGTCCAGCCGGTCCCGGATGTCGTGCGAGATCCGTACGGCGTTGCCGTCCTGCGCGGCCGTGACCTGGACGCCGATGCTCTCCTTGCCGTTGGTACGGGTGATCGCGGTGGCCGGGGCGAGCTGCTGCTCGACGGTCGCCACGTCACCGAGGCGGACCGGGGCGGCCTTCGGCGCGGTCGGGGTGAGCGCGATGCCCCGCAACTCGTCGAGGGTGGTGACCGGGGCCCCCACCTGCACCGGCAGCGCGGTGGTGCCGTCGACGACCGCACCGGCCGGGACGGCGATGCCGTTGGTCTTGAGCGCGGTGGCGATGGCGGTCGGGTTCAGCTTCGCGGCGGCGAACTTCGCCGGGTCCGGGACGATCGTCACGACCTGGTCGCGGGTGCCGGTGACGGCGACCGTACGGACCCCGTCGATGCCCTCCAACTCGGGCACCACCGTGTCGCGCAGCTTGGCGGCGAGCGCCTGCTCGTCGCCGCCGCCGGTGGCGGCCAGCACCACGGCCGGCAGGTCGTCGGTGCTGCCGGTGATGACCTGCGGGTCCACGTCGTCGGGCAGTTGCGCGTCGACCCGGCTCAGCGCGGTCTGCATCTTGTTGGCCACGTCGTCGATGTCGGTGCCGAAGACGAACTCCACCGCGATCGTCGCCGACCCCTCCCGCGAGGTGGAGGTGACCTTCTCCAGCCCGGGGATGCTCTGGAGGCTGTTCTCGATCGGCTCGGTCACCTGCGCCTCGACGATCTCCGGCGAGGCGCCCGGGTAGACCGCGACGACGAAGGCGCCGGGGAACTCCAGCGACGGCAGCAGCTGCTGCTTGAGCGAGGGGACGGTGAACGCCCCGAACGCCGCGGTCACCACTGCGATCAGGGCGACGAGCCCCCGGTTGGCGAGGCTGGATCTGGCGAGCAGCGACATCGGCGTGGCTCACTCCTGGGAGAGGGGATGGGCGTGGGGAAAGTCTGCCCGACCCGGTATTCCCTACCCGTAACGGGGTGGTCACCGCCGGCCGGGGCGACGGGGGGACGGCACGGTGGCCGGCACCGCCACCCGCCGCGGGTGGCCGGCACCGCCGCCCTCGGCGGGATCGGATCAGGCCAGGTCGAGCGAGCGGGCGGCGGTCAGGGCGTCGTTGGCGATGGTGATCGGAGCGGGTGCGGTGGAGATCGCCCACTCCGGGTCCTTCAGGCCGTGGCCGGTGACCGTGCAGACCACCGTCGCCCCGGCCGGCACCCGGCCCTCGGCCCCCTGCTGGAGCAGGCCCGCCACGCTGGCCGCGCTGCCCAGCTCGACGAAGACCCCCACCTCCCGGGCGAGCAGCCGGTAGGCGGCGAGGATCTCCCGGTCGGTCACGGCGGCGATCAGCCCCTGCGAGGCGTCCCGGGCGTCGAGCGCCTTGGTCCAGCTCGCCGGGTTGCCGATCCGGATGGCGGTGGCGATGGTCGACGGCTCCGGCACCACCTGACCGCTGACGATCGGGGCCGCCCCGGCGGCCTGGAAGCCGTACATCTTCGGGGCGCGGGTGGCGTTGCCGGCCCGCAGGTCCTCCGAGTAGCCCATCCAGTACGCGGAGATGTTGCCGGCGTTGCCGACCGGCAGGCAGTGGATGTCGGGGGCGTCGCCGAGCGCCTCGACGATCTCGAAGGCGGCCGTCTTCTGGCCGTGCAGCCGGTCCGGGTTCACCGAGTTGACCAGGGCGACCGGGAAGTCCTGGGCGAGCTTCGAGGCCAGCGCGAGACAGTCGTCGAAGTTGCCCTGCACCTGGAGCAGCTTGGCCCCGTGCACCAGCGCCTGGGCCAACTTGCCCAGCGCGATCTTGCCCTGTGGCACCAGCACCGCGCAGGTGATCCCGGCCCGGGCCGCGTACGCGGCGGCGGAGGCGCTGGTGTTGCCGGTCGAGGCGCAGATGATCGCCTTGTCACCGGCCTCGACCGCCTTGGAGACGGCGACGGTCATGCCCCGGTCCTTGAACGAGCCGGTCGGGTTGGCCCCCTCGACCTTCAGGTAGACGTCCGCGCCGAGCCGGGCGGACAGCGCCGGCGCGGGCAGCAGCGGGGTGTTCCCCTCGTGCAGGGTGACCACGGGCGTGGCGTCGGTGACCGGCAGCCGGTCCCGGTACGTCTCGATCAGGCCCCGCCACATGTCGCTCTCCTCGCCTCTGCCGCCCCGGTCGTGCCGGGGCCCCTGCCAGCCTGGACCAGCCTCGTCGATCTGTCCCCGGCACACCCACCGATAACCATCAGGCGAGACGCCGGGTCACGCGCCGCCCTCGACCCGCAGCACGCTGGCCACCGAGCGGACGATGTCCAGCCCGCGCAGCTCCCGTACCGTCGCGGCGAGCGCGGCGTCGGGGGCGACGTGGGTGACGATGACCAGGTCGGCGTCCTCACCACGGCCCGCCGGACCGCCCCCGGCCGGCCCCTGCCGGACGGTGGCGATGGACACGTCGTGCCGGGCGAACACCCCGGCCACCGCCTGGAGCACACCCGGCCGGTCGACCACGTCGAGACTGATGTGGTAGCGGGTCAGCGCCTCGCCCATCGGCCGGACCGCCAGGTCGGCGTAGGCGGACTCGCTGGCCGCGTACGCCCCGGCGAGCCGGTTGCGGGCCACCACGACCACGTCGCCGAGGACCGCGCTGGCGGTCGGTGCGCCGCCCGCTCCCCGGCCGTAGAACATCAGCTGCCCGGCCGCCTCGGCCTCGACGAAGACCGCGTTGAACGCGTCGCCGACGCTGGCCAGCGGGTGGGTCAGCGGGATCATCGCGGGGTGCACCCGGACGCTGACGGTCTCCCGGCCGGCCGCGTCGGTGCCCCGGGCGGCGATGCAGAGCAGTTTGATGGTGCAGCCCATCGCCTTGGCGCTGGCCATGTCGGCGACGGTCACCTCGGTGATGCCCTCGCGGTGCACGTCGGCGGCGGTGACGCGGGTGTGGAAGGCGAGCGAGGCCAGGATGGCGGCCTTCGCGGCGGCGTCGAAGCCCTCCACGTCGGCGGTCGGGTCGGCCTCGGCATACCCCAGCTCGGTCGCCTCGTCCAGTGCCTCGGCGAAGCCGGCGCCGGTGGCGTCCATCGCGGAGAGGATGAAGTTGGTGGTGCCGTTGACGATGCCGGTGACCCGGTTGATCCGGTCGCCGTGCAGCGACTCGCGCAGCGGGCGCAGCAGCGGGATCGCCCCGGCGACGGACGCCTCGTAGTAGAGGTCCGCCCCGCCCTCGGCCGCCGCGTCGTGCAGGGCCGCGCCGTCCTCGGCGAGCAGCGCCTTGTTGGCGGTGACCACGCTCTTGCCGGCGCGCAGCGCCTCCACCAGCCAGCTCCGCGCCGGTTCGATACCGCCGACCACCTCGACGACCACGTCCACGTCGTCGCGTTTGATCAGGCCGAGCGGGTCGGTGGTGAACAGCGCCGGGTCGACGGGGAGGTCACCCCGGTCCCGACCGACCCGGCGCACGGCGATGCCGGCGATCTCCAGCGGAGCACCGATCCGGGCGGTCAGGTCGGCGGCCTGCGTGTGCAACAGGCGGACCACCTCGCTACCGACCGTTCCGCAGCCGAGCAGGGCCAAGCGCACAGGTGACGTCATCCCACATCCAAAGCGAGCAGGTCTTCTTCGGTCTCCCGCCGCACGATCAGCCGGGCCTGGCCGTCACGCACCGCGACCACCGGGGGGCGGGGCACATGGTTGTAGTTGCTGGCCATGCTGCGGCAGTACGCTCCCGTGCCGGGAACGGCGACAAGATCTCCGGGCTGCACGTCGGCGGGCAGGAATTCATCCTTCACCACGATGTCCCCGGACTCACAATGCTTTCCCACCACGCGGGCCAGCAACGGCTCGGCGGTCGAGGACCGGCCGGCAAGCGTGGCCGAGTACGACGCGTCGTAGAGGGCGGTCCGGATGTTGTCGCTCATCCCACCGTCCACGCTGACGTAGGTCCGCAGCCCGTCGACGTCCTTGACGGTGCCCACCTCGTAGAGGGTGAAGACGGCGGGCCCGACGATGGCCCGGCCCGGCTCGATCGACAGGTGCGGGACGGTCAGGTTCTCCGCCGCGCACTCCGAGTCGACGATCTTGCGGAGCCGCTTGGCCAGCTCGTCCGGGGTGGCCGGGTCGTCCTGGGTGGTGTACGCGATGCCGAAGCCGCCGCCCAGGTCCAGCTCGGGCAGTTCCACCCCCCGGGCGTCGCGGATCTGCGCCTGGAGGGCGAGCACCCGGCGGGCGGACACCTCGAAGCCGCTGGTGTCGAAGATCTGCGAACCGATGTGCGAGTGCAGCCCGCGCAGGTCCAGCACACCCTCGTCGATGACCGTGAAGGCGGCTGCGGCGGCGGCCCCGCCGGCCAGCGAGAAACCGAACTTCTGGTCCTCGTGGGCGGTGGCGATGAACTCGTGGGTGTGCGCCTCCACGCCGACGGTGACCCGGATCAGCACGCCGGGGCGGACCCCGCGCTCCCGGGCCAGCGCGGTGAGCCGGTCGATCTCGGTGAACGAGTCGAGGATGATCCGCCCCACCCCGGCGTCCAGCGCCCGGGTCAGCTCGGCGACGGACTTGTTGTTGCCGTGGAAACCGATCCGCTCCGCCGGCATCCCGGCCGACAGCGCGGTGGCCAGCTCGCCACCGGAGCAGACGTCCAGGTGCAGGCCCTCCTCGGCGATCATGCGGACCACCGCCCGGCACAGGAAAGCCTTGCCGGCGTAGTAGACGTCCGCGTCGGGGAAGGCGGCCCGGAAGTCCCGGGCGCGCGAGCGCAGGTCGTCCTCGTCGAGGACGTACGCCGGGGTGCCGTACTCGGCGGCCAGCTCACGGACGTCGAGGCCCGCGACGGTCAGCGCACCGCCCGTGCCGCGCTCCACCTGACGCGGCCAGAGCTGCGGGACCAGGGCGTTGACGTCGGCCGGGGGACGCAGCCAGCCCGGCCCCCGGTCACCGATGTCGCCGTGCATCGCACCGGCTTCGTGGGCACGCATCAGGGCTACATCCTCTCCGGGGCGGAGACACCGAGCAGGCGCAGCCCGTTGGCGATCACCGTGCGGGTGGCGTCGTTGAGCCAGAGCCGGGCCCGGTGCAGGTCGGTGACCTCCTCGTCGCCGCGCGGCAGGACCCGGCAGTTGTCGTAGAACCGGTGGTACGCCCCGGCGAGGTCCTCCAGGTAGCGGGCCACCCGGTGCGGCTCGCGCAGCTCGGCGGCGGCGGCGACCACGGCGGGGAACTCGGCGAGCGCCTTGAGCAGCTCGTTCTCCTTGTCGTGGTCGAGCAGCTCGGGGTGGAACCCGGCCCCGTCGCCCCGGCTCAGGCCGACCTCGGCGGCGTTACGGCCGACGCTCGCCGTCCGGGCCGCGACGTACTGCACGTAGTAGACCGGGTTGTCGCGGGTGGCCCGGGTCCACAGCTCCACGTCGATGTCGATCGGCGAGTCGCTGGAGTAGCGGGCCAGCGCGTAGCGGGACGCGTCCACCCCGATCGCGTCGACCAGGTCCTCCAGGGTGACCACCGTGCCGGCGCGCTTGCTCATCCGCAGCGGGACGCCGTCGCGGACCAGGTTGACCAGCTGGCCGATGAGGATCTCCAGGTTGACCGCCGGGTCGTCGCCGAAACAGGCGGACATCGCCTTCATCCGCCCGAGGTAGCCGTGGTGGTCCGCGCCCAGCATGATCACGACCCGCTCGAAGCCGCGTTCCCGCTTGTCCAGGTAGTAGGCGCAGTCGGCGGCGAAGTAGGTCCACTCGCCGTTGGACTTGCGCAGCACCCGGTCCTTGTCGTCGCCGAAGTCGGTGGTGCGCAGCCAGGTCGCCCCGTCGGCCTCGTACAGGTGACCCTGCGCGCGCAGCCGGTCCAGGGCGAGGTCCAGCTCACCCCGGTCGTGCAGGTCCTTCTCGTTGAAGTAGGTGTCGAACTCCACCCCGAAGCCGCGCAGCGAGGACCTGATCTCGGCGAACATCAGCGTCACGCCCTCGACCCGGAAAACCTCCTGGGCCTCGCCGTCGGGCAGGTCGAGCACGTCCGGCCGGACCGCCCGGACCTGCTCGGCGATCTCGGCGATGTACGCCCCGCCGTAGCCGTCCTCGGGGGCCGGCTCGCCCTTGGCCGCGCACAGCAGCGACCGGGCGAACCTGTCGATCTGCGACCCGGCGTCGTTGAAGTAGTACTCGGTGCCGACGTCGGCGCCGGTGGCCCGCAGCAGCCGGCTGAGCGCGTCGCCGACGGCCGCCCAGCGGACCCCGCCGATGTGCACCGGGCCGGTCGGGTTGGCCGAGACGAACTCCAGGTTGATCCGCTGCCCGGCGAGCCGGTCGCTGCGGCCGTACTCCTCGCCGGCCTCGACGATCACCCGGGCGAGCTGGCCGGCGGCGGCGGCGTCGAGCCGGATGTTGAGGAAGCCGGGGCCGGCGATCTCCACCGACTTGACCCCGGCCGCCCGGCCGAGCTGGTCGGCCAGCGCCGCCGCCAGCTCCCGGGGCGGGACGCCCACCTTCTTGCTGAGCTGGAGCGCCAGCGTCGAGGCGTAGTCGCCGTGGTCGGGATTGCGCGGTCGTTCCACCGCCGTACGCGCCGGAAGCGCGGCGGGGTCGAGCCCACGCTCGGTGAAAACGGCGTGGGCTGCGGAGAGGACGACCTCGGCCAGTTCTGCGGGAGTCACCGAACCATGTTATCGGGGGTAGACTCGGGCACTCGGCGGCGACCCTGAGCGTCACCCGGCCCGCCAGATCCCCTGACCGACCGACCTGACGAGGCACGATGAGCATCAGCACCCCGGGCGGCCCTGAGCGCCGTCCGACCGTGGTCAGCACCGGTAAGAAGCCGGCGGCCGGCCGGCCCGCGGCCGTCGCCAAGCCCGGGGGCGGCAAGTCCGCGGGCGCGCCCCGGCAGACCTCGGGCGGCAAGGGCCCCCGCAAGCCGATCACGCCGGTGAAGGTGAGCCAGGGCCGCTCGTGGGGCCCGATCGCCCTGTTCGTCGCCGTGGGCGTGCTCGCCGTCTCGATCATCGGCTACGGCGCGTACGCGGCCTTCCAGGGTTCCAAGTCGTGGGAGCAGCGGGCCGCCGACATCGACGGCATCGTCGACTTCCGGGACAAGGACCCCAAGCTCGTCCAGGGCGGCCAGCACCAGCAGGGCGCGATCAAGTACGACGTCCTCCCGCCGGTGGCCGGCCCGCACAACCCGGCCTGGCAGAACTGCATGGGTGACGTCTACGACGCCCCGATCGCCAACGAGCACGCGGTGCACAGCCTGGAGCACGGCACGGTCTGGATCACCTACCGCCCCGACCTGCCGGCCGATCAGGTCAGCAAGCTCCGCAGCAAGACGCAGGGCGTGGAGAAGGTCATGCTCAGCCCGTTCGAGGGGCTGGACAAGCCGATCTCGCTCCAGGCGTGGGGCTACCAGCTCAAGGTCGACAACGCCGACGACAGCCGGATCGACGAGTTCATCAAGACGCTGCGGGTGAACGCCTCGGTCGAGGGTCCGAACGCCAACTGTGGCCAGGGCATCACGGCCACCGGCACGGCCCCGCGCGACAACGTCCCGCAGCAACAGCAGCAGCCCACCCAGTGAGGACGTGGCGATGACCGCTCCCGCGACGACCGACACACCGCCCGTCGAGCCCTCGGTCACCGGTTCCGGTGACCGGCGGCCCGCCGGCCGCTACGGCCTGCTCGCCCTGGCGGCCGCCGTCGTGGTCGGTCTCCTCCTCGGGTACGCCGGCGGCCTGCTGACCCCGACGTTGACCCGACCGGGTGACAGCTCGGCGGAGGCGGGCTTCGCCCGGGACATGACCACCCACCACGCCCAGGCGGTGGAGATGGGGCTGATCGCCTTCGACCGGGGCACCGACCCTGAGGTTCGCCAGATCGGCGGCGACATCGCCACCGGCCAGCAGGGCGAGATCGGCACCATGCAGACCTGGCTGCGGTCGTGGGGGCTCGACCCGACCGGCGACCAGCCCCGGATGGCCTGGATGCCGGACGGCACCGGCAAGATCGAAAACGGTCTGATGCCGGGCATGGCGACCCCGGAGGAGATGGCGAAGCTGCGCGTCGCCCAGGGGCGCGAGCTGGACGTCCTCTTCCTCCAGATGATGATCAAGCACCACCTCGGCGGCATCCACATGATCCAGGGCATCCTCGACGCCGGTGGCGACGACGACGTCCTCGCGGTGGCGCAGATCATGAAGAACACCCAGCAGACGGACCTGACCAACCTCCAGAACGCGCTGAAGCGACTGGGCGGCTGACCCGCCCGTCCTCCAGGGAGGCCCGCGTCCCGCTCCGGCGGACGCGGGCCTCCGCACGTCTCCGGCCTCCCCCACGACTGGGGCCTCCGCCCGACCGGAACCTCCACGCACCTGTGCACGTCTCGGGCCCCCGCATGCCCTCGGACTGCCGACCTTCCCCGAAGCGTCAGCGGCCCGGGCCGCGCCGCATCCCCTGCCGCCAGGGAGGGAGTTATGGGCGTTTTAGGTTTTTAGCGTGCTGCGCACCTTTGAAGACCTAAGAGACTTTTCTACCCACATATCGTGACCAGTTGTGATTCGTGCTCGTTGCGCAGGACGTGGGGGTTGCACTCAGAGACGCGCGGCGCTCGGTCACCAGTTGGTGCCGACGCCACACCATCGGCGGTGACGGAGCGGTGGCAGCCGCCCGTCGCGGACACCGGCAGGGCGAGTCGGGAGCGCTCAGCCGGGAACAGGAACTCGAACTGATCGACGTACTGCGAGGCGTCCACCCCGACGAGTTCGGGCTGGACGAGGAGCTGTGGACGCGGCAGAGCCTCGCCGCACTGATCCAACGCCGCTTCGACCTGACGATCGACGCCGGCACGGTCGGGGCGTACCTGCGGGCCTGGGGGCTGGGCCCCCGGGAGCCGCGCGAACGGGCCTGCGGTCTCTGCGTCGGCGCGGTCGAACGTTGGGTACGCGGCGAGTACCCGGCCATCACCCGGGCCGCCCAGGAACACGACGCGGAGGTCTACTGGATCGGCCGGGTACGCCTGCGGGGCACCATGCCGGCCGCCGAGGTCATCTCGGCGGTGTCGTCCCGGGGGCGGGTCCGGTTCATGGTCACCACGCCCAGCGTGGACCCACCGCTGCCCCGCGACTTCGTGTTCCGGCTCAGCGGTGCCGACCAGCACCCGGTGCACCTGATCGTGGACGGCTCCTGGCCCCGTAACGAATGGCCCCGCCGGCTCCCCCGGCGCATCGCCCTGCACCCGCTGCCCAGCTGCGGACGCACCCTGGCCGCCGCCTGACCAATTGGCCCCGGCCGCCGGTGACGGCTCACCTGCCGGCGGCGGCGCGTCCCACCACCGGCAGTGACGGCTCGGCCCACCACCAACGGCGACGGCGCGTCCCACCACCGGCAGTGACGTTCCGCCCGCCGCCATTGGTGACGGCCTGCCCGCCACCAATGGCGGTCGGGGTGGCTCCGCGGCGTCACGATCATGCAGGTCAGTAGACAGCACCGGGGGGTGCCGGGTGGCGATTCGGTGATCCGGAAGGGGGTTTGCTACTCTTCTCAGGTCGCTGAGCCCCCGTAGCTCAGGGGATAGAGCACCGCCCTCCGGAGGCGGGGGCGCAGGTTCGAATCCTGCCGGGGGCACCACGGACGACCAGCACGAGAAGGCCGCTGACCAGGGGAAACCCGATCAGCGGCCTTCGTCGTATCTCCGGCCAGGTCCGGCCGTGAGCGGCCCACGGCGGGTGTCTGTGCCCCCGGCATGCCCAGGCGGAGGCGATGATCCCCGCCATGTCGCCCCCACGGCGGTGTCGCGGCTCGGGGAAGCCGCTGTAGCGGCCCACGGGAGTCGATCAACCACGAAGGCCGGCAGACGGCGGGTCACGGGGTTTCGCGGCGGGCTCTGGCTCGGCGTTTCCCCTCGTGCATGGCCTGCACCCGGGGTACCGGGATGGTGCGGCCCTCGGCGACCAGGTCGGCCGGGAGCCGCTGCGGTGCGGGCATCGCCTCGGCCCACGGGTCGCGGTCACCGAGCAGCGCGGGCACCGTCCGCACGGTGAAGTCACCGGGGCTGATCGCGTCGAGGTCGTCCCAGCCCACCGGGAACGACACCGGCAGCCCGGGGCGCAGCCGGGGGCTGTACGCGGCCACCACGGTCGCCCCGCCGGCCCGGGTCGGATCGACGAAGACCCGACCGCCCCGGTCCTCCCGGATGAAGGCGGTGGTGGCGGACTCCGGGTCGAGGCGCTCGGTGTGTACGGCGAGCGCCCGGGTGGCGGCGGCCACCTCCTCGGCGGTGGTGTCCGGGTGCGCCGGGACGAAGATGTGCAGCCCTTTGGCGCCGCTGGTCTTCACCGCCCCGGCCAGCCCGACGTCGGCCAGCGCCCGGCGGACCGCCCCGGCGACCCGGGCCACCACCGCGAAGGCGTCCCCCTCGGGTGGGTCGAGGTCGAGCACGAGATGGGTGGGCTGCTCGGGCCGGGTCGCGGTGACCAGCGCCGGGTGGTACTCGATCGCCCGCTGGTTGGCGAACCAGAGCAGGGTGCGCCGGTCGTCGCAGAGCGCGTACGACACCTGGCGGTGGGAGGTCTCGGCCCAGATCGCGGTGCGGCGTACCCAGTCGGGGGTGTATTTCGGCAGGTTCTTCTGCATGAACGGCTCCTGCCCGCGCAGCAGCCGGACCACCGACAGCGGCCGGTCGTGCAGGCCGGGCAGGATGCGGTCGTGCACGGTGTCCAGGTAGTCGACCAGGTCCCGCTTGGTCACCTCGTCACCGGCGAGCAGCAGCTGCTCCAGGTTGGTCAGGCCGACCCCGTCCCGCGTCTCCTGCGCCCCCGCCATCCGCCCACCCTCCCGGGCGCACGGTCCCGGCGCAACCCCGACACGGGTCGGCCACCGAACCCGTCACCGAGGGGTCGTCTGTGACCATGACACCGGTGGAAGGAGGCACCCCGTGCCCCAGGAACACGACGACGGCACCCCCGGCGGTGACTGCACGCTGCGGGAGGCGCTGGACCGGGTGGGCGGCAAGTGGAGCATCGGCATCCTGTTGGCCGCCTCCCCCGGGCCGGTCCGCTTCAACGAGTTGGCGCGGGGCGTCGAGGGGATCAGCCGGCGGATGCTCACGTTGACGCTGCGTAACCTGGAGCGGGACGGCCTGCTGCACCGGCAGGCGTACCCGACCGTGCCGCCGAGGGTCGAGTACCGCGCCACCCCGATGGCGATGGAGCTGTACGAGCCGTTGGTGGCGCTGACCGACTGGGCGCAGCGGCACCGGGCGGCGATCAGCCAGGCGCGGGCCGCGTACGACCGGGGGCATGGCGGGGCCTGAGCGCGGTGCGGACCCGGCGTGTGGCGAACGCCACCGTCTTTCTCTGACCGATCGGTCAGTATCTGACCGATCGGTCAGGCATGCTGGAACGCATGATCCGTCGCACCCCCCGCACCCATGGTGAGATCCTCGCCGCGGCGGCCCGGCGGTTCGCGGTGACCGGCTACAAGGGCACCTCGTTGCAGGACATCGCCCGTGAGGTGGGCTGCTCCAAGGCCGCGGTGCTCTACCACTTCGCCGGCAAGGAGGCCCTGCTCGCCGAGCTGATGGCCGGGCCGATCTCGGTGCTCTGCGAGCTGGACGAGCGGATCTCGGCGCTGACCGGGGCGGCGGCGCAGCAGGCGGCGGCGGAGGGCTTCGTCGACCTCGCGGTGCGGTTCCGGGGCGAGATCGCGCTGCTGCGCGGGGAGTTCCCGGAGCTGCTCGCCCAACCGGCCTTCGCCCACATCCACCTCATCTCGGAACGGCTGATCGAGGCGATGACCGGCCCCGACGGTGGGCAGGACGCGCGGGTCGCCGCGCTGGTCCTGCTCGCCGGCATCGCCGAGGGATGCGGCACGTTCGCCGACATCCCCGACGAGGAACTGCGTCCCGCCCTGCTGGCCGTCGCCCAGCGGGTGCTCGTGACTGCCGCACCACCGCCACCACCGCCAACTCCCGACCACCAACACCAGGATTGAGGACAAGGATCTGATGGCGACCCTGCTGTACCGGCTAGGCCGGGCATCGTTGCGCCGCCGGCGACTCGTCGTCGCCGTCTGGCTCGTCGTACTCGTCGGCCTCGGCATCGCCGCAGCCACCCTGAAGGGCCCGACAGCCAGCAACTTCACCATGCCCGGCACCGAGTCGCAGCAGGCGTTGGACCTGCTCGCCGAGCGGTTCCCGGCAGCCAGCGGCGCCACCGGCACCATCGCGGTGAAGGCGCCCGCCGACGGCCAGTTGACCACCCCCGAGGGGCAGTCCGTCGTCAAGGGGGTCGTCCAGGAGGCGTCGACGCTGCCCGGCGTGGTCGGCGCCGTCGACCCGTACCAGTCCCAGGCGATCACCCCCGACGGCCGGTACGCCCTGATCCAGGTGCAGTTCGCCACCGGCGGGGACGAGGTGACCCCCGAGCAGCGCGAGGCGTACGAGAAGGTCGGCGCGCAGGCCGAGGCGCAGGGTTGGCAGATCGCCCCCGGCGGTGAGGTGCTCAACTCCGAGCCGGAGGTCGGCTCGACCGAGGCGTTGGGCGTGCTGGTCGCCGCGATCGTCCTGATCGTCACCTTCGGTTCGCTGGTCGCGGCCGGGATGACCATGCTGAACGCGCTGATCGGCGTCGGGGTCGGGATGGCCGGCCTGTTCGCCCTCAGCGGTACGGTCCAGTTGACCAGCACCGCGCCCATCCTGGCGCTGATGTTGGGCCTGGCGGTCGGCATCGACTACTCGCTGTTCATCACCTCCCGGCACCGGCAGCACCTGCTCGAAGGACTCACCCCGGAGGAGGCGGTCGGCCGGGCCGTCGGCACCGCCGGTTCCGCCGTGCTCTTCGCCGGGGCGACCGTGGTCATCGCGCTCGCCGGGCTCGCCGTCGTCGGCATCCCGTTCCTGACCGTGATGGGTCTGGCCGCCGCCGGCACGGTCAGCGTGGCGGTGCTGGTGGCGATCACCCTCGCCCCGGCGCTGCTCGGTTTCGCCGGCCGCCGGGTCCTGCCCCGCCGGCTGCGCAAGGCCGCCCCGGCCACCGAGACCGTCGAGGCCGTCGAGACCGTGGAGGCCGCGCCGGCCGCCGAGGACCGCTCCGGGTTCGGGTTCCGCTGGGCGCAGTGGGTGACCCGGCTGCGCATCCCGGTCATCCTGGTCGGCCTGCTCGGCCTCGGGCTGCTCGCCCTGCCGGCCCAGGACATGCGGATCGCGCTGCCGGACGCCAGTACCGCCCCGGTGGGCAGCCCGGCCCGCACCAGCGCCGACCTGATCCGGGAGGGCTTCGGTCCGGGCTTCACCGGCCGGCTCGCCGTGGTGGTCACCTCGGACTCCGCGCAGGACACCGCAGCCGCCGTGCCGCAGGTCGCGGCGCTGATCCAGCGTACGGACGGGGTGTTGGCGGTGGCCCCGCCGCAGCTCGACCCGACCGGTCGGACGGCACTGCTCGGGGTGATCCCGAAGAGCGGGCCGACCGACGCCGCCACCGAGACGCTGGTCCACGACATCCGGGACCGGGTCGGCTCGGTCGGCAACGCCGAGGTGCTGCTGACCGGGGTGACCGCGATCGGCATCGACGTGTCCGAGAAGCTCTCCGCCGCGATGCCGGTCTACCTGCTGCTGGTGGTGGGGTTGTCGATCCTGCTGCTGATGCTCGTGTTCCGGTCGATCCTGGTGCCGGTGAAGGCCGCGTTGGGCTTCCTGCTCACGGTGGCCGCCACGTTCGGCATCACCGTCGCCGTGTTCCAGCAGGGCCACCTGGCCAGCCTGGTCGGCCTGGACAGCCCGGCCCCGCTGATCAGCTTCCTGCCGATCCTGCTGATCGGCATCCTGTTCGGCCTGGCCATGGACTACGAGGTGTTCCTGGTCTCCCGGATGCGGGAGGACTTCGTGCACGGTGACACGGCCCGGCAGGCCACCATCAACGGGATGGGGCACGGGGCCCGGGTGGTGACCGCCGCCGCGCTGATCATGATGTCGGTGTTCGGAGGCTTCGTCTTCCTCGACGATCCGGTGATCAAGTCGATGGGCTTCGCGCTCGCGATCGGTGTCGCCATCGACGCCTTCGTGGTCCGGATGACCATCGTCCCCGCCGTGATGTCCCTGCTGAACACCAGGGCGTGGTGGCTCCCCCGCTGGCTCGACCGCGCCCTGCCCAACGTCGACATCGAGGGCGAGGGTCTCCGCGCCCACCTCGACAAGCAACCGGTCAACGTCTGACCCTGCCGATCATGGAGTTGTGGTGCCCGGCCCGGGGTTTTTCGCCCCGTTCCGTCCGGCACCACAACTCCATGATCCACTTGGGGGCGGGGCTCAGAGGCCGGTGGGGTAGGTCTCCAGTTCGGCTACGGTGCTGGGGGCGGGTAGCGGGTGCAGGGCGGTGGAGGTGTCGCACCAGATGAAGGCGTCGTAGCGGTCGGCCAGCCGACTCGGGACGTAGTTGCCCCAGCGCTCGAAGGTCGGGTCGTAGACCACGCCGATGGCCCGGTGGTCGGCGGTGCCGGTGACCCAGGCGGGCTGGTCGGGGCCACCGAAGACGAGCACCGCCCGCTCCGGCAGCAGCTCGTGCAGCCGCGACTCCACCGAACCCTCCCGGGCCGGCGGCACCGTCATCACCTCGGCCGGCGAACCCCAGTGCGGGGCGGCCACCACAGTGCCCTGGTAACCACCGAGACCGATCAGCGCCACCGCGTCGCGGCCCAGCCGTTCCCGGGCCAACTGCCCGATGTTGACCATCCCGTCGCCGGCCATGCCGGTGGCGCGGGCGTCCCCGATGTGGGTGTTGTGCGCCCAGACGATGCCGCGTGATCCGGGTCCGTAGCGGGTCAGCAACCTTTCCAGGGTGTCCGCCATGTGGGTGTCGCGCACGTTCCAGGAATCCGGCCCACCGTGCACCATCGCCCGGTAGTACCGTTCCGCTCCCGCCACCACTTCCGCGTTTTGCCAGGCAGCGAAGGCGTCCGGGCCGTCCGAGGCGACATGTGCCCGGGTACGCGCCAACAGCCGGATCACCTCCTCCTCGCAGCGCGCCGAGACGAACCGGCTGGCCGCGCCGTACTCCTCGACCCGCCGGCCGAACGGCTCGAAGCACCGGTACGCGTCCTGGGCGGCCTCCATCGACTTCGGGTCCTCCTCACCGAGATAGTCGAAGATCGCCTGCATGGACTCCCAGAGGCTGTAGACGTCCAGCCCGTGGAAGCCGGACCGTTCCCGCTCCGGACGCTCCAGGTTCCACGCCCGCAGCCACCGGCAGAACCGGTCCACCTCGGCGTTCGCCCACATCCACGTCGGCCAGCGGGTGAACCGTCCCAGCGCGGTCCGGGGGTCCTGGGCACCACCCGGTGCGCCGACCACCGACCGGTGCACCCGGTCGCAGTCCGGCCAGTCCCCCTCCACCGCCACGAAGTCGAACCCCTGCTCGGCGATGAGCCGCCGGGTGAGCTGCTCGCGCAACCGGTAGTAGTCGTAACTGCCGTGCGTCGCCTCACCGATCATGACCACGCGGGCGTCCCGGACCCGCTCCAGCAGGGGGTCGAAGTCGCTAGGCGTACCGAGCCGCTGTACCAGCATGGGCGGGGCTACCCGGCAGGGTCGGCGGACAAACCGCCGATGGTGTGGCGGGACCGGCCGGTGTGGCGGCGGGCGGAACGGGTAGCCGGCGGCATGAGCGTCACCGGGTTGCAGTTGCAGGAGTACCTGGCCGGGCTCGACTACCCGGTCTCCCGCGAGGACCTGGTCCGCTGGGGTCAGGAGAACGGGGCGAGCACCGAGCTGCTCCAACTGCTGCGGGCGCTGCCCGCCGAGCAGTTCGAGGACCCGGCCGACCTGAACGAGGCCCTCACCACCCTCGCCTGAGCCCCCACCCGGATACCTGGGCCCAGGGCGGGCGGCCCCGCTCACCACCGGCGGTCACCGGGTCGGCCCGGTGCGGTGGAAGCGTGCAACAGCCGGAACAGCACCAACCACTGTTCCGGCCAGACCAGCCCGACCGGGGTGGCCGGGTCGATCCGCGCCGCCCGCAGCGCACCGTCGACCCGCCGGCCGGGATGGGCCGCCCGCAGCGAGGCCGCGAGCGACCCGCCCGCCCCGCCGAACCCCAGCTCCACCATCCGCCGGTACGCCGGCAGCGCGGCCACGGCCAGCAGCGGCTCCGGCCGACGGTCGATCCGCAGGATGCCCCCGTCGACGGCGGGCACCGGACGAAACGCGGTGCGCGGCACCCGCCCGGCGAGCCGCCAGTCGTACTCCGGCCAGGTCAGCACCGTCAACCGACTCCACCGGCCGAGGTCACCGGTCCGCTTGCGGGCGTACTCCCACTGGGTGAGCAGGGTGGCCGCGCGCAACCGGGGCGCGGCGAGGCACCAGCGGACCACCGCAGCGGTCAACGACCACGGGATGTTGCCGACCACGGCGAACGGCTCGTCGGGCGGCGCGACGGTCAGGAAGTCGGCCTGCCGGTGCGCCACGTGTGGCAGCGCCGCGCACACCGCCGCCAACTCGGGGGCGACGGTCGGGTCGACCTCGTAGGCGATCAACCGGCCACACCGTCGGGCCAGCGGCCGGGTCAGCTGACCGCGACCGGCACCCACCTCCAGCAGCAGGTCGTCCGGGCCGGTATCGGCCGCCCGGACCATCCGCGTCACGGCGGCCGGGTCGGCGAGAAAATTCTGGGACAGTACGCGACGGGACCGGTCGCGTGCGGTGGTGCGGTCTCGGCGGGGCGCCACGGGTTCGTCCTGTCTGTCGCCGACCGGCGACGGTACGGACAGGCGCAGCACGACGCGGGGCCTGTCCGAGTGGAGCGGGACTCGGACGACCCTGGGGATCGGCGGGGGGACGCTACGCGGTGACGGGGCAGGCGACGATCAGGCCAGACCCCTGCTCAGATCAGCGTGATCAGGCAGAGCGTGAACACGGGGAACGTGATCAGGGTCGGCGTGACCGGGGTCGGCGTGATCACGCCGAGGCGGTCTCGTCAGGTCAGGCGCGGTGGGCGTCCCGGCCGGCCAGGGCCGGACGCCGGACTCGCGGGCGGGCCACCAGGAGGGGCCCCCGCGCGGCCGACGTGACGGCCACGGTGATCAGGGCATGCATGCACATGGCCGCCACGCTAACGCACCTCCCACGTTCCGCAAGGCAATTCCGGATCGGTCCGCCACCGCCCCACCGCCCCACCGGCTCATGACCCCGCCCACCCACGACACCACCGGCCCACGACACCTGACCCGATCAGCACCCGCGCCGCGCCACCTCCGGGCCGGAAAGATCGGCCGCGCTGACGGTGCTCCGGCGGCCGGCCCGTCCGGTTCCACCCCGGTCCGCAGGACGGTGCCCTACGTCGAGGCGCACGGCACCGGGACCGCGGCCCGCCGTCACCGCTGTCGGGCTGTCCCGCGCCGCGCCACCAGCTACCCAGCGTGACCCGGCAGGACACCATTGCCCAGACATCGATATGACGCAGCGGCATATTTATGCCACCCAGGCATCACGCTCCTCGCCGCACCATGGGTCCACCGCCGCCACGCCCGACCGACCACCGAACCCACCGCACCACGGGACCACCACCGCCACACCCGACCGACCACCGAACCCACCGCACCACGGGACCACCACCGCCACACCCGACCGACGACCCCGCCCGCCCGACGACCGAGCCCGGACGCACGATGGCCCACCGCACGCCGAGCCGACGCACGGCCAGCCGACCTGTGACATGCCCTACCAGCGACGGGCCGACCCCCGACAAGCCGGCCGGATCGGGCGGTCAGTGGTGGAGGTCGACGGTGCGGGCCTCGGCGCGGGCGGTCTCCGCAGCCGCCAGGACCGCCACCACCTCCCGGCCGAACCGGACGTCACACTGGTGGTCCCGCTCACCCGAGTCGATCTGCCCCAGCAGTTGGTCGACGGCCGTACCGAAGGCGGTCAGCGTATTGCCGTCGCCCGGCGGTACGGTCTCGACGCCGTTCTCGCCGTAGAAGACGACGTCCCGGGCAAGCGCCGTCGGCGGGGCGTCCAGGGTCAGCGACAGCGCGCTGGTGGCACCGCCATCGTGGGTGAGCAGCAGGTGCACCATCCCACCGGGACCGTCCAGCGCGGCGACCCGGGTGACCCGGCCGAGCACCGGCACGACGATCGAGAGGGCGTGCGGGCCGATGTCCCACAGCGCCCCCTGCTCCCGCCGCCAGCGGGAACCGGCGTACGGGCTGCCGTGCTGGTAGATCGAGGCGAACTGGGTGGCGCGGGCGTGCTGCCAACCGCCGGCCGCAGCGGTGGCGGTGAGGAAGCCGTCGACGTTCGGGTGGAACCGCTGGGTGAAGAAGACCACCGAGGCCACCCCGGCGGCCCGCACTGCTGCGACCAGCCGGTCGGCCTCGGCGAGACTCAGCGCGAGGGGTTTGTCCAACAGCAGGTGGCGGCCGGCGGTGGCGGCCCGGGTGGCGATCCCGGCCTGTACGTGCGGGGGCAGTGCCACGGCCACCGCGTCACAGACGTCGAGCAGCGCGTCGATGTCGGCGAACGCCGGTACACCGTGCCGGGCGGCCAGTGCGCCGGCCTTCTCCGGGTCGCGCCCCCAGACGCCCACCAACTCGGCGCGCGGATGCGCGTCCAGCCCCGCGCCGTGCGTCTGCGCCGCCCAGTGACCGGTGCCGAACAGGCCGAACCGCAGCACGAGGTACCCCCGGTCTCGTCGGGCCACGCGACACCGTGGCCGTCACCCACGCTAGCCGCCCCGCCCAGGCGACGCAGCCGGGACCGGGCGACGCAGCCGGGACCGGGCGACGCAGCCGGGACCGGGCCGGGAACGCCGTTGTCCGCGTGGCGACCGGCCGTCCGCACCGCCCGCTCCGGCGGGACCGGTTCGCCGGACCGGGACCGGTTCGCCGGACCGGGACCGGGGCCATCCGGGACGGGGACCGGGACGACAGCGATTACTACGCTGGTTAGTAGGCTGTGCCGGTGACCGAGACACCCATCGGAGGGCCGCGATGACCGCCGCGGCGTCGGCCGGCTCGCCGGTGGACGGGGTCCTCGCCACGGCGACGATCGTGCTGTCGCTCGTACTCGCGCTGTGGAGCCTGGTGGCGGCGGTCCGGCACCGGCCGCCGGACCTCGTGCAGTCCGTCGGCCTGGGCCTGCTGGAGGTGGCGCTGCTCGCGCTGACCACCCTTGCCCTGGTCGCGGTCGTCGGCGGGGACCGGGCCGGCGAACCCGGCGCGTTCTTCGGATATCTGGTGACGTTGGTCTGCCTGCCCCCGCTGGCCTGGGTGCTGGCCAGGATGGAGCCGACCCGGTGGGGGTCGGCGATCGTCTGCGCGGTCTGCCTGGTCCTGCCGGTGGTCGTGGTCCGGCTCCAGCAGACCTGGGAGGTCGTCGGTGGTTGACACCCGGGCGTCGGCGCGCGCCACCAACGCGGGGCCGGGACGGCTGCTGATCGCCGTCTACATTCTGTTCGCCATCGCCGCCACCTCCCGGGCCGCACTCCAGATCGCCACGAAGTTCGACGAGGCGCCGGTGGCGTACCTGCTCTCGGCGGTGGCCGCGCTGATCTACATCGTGGCGGCGGTCGGGCTGGCCCGCGCCGGGCACGCCGGCCGACGGGTCGCGCTGGCCTGCTGCTCGGTGGAGCTGGTCGGGGTGGTCGGCGTCGGCGTGCTCAGCCTGGTCGACGCCGAACTCTTCCCCGACGAGACGGTCTGGTCCGGCTTCGGCAGCGGCTACGGCTACATCCCGCTGGTGCTGCCGGTGTTGGGGCTGCTCTGGCTCTGGAGCACCCGCACCCGCACCGCCGCCGACTCCTGACGCCGGCCCCGGGTCCGGGTCCTGACGCCGGCTCCCGGCCCGACTCCCGACGCCGGCTCCCGGTCCGGGTCCTGACGCCGGCTCTGACGGCTGACGCCGGCCCAGGGCCGGACGCCCCGGCCCGGTCAGTCCTTCGGGCCGCCCGCGACGTAGATGACCTGCCCGGAGACGAAGGACGCGCCCTCGCTGACCAGGAACGAGATGGTGTGCGCGACGTCCTCGGGGCGGCCGGGTCGACGGACCGGGATCTCGGCGGCGGCGTGCTTCTGCAGGTCGTCGAAGTCGACCTTCATCCGGGCGGCGGTGGCGGCGGTCATGTCGGTGACGATGAAGCCGGGGGCGACCGCGTTGACCGTCACCCCGAACGGCCCCAGCTCGATGGCGAGGGTCTTGGTGAAACCCTGGAGGCCGGCCTTGGCCGCCGCGTAGTTGGCCTGGCCCCGGTTGCCCAGCGCCGAGGTACTGGACAGGTTGACGATCCGGCCGTACTTCTGCTCGACCATGTGCCGCTGGGCGGCCTGGCTGAACAGGAACGCGCCGCGCAGGTGCACCCCCAGCACGGTGTCCCAGTCGGCGTCGGTCATCTTGAACAGCAGGTTGTCCCGCAGCACCCCGGCGTTGTTGACCAGCACCGTCGGCCCGCCCAACTCGGTGGCGACCCGCTCGACGGCGGCCTCCACCTGGTCCCGGTCGGCGACGTCCGCGCCGACACCGACGGCCCGGCCACCGGCGGCGGTGATCGCGTCCACGGTCGGCCCGGTCGCCGCCTCGTCGATGTCGACCACGGCGACGGCCATGCCGTCGGCGGCCAGCCGCCGGGCGGTGGCCGCGCCGATGCCGCGCGCGGCTCCGGTGACGATGGCGACGCGGGACTCCTCCGACATGACTACCTCCCGGTAACTTCTGGCTCGATCGGAGGAGCCTACCCGCCCCGCCCCCCGTCGACGTCCCGGCCGGGCCGGGACGTCGACGGGGGGTGACGGTCAGTAGGTGGTGGAACGGCAGAGCCGGATCCAGCGGTAGCCGTGCCCGCCCAGCTTCAGGCTGTCCAGCTTGCCGACGTCGCCGTAACCCCGGTCGGTCAGGACGTCGATCGGCAGGTCCGCCTCGGCGGCCAGGGTGCTCAGATCCACCTCCACGTCCTCGGTACCGAGGTTGTGCAGGAAGACCATGGTGCCGGTCGGACCGTCGGCGCGGTGCGCGAGCACCCCGGCCGGCATCGGCACGTCGATGTGCGAGGTCGAGCCGGAACCGATCTCCGGGGCCTCCCGCAGGGTCCGGATCATCCGCTCGAACCAGGCCAGCAGGGACGTCGAGTCGCCCCGTTGGGCGGTGACGTTGACCTGCTGGTAGCCGAAGTCACCCTGGTCGATCACCGGGCGGATCAGCTTCTCCGGGTCCGCCGTGGAGAAACCACCGTTCTCCTTGTACGACCACTGCATCGGGGTACGGATCGCGTCCCGCCCGTCCAGCGCGAGGTTCTCCCCCATCCCGATCTCCTCGCCGTAGCGCAGCACCGGCGTGCCGCGCAACGAGAACTGGAGCGCGTACGCCAGCTCGATGTGCCGGCGGTCGTTGCCGAGCATCGGGGCGAGCCGCCGCCGGATGCCCCGACCGTAGAGCTGCATGTTCTCGTCCGGCCCGAACTTCGCCAGCACGTCGTTGCGCTGGTCGGCGGTGAGCCGGGACAGGTCGATCTCGTCGTGGTTGCGCAGGAAGGTCGCCCACTGGCCGCCGGTGGGCAGCTTCGGGGTGTCGCGCAGCGCGTCGACGATCGTCTCCGGGTCCTCCCGGGCGAGGGCGAGCATCAGCCGGCCGTTGAGCATGAAGTCGAAGAGCATGTGGATCCGGTTGCCCGAGCCGCTGCCGTCGCCGAAGTAGACAGGCAACTGGTCCGGTTCGACGTTCGCCTCGGCCAGCAGCACCGCGTCGCCGCGTCGCCACTGCACGTGCTGGCGCAGGTCGGTGAGAAAGTCGAAGTCCTTGGGCGCGTTCGGGTTGCCCGGCTCGGTCTGCTCGATGATGAACGGCACGGCGTCCATCCGGAATCCGGAGACGCCGAGTTGCAGCCAGAACGAGGTGATCTTCTTGATCTCGGCGCGGACCTTGGGGTTCTCGATGTTCAGGTCCGGCTGGAACGTGTAGAAGCGGTGGTAGAACCACGCCTTGGCGGTCCGGTCGTAGCTCCACGTCTCGTGCTGCTCGCCCGGGAACACCATGCCCTGGTGCCGGTCCGCCGGCTCGTGGTCGGCCCAGACGTACCAGTCACGGTACGGCGAGTCGGGCGAGGACCTGGCGGACTGGAACCACGGGTGCTGGTCGGAGGTGTGGTTGACCACCAGGTCGATGATGACCCGGATGCCCCGGTTCTGCGCCTGGTGCAGCAGCTCGGCGAAGTCGCCGAGGGTCCCCAGGCGCGGGTCGACGTTGTAGAAGTCGGTCGCGTCGTAGCCGTCGTCCTGGTTGGGCGAGGGGTGGATCGGGTTGAGCCAGAGGCAGGTCACCCCCAGCCGCGCCAGGTAGTCGAGCCGGCCGATGAGGCCCCGGAAGTCACCGACCCCGTCACCGTCGGAGTCCGCGTACGTGTCGACGTCGAGGCAGTAGACGACGGCCTCGGAATACCACCTGTCACCCATGCCGGCCTAATGTCTCCGATCGCTCGACGCCGCAAACGCGAGGCCCGTTCCATCGTCCGTCGGTGGCCACCGCGCCGACCCGGACGGGCCGGTGCGGGGTACGGTCCGGGCATGGCTGCGCATCCGATGGACGGCTCCCGGACGGTCGACTGGGACGAGGGCCGGTGGCTGCACCCACCGGTACGGGTGGACCGGGCCGGCGACGGCGCGCTGCTGGTGGAGCCGGCCGCCAACAGCGACCTGTGGCGGCACACCAGCTACGGCTTCGTCCACGACGACGGGCCGGCGCTGCTCGCCCCGCTGCCGGCCGACGGCGCGGTCGAGGTGGACTTCCTGCTCGACTACACCGCCCAGTTCGACCAGGCCGGGGTGCTGGTGCGGGTGGACGAGCGGAACTGGATCAAGGCCGGGGTGGAGGTCAGCGACGGACTGCCGCAGGTCGGCGCGGTGGTGACCCGGGAGTTCTCCGACTGGTCGGTGGCCCCGGTGCCGGACTGGCAGGGCCGGGAGGTGACCGTGCGGGCCAGCCGCAGCGGCGACGCGCTGACGGTCCGGGCTCGGGCCGCCGACGAGCCGTGGCGGCTGGTGCGGCTCGCCCCGCTCGCCCCGGACGCGGTGGCACTGGCCGGGCCGTTCTGCTGTGCGCCCACCCGGGGCGGGCTGACCGTCCGGTTCACCGGCTGGCGACAGGGTCCGGCGGACCGGGGACTGCACCCCTGAGACTGAGCCCCGGCTCAACCGGCTGCGACCGCCGGTCTCCTGGCGGCACGACCGGCTGCGACCGGTCTCCTGGTGGCGTGGGTCGGACGGCGCGACCGGGCACCGGTGGGGTTCGGCGGGTGGGCCCCCTCACCGCAAGGTGTAAGTGGTGGCCGGCTGGGTACCACTGTCCGATCCCGCCGGCCCGCTGGAAGGACGCCCATGGCTCTCGCCGAGAACGTCGACCCGAACAAGTTCACCGGGCTGACCGGATGGGTGGCGGGCGTCATCGACTCCCTCGGCGCGGTCGGCGTCGCCTTCCTGGTGGCGTTGGAGAGCATCATCCCGCCGATCCCGAGCGAGATCGTGCTGGCGATGGCCGGCTACCTAGCCGCCGAGGGCCGGTTCAGCCTGGTGGTGATCGTCCTCGCCGCGACGGTCGGTTCGCTGGTCGGCGCGCTGGTGCTCTACTGGCTCGGCGCGGCGATCGGCGAGGAACGGCTCAAGCACTGGCTGGACCGCATCCCGCTGGTCGACCGGGAGGACCTGGAGAAGGCCGACCGCTGGTTCGAGCGGCACGGCCGGTGGGCGGTGCTGATCGGCCGGCTGGTGCCGGTGGTGCGCAGCCTGGTCTCCGTCCCGGCCGGCGCGAACCGGATGCCGATGGGCGAGTTCGTGCTGCTCACCACCCTGGGCAGCGGGGTGTGGAACGCGCTGGTGGTCGGCCTCGGTTACACGCTGGGCTCGCGTTGGCAGGACGTGGAGAAGTACAGCGACTGGTTCAACTACGCCATCTTCGCGGTCTTCGCCGTCATGATCGTGAGCTGGGCGGGCAAGAAGATCCGCTCCCGCCGCGACCGGGGTGACCGACGGTCGGTGTCCGCCGACCACTGACCGGACCACCGCGCCGCCCGACGGGGTTCACCCCGCCCGAAGGGCCGCGAGGGCGGGTTGAGAGGTACGGCCAGTAGGCAACGGCCGGGCATGAGGACCGCCCGGCCGAGCAGCCGCCCCGCCGGTGGAGCCGGACCGTCGGACCGGCCGGCCCCACCGGGCGGTGGTGTTCAGAACCTCGCGGTGATCGAGGTGAACTCCCAGAGGTTCTGGGCGATGCCGGAGCAGTTGGCGACCACTCCCCCGTCCGGGCAGGCGCGGTCGCGGTTGACCGACCAGAAGGTGAACCGGGACAGCCCCCGTGCCTTGGCCCAGTCCCGGATCTGCGTCCAGGTGGCCGGCGAGGTCAGCTCCCGCTGGTCGGACAGGCCGTTCATGCCGCTGATGCCCATGTGCGCGTACGCGGTGGCGTCGGACCAGCCGAACGCCGACTTCAGCGTGGTCTTCAGCCCCTCGGCGGCGTTGACGGTGTTCTGGTACATGTTCGCCCCGCCGCCGAAGTCGAACGGCATGATCGTGAAGGTGTCGATGTTCGCGCCGAGCGCGGCGGCCTGGTTGACCAGCCGGGTGCCGTAGTACGACGGCCCGGTGGTCGAGGTGCCGAAGGTGACGATCGTCCTGATCCCCGGGTTGTTCTGCTTGACGATCTTCAGGGCGCCGAGGATGCGGTCCTGCACCACCTCGTTCTCGAACTCGTCGCTGTTCTCGATGTCGATGTCGATCGCCTTCAACCCGTACGCGTTGATCACCTGCTGGTACGCCCCGGCGAGGGCGCTGGCCGACGCGCAGTTCGGGCCGAGCTTGTTGCCGCTCCAGCCGCCGAAGGACGGGATGACGTCGCCGCCGGCCGCCCGGATCGCGGCGATGGTGTTGGCGTGCGCGCCCCCGGTGAGCGGCCCGGAGCCGTCCCAGGCGGGGGTGCAGCCACCGCCGGAGAGCACGAACGCGATGGTGAACCACTTCACCCCGGTCGCTCCCATCACGGTGGCCGGTGCGGGCGGGTCACCCCAGCCGGGGTAGAGGTAGGGGGCGGCGGCCATCGTGCCGCTGCCGCCGGTGCAGCCGGTGGTGGTGGCCGACACCGGGGCCGACTTCGCCGACTCACCGGCCGCGTTGTAGGCCGTGACGGTCCAGCTGTGGGTGGAGCAGGCGGCCAGCCCGGAGACGGTGGTCGAGGTGCCGGTGACGGTGGCCTTCACCGTGCCGCCCTCGTAGATCCGGTAGCCGGTGACCGTGCCGGAGACGGCGTTCCAGGCCAGCGTGGCCGCGGACGCGGTGGTGCCGGTGACCCGCAGCCCGCCCGGGGTGGCCGGGCCGGTCGGGTTGCCGGGGCCGCCGCCGGTGCAGGCCCCGCCGTTGACGGTGCAGTTGGTCGGGTCGCCGGTGCCGGCGACGACGAAGCCGAAGGTGGTGCTGGCGCCCGGCGCGAGGCTGCCGTTCCAGCTCTGGTTGAGGGCGGTGACGCGCTGGCCGGAGCTGCTCAGCCGGGCGTCCCAGAACGACCCGACGGTGCTGCCCGAGGGCAGGTCGAACGCGACGGTCCACGAGCTGATCGCGGTCGAGGTGTCGTTGGTGACGGTGAATTTGGCCTCGTACCCGCTGCCCCAGCTGGCGGTGCGGACGAAGGCGGCGGTGGCGGCGGACGCGGCCGGCGGGGCCACGAGCGTGCCGGTGACCAGGGCGGCGGCGAGCGCGACGGCGAGGGTTGCCGCGCGGGGGGAGCGGAGTCTCACGGGTGGCCTCCAGTGGACCGGAGCGGGTCGGGGGCGGGGGTGCGACCGGGCCGCGTGCGCGGTCCGGTGGGCGCGGTCCGGGGGTGGGACCGCCGGGACGACGATGAACCGATCCACGATCGTCCACGTCCGCGCTCATTATTAAGACTCTTAACTGTTAATGTCCAGAGCCCTTTCCGGCCGCCCACTCCCCGCCGCCCCGACCCGACCACACCGGCGTGGGCGGTCGCCGGGTCGCGGGCCGGCCCGGCGCATGGGTGCGGGGTCCGCGCCACCCCGGCGCGGACCCCGCACCGCCCGGTCAGCGGCGGAAGGTGAACCAGTTGACGTTGACGAAGTCGGCCGGCTGGCCGCTGCTGAAGGTGAGGTAGACGGTGTGCCGCCCGGTCACCGCCGACACGTTGCCCGGCACCGACCGCCAGCTCTGCCAGCCGCCGGTGTTGGCCAGGGCGAAGCTGCCGATCGGGGTGGCGGTCGGGCTGTCCACCCGCACCTCGACCAGGCCGCTCACCCCGCCCGCCGCGCCGGAGGCCACCCGGGCCAGGAAGTCGCGCGGGCCACTGCTGCCGAAGTCCACGTTGTCGTAGCGGGCCCAGTCACCGTTGCGCAGCGCGGCGATGTTCTGCCCGCCCTCGGCACAGGTCTCGACGGCCACCCCGTTCTGCCCGGAGAACGCCTCGGCCTGGATCGTCGAGTAGGCGTCCACGGTGCCCGACGGCGGCGGGGTGGTCGGGGCCGGCGTGGTGGGGGTGGGCGTCGGGGTGGAGCCACCGCCCCGGCGGTAGACCGCGACGTAGTCGACCAGCATCGGCCGACCGGAGACGGTGGAGCCGGTCGGCGTGACGGCACCGGCCACCCCGTCCGGGAAGGAGCCGCCCATCGCCACGTTGAGCAGCAGGAAGTAACCGCCGTGGCCGGTCATCTGCGCCCAGTAGCTGGCCCCGACCTGGGTCTGGGTGACGGTGTGGAACAGCTGCCCGTCGACGTACCAGCGCAGCTGCTGCGGGCTGACCGAGGTGTCCCACTCGGTGCGGTAGGTGTGGAAGGCCGCCTGACAGGCGCTGCCGGGGCAGACCCGGGTCGCGCCCAGCCCGCTGAACTCGTTGCACGGGCCGCCGGGGGCCACCCCGCAGTGCAGCGCGCCCCAGACCTGGTTGAGCCCGTTGACGTTCTCCATCACGTCGATCTCGCCGATGCCCGGCCAGTTCTGGTAGTTGCCCCGGTAGGGTGCGCCGAGCGCCCAGAACGCCGGCCAGTAGCCGGCCGCCTGGGCGCCGGTGACGTTGGGCATCTGGATTCGCCCCTCGATCGCCAGCACCCCGCCCGACGGGGGCTTGAAGTCGGTGCGCACGGTCTCGATCCGGGCCGAGGTCCACCGGCCGGCGGAGTCGCGCAGCGGGGTGATCCGCAGGTTGCCGGACCCGTCGTGGGCCAGGTTGGCGGTGCTGCCGGTGTACGTCTGGATCTCGCCGGTGCCCCAGCTGGCCGGGCCGCCCGGGTAGCTGGTGCCGGTGTCGACGATCCAGTTGGCCGAGGACGGCAGGGTGCCGGCCCCACCGGTGAAGTCGTCGCTCCACATCAGGCTCCACCCCGACGGCGGCGACGGGACGGCGGCCTGGGCGGCGACCGAGACGCCGGTCAGCGCGGTGGCAGCGGCGAGCGTGACCGCCAGGGCGAGCCGGTGGCGGGGCCGGCGCGGGGCGGTGGGGGCGACCGGAGCCGCCGGGACAGCGTTCATCGGGATGCCTCTCTGGGGGACGGGAGCAAAGAGAGCGCTCTCTGAGCGGTTTTCTACGCTCCCGTCCCACCATTTGTCAACGCTCGTCGATGGCTCCGGCCGGCACCGGTTGCGGCCGACGCAGCAGCACGTGTTCCGCCACCGTCCACCCGGTGGTGGTGACCAGGTAGAGCACCGCCGCCAACGGCACCACCAACGCCAGCAACACCGTCCCGTACGGCAGCAGCGGCAGCACCCGGGCCAGCAACGCCGCCCCCGGCTGGTCCGTCGGCGCGGCGGCCGACGCCGCCGCCCGCCGGGACAGCACCGTGGCCAGGCCGGCCAGGGTCGCCAGCAGCACCCCGAACACCAGCAGCACCGACAGGGTCAGCCCATCGCCCAGGTGCCAGCCCAGCGGCACCCCGGCCAGCCGCGCGTCGAGCAGCCCGACCGCACCGTCACCGGTGCCGAACAGGCGGTACATGACCAGGAAGAACGGAGCCTGGAGCAGCGCCGGCAGGCACCCCGCCACCGGCGACGCCCCGGCCCGGCGGTAGAGCGCGAACACCTCCGACTGCAACGTCGCCGGGTCGTCCGCGTACCGCTGCTGGAGCTGGCGCAACTGCGGGGCGAGGGCCGCGCGACGCCGCTCCGCGCGGACCTGGGCGACGGTGAGCGGTGAGATCAACAGCCTGACGGCGATGGTGAACAGCACGATGGCGGCGGCGGTGGCGGCCCCGCCGGCCAGCGGTGTCAGCAGCCCGGCGAGCCAGCCGACGACGGAACCCGCGGCGGCAGCCGCGTCGTGCACAGGTGAGAAGGCGAGCATGGGGGAACCCCTCGGTCCGATTCCGGAGGTCCGCACGGGACGTCGACCGGCCGCCCGTCAGGGCGGTCGGCAGTTCACCGTGGGACGGATGACGACGGAACCGGTCGGGGTCGGCGGCGCGCGGGATCAGCCCGCGACCGGGGACCACCCGACCGGGAGGGAACCCCCGGGTGCCCGGGGGCGGGGTCGGCCCGCCGCGTCCGGATCGACCTGCCGGGGTACGCGTCGACGCCGGGCCCGGTCGCGTAACCCGACCGCCCGCCGTCGCCCCGTGCCGGGGCCGACCGTCGGTCGGGGACGGGTCGCCAGCAGGACGACGAGCAGCAACGCGGCCACCACCGCCGCACCGGCGAGCAGGTCACCCGGCCGGTCCGCGAGCAGGGTCAGCCCGACGAGCGCGTACGCCCACAGACCCGTCACCACCCGCAGCCCCGACACGCCCGCCAGCCTAGGACCCGCTGTCACGTCGGAGGGCCGCGACGGCCTCGACCACCGTCTCCGGCCGGTCCACGTGCAGCAGATGCCGGGCGTCCCGCAACACCTCCTGCCGGCCGGCGGGGAAGCTCGCCGCCAGCGCGGCGTGTCCGGCCCGCCACGCCGCCCGACCGGCCGGGGTGGGCACGTCGCCGAGCGCGGTCAACACCCGCACCGGCAGCGTCGGTGCCGCCGTCACCGCCCGCAACGCCACCAGTTCCGCCGCCACCGCCGGGTACGCCAGCCACTGCACCAGCGCCCCGACCAGCACCGATCCGCAGCCGTACGCCGCCGCAGCGGTCGGGTCGGGCGGGCGGACGCTCATCGGGCGCACCGCCCGACGCCACGCCCCCGGGCCGTACCGGCGGGCCAGACCGGACCGGTCGAGCGCCCCGGCCAGCACCGGTGCCCCGGCCGCCACCGTGCCGGCCGTCCACGCCGACCACCGCCGCCACCGGGCGGCCCCGTCCGGGTCCACCAGGCTCGGGTCCACCAGCACCAGCCCGGCGAGCCGCCCCGGATGCCGTCGGGCGTACGCCTCGGCGGGCAGCGCCGCCGCCGAGTGCGCCACCAGCACCGGCCGGTCCAGCCCGGTCACCGCCGCGTCCACGCGGGCCAGTTCGGCGGTGAGGGTGGGCACCCGGGTGTCGTCCGGCCGGTCCAGCCGGCGCACCAGGTACCCGGCGGCGGTCAGCGGCGGCACCAGCCGGTCCCAGGTCGCCGCCCCCTCCCCCATCCCCGGGCAGAGCAGCACCCCCGGTCCGCCGGCGCGCGCCGCCGGGTCGTCGGTGGCCGGGCCGGTCACCGGGGGCGCTCCGGGCCGGGGCCCCGGCGGGCGACGGCGGCGGTGAGCAGCAGCCAGCCGGACAGGCCGGTGAGCTGGACCCGCTGCCACAGGCCCAACCCCCACTCGGGGTGCAGGGTGGCGACCAGCGTGCCGACCGTGCCGACCGCCAGCACCACCGCCACCACCAGCCCGGCCCGGCGGCGGACCGGACCACGCAGCACGGCGAGGACCGCCACCAGGCCGAGCAGCGCGCCGGCCACCGCCACCGACGAGGTGACCGTGTGGGCCTGGTGCCGCCAGGACAACTCGCCCGCCTCCTCCAGCCGGGCGCAGCGGTCGTCGATCGAGGGGGCGCAGTCCATCGAGGTGTACCCGCCGTCGACGGCGGTGGCGACACCGAACACCAGCAGCCCCCACCAGGCCGGTCGGGGCACCTCCCGGACCACCCGGGCCAGCAGCAACCCGGCCGCCGTCGCGCACAGCCCGGTCGTCACGTCGCCGAGCTGGAAGACCAGGTGGTACGGCTGGTCCCGGGCGGCCAGCTCACTCAGGTAACTCTGCACCGGCCGCAGCCCCGGGTTGAGCACCGGGGCGAGCAACCAGGAGGCGTAACAGACCGCCGCCACCACCAGCGCCACCGCCGCCCCCGTCCGGGCGATCCGGTGCCCGCCGCCCGCACGGGCCCCCGGGTCCGGGTCACGGTGGGGGTGGTTCACGAGGACTCGCGGACCATCGGGAACGGCAGGGTCTCCCGGATGGACCGGCCGGTCAGCAACATCACCAACCGGTCCACGCCCAACCCCAGGCCACCGGTCGGCGGCATCGCGTACTCCAGGGCGGTGAGGAAGTCCTCGTCCAGCTCCATCGCCTCCGGGTCACCACCGGCCGCCTTCAGCGACTGGGCGGTCAGCCGTCGCCGCTGCTCGGTCGGGTCGACCAGCTCCGAGTACGCGGTGCCCAACTCCATCCCGAACGCCACCAGGTCCCACCGCTCGGCCAACCGGGGATCGGACCGGTGCTGCCGGGTCAACGGCGACACGTCGGTCGGGAAGTCCAGGTAGAACGTGGGCACGTCGGTACGCGCCTCGACCAGTCGCTCGTACAGCTCCAGCAGCAGTTCGGCGCGCTCCCACCCCGGGTCGTACGGCACCTGAGCCGTGTCGGCGAGCCGGCGCAGGGTGGCGACGTCGGTGTCGACGGTCACCTCCTCGCCCAGCGCGGCGGAGACCGCCCCGTGCACCGTGTGCACCGGCCACGGCCCACCGATGTCCACCAGCTCACCGGTGCCCGGTCGACGGGCCAGTGGAGCCCCGTGCACCGCCACCGCCGCCGCCACGATCAGCTCCCGGGCCAGCTCCCGCATGTCGTGGTAGTCGGCGTACGCCTGGTACGCCTCCAGCACGGTGAACTCCGGGTTGTGGCTGAAGTCGACACCCTCGTTGCGGAACACCCGGCCCAGCTCGTACACCCGCTCGACGCCGCCCACGGCGAGCCGCTTGAGGTAAAGCTCCGGGGCGATCCGCAGGGTCAACCGCAGGTCGTAGGCGTTGCTGTGGGTGACGAACGGGCGGGCGTTGGCTCCGCCGTGCACCCGTTGCAGGATCGGCGTCTCCACCTCCAGGAAGTCCCGCGACACCAGGGTCCGCCGCAGGCTGGTCAGGGTGGCGCTGCGGGCGCGCAGCAGGTCCCGGGCCTGCGGGCTGGTCGCCAGGTCCAGGTAGCGGCGGCGGACCCGCGCCTCCGGGTCGGCCAGGCCGTGGTGCTTGTCGGGCAGCGGGCGCAGGCACTTGGCGGTGAGCTGCCAGTCGGCCACCCGGACCGACACCTCGCCGCGCCGGGTGGCGTACACCTCGCCGGTCGCGCCGACGTGGTCGCCGATGTCGACGGTGGCCCGCCACCGGGGCAGCTCCTTCTCCAGCACCAGTTGCAGGTCGCCACTGCCGTCACGGATGGTGACGAAGCAGATCCGACCGTGGTCACGGACCAGCAGCACCCGCCCGGCCACCGACACGGTCTCCCCGGTGCCGGTGTCCGGGGCCAGCCCGGCGTGCCGCGCCCGCACCGCCGCACACCCGTCGGTACGCGGCCACCCCACCGGGTACGCCTCGACGCCCTGCGCCCGTAGCCGGTCCAGCTTCGCCCGCCGGACCCGCACCTGCTCGGGCTGCTGCTCGCGGGCCGGTTCGGGGCTGACCGCGTGCACCGTGGCCGCGTCCGGCGGCACGAACCCCACCCCGCCACCGGCCGGGGGTGCCCCGTACAGCGGGGACGGCCGGCCGCCGGGCAACGCCACGAAGCCCTCCGCGACAGCGGCGGCCAACCCCACCCGGGCCAACTCCCGCCGCTCGCCGAAGCACAGGTAGCGGGGCGTCCAGTGCGGCTGGTACTTGGCGTTGGACAGGTACAGCGACTCCAACTGCCACCAGCGGGAGAAGAACAGCAGCGTACGCCGCCACAGCCGGATCACCGGGCCGGCGCCGATCCGGGCGCCCTGCTCGAAGACCGACCGGAACACGGCGAAGTTCAACGACACCCGCTCGACACCCAGCCGGGGGGCCGCACCGAGCAGCGCGGCCACCATGAACTCGGTGACCCCGTTCTCGGCGGTGCGGTCCCGACGCATCAGGTCCAGCGACAGGCCGTCGGTGCCCCACGGGCTCAACGACAGCAGCGCCCGCACCCGGCCGGTGCCGTCGCGGGCCTCCACCAGCACGCAGTCACCGTCGGCCGGGTCACCGAGCCGGCCCAGCGCCATCGAGAAGCCGCGCTCGTGCTCGGTGTCCCGCCAGCGGGTGGCCAGGGCGGCGAGGTCGGCCAGCTCGTCCGGCGGGATCTCGTGGTGCCGGCGGACCAGCGCGGTGTGACCGGCCCGCTCGACCCGGTGCACCGCCTGCCGGACCGGACGCATGTCCCGCCCGCCCAGGTCGAACTCCCGGGCCAGCAGGATCGCCTCGTCGCCCAGTTGCAGCACCTTCAACCCGTGCCGGTGGTAGGCCCGCGCGCCGGCCTCGCTGGCCCCCATCACCGCCGGGGTCCAGGCGTACTCCCGGGCCTGGTCCAGCCAGGCGGTGATGGCCGGACCCCACGCCTCCGGGTCACCCACCGGGTCGCCGCTGGCCAGGCTCACCCCGTTGACCACCCGGTAGGTCAGCGCCGCCTTCCCGCTGGCCGAGAAGATCGCCGCCTTGTCCCGTCGGGTGGCGAAGTAGCCGAGCGAGTCCCGGTCGCCGTAGCGGGCCAGCAGTTCCCGGATCCGCTGCTCCTCGTCGGGGTGCAGCACGGCGGCGGCGCGCTGGGAACGCAGCAGGGTGAACAGGCCGGCCAGGAAGGCGACCGCGCCCATCCCGCCGAGCAGCAGGTTGACCCAGCCGGGGGCCTGGCCCTGCCGGGTGACGTCCAGCGTGATGGCCCCGCCGAAGACCTTCTCGATGGCGTACCCGACCCGGTCCAGCAAGCTGCGCAGGCTGCCGGGCACGGCGGTGAGCAGCAGGTAACCGAGCCCGACGGCAGCCGCGGCGAGGCCGAAGAACACCCCGAGGGCGCGGCGGGTGCTGCCGCTGCGGACCCGGGCGTAGAACTCCCGCCGGGCGGTCAGCAGCAGGGTCAGGGCGGCGGCGGCGAACCCGATGCCCACCCAGACACCGACGGCGTCGATCAGGGTGAACAGCTGCCGGCCGGCGTCGTCGGTGAGCTGGTCCGCGCCGACGGTCACCAGCACCAGGCCGGTCAGCACCCCGACGACCAGGCTGAGGATGAAGTAGACGACCAGCACCCAGTACGCCAGCCGCTTGCGGCGCAGCACCGCCGCGGCGAGGGTGCCGAGGAACACCGCGTACGCCAGGTTGGCCGGTGCCGGCACCAGCAGCGTGTCGATGGTGGTCCGGACCGGCTGGAACTCGGCGTTGGCCGCGCTGCTCACCGCCGCCAGCGCGCAGATCGCGGCGATGAACCACAGCAGCGCCGCGAACATCCGGGGCACCTGCCGCCGCCAGTCCCGCCCGGCCGGCCGGGGCGGGTGGCCGGGCCGCCGCGCCGGGGTCGGGGGCGCCGACTGGGGCACCGTCGTCGGGGTCACCTGACCTCCCTCACGTTCCCGCCCCGACCCGCTCCAGGTCGGGGCGGGGGTGCGGCACGGCACCGGTCGGCGGGACCGGGTCATGGTAAGCATCCGGGGCGATGGCTCGCCGTGTCGCGTTTTCTCCGCCGGACACTGCGGGTAATGGGCCGGACAGCACCGTGGCGAACCCGCCGCGGCGGGACGGGACGGACGGTGATGGCGATGACCAGTGGGGTGGCGGCCGGGGCGATGGCTCCGGAGCGGACCGGGCCCGACCGGCTCACGGTGGGCGTGGAGGAGGAGTTCCTCCTGGTCGATCCGCACACCGGTGCCGCGGTGCCCGCCGTCGACCTGGTCATGGCGCAGGTGCCGGCCGAACTGCGCGGGCAGGTGGAGCGGGAGTTCCAGACCAGCCAGATCGAGATCGGCAGCCCACCCGGGTTGGAGCTGAGTTCGATCCGGCACTCGCTGGGTGTGCTGCGCGGCGCGTTGGCCGACGCCGCCGAGCGGGCCGGCGTCCGGGTGCTGGCCATCGGCACCGGCCCGGTGGCGGGACCGGTGCCGCCGGTGGTGGACAAGCCCCGCTTCGACCGGATGATCGACCGGTTCCGGCTGCTGGTGCCCGGCCCCGGCAACAACGGCATGCACGTGCACGTGGGTGTCCCGGACCCGGACACCGGTGTGCAGGTGCTCAACCACATCCGGCCGTGGCTGCCGGTGCTGCACGCGATGACCACCAACTCGCCCTTCTCCGAGGGGGTCGACACCGGCTACGCGAGCTGGCGTTCCGTCGAGTGGGAACGCTGGCCGTCGGTCGCGCCCACCCCCTACCTGGAGTCGTACGAGCACTACGAGCGGCTGATCCGGCAGTTGATCGCCAGCGGGGTGATGCTCGACGAGGGGATGCTCTACTGGTACGCCCGGCTGTCGGCGAAGTACCCGACGGTGGAGGTCCGCATCGGTGACGTCTGCCCGTCGGTCGACGACGCGGTGCTGGTGGCGGGGCTGGTCCGGGCGCTGGTCGCCACCGCCATGGACGACGTGGCGGCGGGCCGCCCGCCGGTGAACACCGACCACCACCTGCTGGTGGCCGCGCACTGGCGGGCCGCCCACGACGGGTTGGAGGGCGACTGCGTCGACCTGGCCAACGGTGAGCTGCGCCCGGCCTGGGAACTGGTCGACCGGCTCGTCGAGCGGGTCCGCCCGGCCCTGGAGGCGCACGACGACCTGGCCGAGGTCACCGAGCTGCTGGCCACGCTGCGCCGGCACGGCACCGGGGCGGCCCGGCAGCGGGCCGTGTTCGCCCGGTCGGGCCGGCTGGAGGACGTGGTCACCGAGGTCGCCCGGCAGACCCGTGGCTGACCGCCGAGGTGACGACCGGCGCGTGGGCGGCCGGCGCGTGGAAGACTGGGCGTCGTGACGGAGCGGCTGATCGTCGTCGGTGGGGACGCCGCCGGGATGGCGGCGGCCTCCCAGGCCCGCCGCCGCCGGGGCGTCGACGACCTGGAGATCGTGGCGTTCGAGCGGGGACACTTCACGTCGTACTCGGCGTGCGGCATCCCGTACTGGATCAGCGGGCTGGTGCAGGAGCGGGACGCGTTGATCGCCCGCGACCCGGCCACCTTCCGCGACGACTTCGCCATCGACGTACGGCTGCGTACCGAGGTCACCGGCATCGACCTCGACCGCAGGGAGGTCACCGCCCGCCGGCTCGACGACGGCGGCGAGGTCCGCGAACCGTTCGACACCCTGATGTACGCCACCGGCTCCGTCCCGAACCTGCCCGACTGGGCGGACGACGACGTCGACGGCATCTTCGGCATCCAGACCCTGGACGACGCGGCGGCGCTGCGGGCCTGGCTGGACGCCGACCCGACGCCGACCCGGGCGGTGGTGGTCGGCGGCGGCTACATCGGGGTGGAGATGGCCGAGGCACTGATCCAACGCGGGCTCGCCGTCACCCTGGTCGAGCGGGGCGAGCAACCGATGGCCACCGTCGACGAGGACATGGCCGGCCTGGTCGCCGACGCGATGCGCGGGCTGGGCGTCGAGATCCGTACCGGTGTCACGGTCAGCGGGGTCGAGCAGCGCGACGGCCGGGTGTCCGCGGTGGTCACCTCCGCCGGCCCGGTGCCGGCCGACGTCGTGGTCCTCGGCCTGGGCGTACGCCCCAACACCGCGCTCGCCGCCGCCGCCGGTCTCCCGCTCGGCCAGACCGGCGGGGTCCGCGTCGACCGCCGGATGCGGGTCGCCGGGGTGCCCGGCGTCTGGGCGGCCGGCGACTGCGTGGAGACCCTGCACCGGGTCACCGGCATGTCGGTGCACATCCCGCTCGGCACCCACGCCAACAAGCAGGGCCGGGTCGCCGGGATCAACATCGGCGGCGGGTACGCCACCTTCCCCGGGGTGATCGGCACCGCCGTGACGAAGGTGTGCGACCTGGAGGTGGGGCGTACCGGGCTGCGGGAGCGGGACGCCACGGCGGCCGGGTTCGAGTTCGTCTCGGTGATCGCCGAGTCGACGAACCGGGCCGGCTACTACCCGGGGGCCCAGGCGATGACGGTCAAGCTGATCGCCGAACGGCCCACCGGTCGGCTGCTCGGCGCACAGATCGTCGGCCGATCCGAGGCGGCGAAGCGGATCGACGCGCTGGCCGTGGCGCTGTGGAACGAGATGACGGTGGACGAGATGACCGCCCTCGACCTCGGCTACGCCCCGCCGTACGCGCCGGTCTGGGACCCGGTGCTGATCGCCGCCCGCAAGGCCGTCGACGCCCTCGACCGCTGACCCGCTGCCTCCCGCCCACCCCCACCGACCACCCCGCGCCACCCTGCCCCGCCCCGCTCTGCGCCGCACCGCCGCGCAAGGCGCGCCGTACCGCTCCACCGTGCGCCGCACGCCGCACCATCGCGTCACGGTGCGTCGGCACGCGTCCCTTTGTGGAGAGTTGGGCGGGGCCGCGGCCGCCGGACAGCGACCAACCCAAATGAAGCGAGGCCGCGAGGCGGGGCGGGGCGGC
>NZ_JBFAQU010000027.1:71875-81895 GCF_040678915.1 Micromonospora sp. NPDC049257
GAGATGCCGGCGCGCTCGAGCCCCTTGGACATCATCCGGCGGATCTTGACGTCCTCGCGCCGGGGCGACAACAACTCTCCACAAAGCATGGTCTGCTCGGCGCATGCGGATGCCTGGCGACGACGATGCCGCCCTCGACTGGTTGATCTTCACGCAGGCCGGGGTGGTGAGCTGGGCACAGGCCACCGCCGAACTCACCCCTTCCCGGGTCCGCCACCTGCTGGCCACCGGCCGCTGGGAGCGGGTGTGCCGGGGCATCCTGCGGGTCGGCGGCGGCCCGGTGACCGTCGACCAGGCACGCTGGGTGGCGGTGCTCGCCGCCGGTGCCGACGCCGTCCTGGCCGGTCTCGCGGCGGCGCAGGCGGGGGGCCTGCGCGGACGCTGGCGGCACGAGGCGGTGGACGTGCTGATCCCGTACCAAAGGCAGGCCCCCGACCTGCTGCGCCGGCTGCCGCTCGGGATGCCTGCGGTGCGGGTACGGCGGACCCGGCACCTCGGGGACGAGGACCGGCAGCGGGGGCGACCGGACCGCACCACGATGGCCCGCTCGCTGCTCGACGCCGCGCAGTGGATGCGCAGCGACGACGACGCGCAGGCGGTGCTGGCGGCCGGCTGCCAGCAACGGCGGGTCACCCCGGGTGAACTCGACGCGGTGGCCCGCCGGTTGCCGCGCCTGCGTCGGTCGACCCTGATCCGGCAGACCATCGGCGACCTGGCCGGCGGGGCGGAGGCGCTGTCCGAGATAGACCTGGTCCGGCTCTGTCGCCGGTACGGGCTACCCCGGCCCGAGTTGCAGCAACGGCGACTCGACGCCGACGGGCGGACCCGCTACCTGGACGCCTACTGGCGGCAGTGGGGGCTGCACGTCGAGGTCGACGGGGCACACCACATGGACGTCCGGCACTGGGCGGCGGACCTGCGCCGGCAGAACGGGGTGTGGATCTCCGGGGACCGGATCCTGCGGTTCACCGCCTTCGACGTCCGCCACCGCCCCGACGAGGTGGCGGCCCAACTGCGCGCGGCGCTGACCGCCGCCGGCTGGCGCCCCTGACCACCCCCACCCGCCTCACCGCCTGCCGCCCGGCGCACCCGGTCGTCGCGCGCTTTGGGGAGAGTTGTTGTCGCCAGGGCAGCAACAACTCTCCCCGATCCGCACAATGGGCCGATGGAGATTCCGGCGGGGTTGTCGTGGGTGCGGCAGACGCCGGAGGGGCGGGAGTGGCTGGCCACGCTGGCCCGGTGGCGGGACGAGTGCGCGCGACAGTGGTCGCTGCGGCTCGGCCCGCCCTTCCCGTACGCGTTCGCCTCGCTGGCGATGCCCGCCGACCTGCCCGACGGCACCCCGGCGGTGCTGAAGTTGCAGTACCCGGACCCGGACAGCCGGCACGAGGCCGACGCGTTGGCGCACTGGGACGGCGAGGCGGCGGTCCGGCTGCTCGCCCACGACCCGCAGCGGCGGGCGCTGCTGGTGGAGCGGTGCCGGCCCGGCTCACCGCTGCACGAACTGCCCGCCGACGAGGCGGTGGACGTGGTGGCCGGCCTGCTGCCCCGGCTGTGGCGGCGGGTGGCCGGGCCGTTCATCCCGCTCGCCGAGGAGGCGACCGGCTGGCGGCACCGGCTGCCGGAGAAGTGGGACCGGGCCGGCCGGCCCTACGAGCGGCGGCTGGTCGACGCAGCGCTCGACCAGCTCGACCGGCTGGTCGACAGCCAGGGCGAGCAGGTGCTGGTCAACCAGGACCTGCACGCCGGCAACGTGCTGCGGGCCACCCGCGAGCCGTGGCTGGTGATCGACCCGAAGCCGCTGCTGGGCGAGCGGGAGTTCGCGGTGGTGCCGATCGTGCGCGGCGTCGAGCTGGGGCACTCCCCCGAGGCGGTACGGCGTCGGCTCGACCGGGTCACCGGCGCGCTCGGCCTCGACCGGGACCGGGTGGTCGGCTGGACCATCGCGCACTGCCTCGCCTGGAGCCTGGACGGCGACACGGTCTTCACCAACCAGGTCGAGGTGGCCCGCTGGCTGGTCGACGGCACGTAGGCGTCGCCCGTGCTCAGGGTTGACAGGTGGGGCACCAGTAGAGGTTGCGGCCGGCCAGCCCGCCCCGACTGACCGGGCCGCCGCAGACGTGACACGGGGCGCCGTCGCGGCGGTAGACGTACACCTCGCCGCCGTGCCGGTCGACCCGGGCGGGGCGGCCCATCGCCTCGGGCAGGTGGGCGTCGCGGACGGTGTCGATCCGGCCGCGCGTCACCGCCAGGGTCATCAGCGCCACCAGGTCGGCCCAGAGCGCCGCCCAGCCGGCCGGGGTGAGCTGCCGGCCGGGCAGCGTCGGCCGCAGGCCGGCCCGGAACAGCGCCTCGGTCACGAAGATCAGCCCGGTACCGGCCACCACCGACTGGTCGAGCAGCAGCGCGGCCAGCGGGGTCGGGCTGCGGCCGATCCGGGCGTACGCCCGGTCGGGGTCGGCGTCGGCGCGCAGCGGGTCCGGGCCGAGCCGGCCGCGCAACGCCGCCACCTCGGGCGGGGTGAGCAGTTCACAGGCGGCGGGTCCGCGCAGGTCGAGCCAGTGCCGGTCGCTGGCCAGCCGCAACCGGACCTGCCCCACCGGTACGGGCGGCTCGCCGTCGCCGTCGGTGAACCTGCCGTACAGGCCCAGGTGGACGTGCAGGGTGCGCTCGTCGGCGTGGTGGTGCAGCAGGTGCTTGCCGTACGCCTCGGTGCCGTGCAGGACGGTGCCGGAGATCAGGGCGGCACCGTCGGCGAAGCGGCCCTGCGGGCTGCCGGCGGTGACCTTGTCGCCGGCGAACAGCTCGGCGTGCCGGGCCGCCAGCCGGTGGATGGTGTGTCCCTCTGGCACGGGCACCAAGGGTAGTCAGGCGACCGGACCCCACCGACGCCGGTGCCCGCCCCAGCCCGCACCGCCCCGGCCGGCACCGCCCCAGCCCAGCCCAGCCCAGCCCAGCCCAGCCCAGCCCAAGCCCAGCACGGCAGGCACGGCACGGCACGGCCCAAGCCCAGCCCGACACGGCCCGACACGACACCGTCCGAGCGGCTCGGCACGGCCCGGACCGGTCTGGTCCGGCACGACACGGTCCGGGCGGCCCGGTCCGGCGCGGTGGAGTGTGGTCGATGGACGTGCGGGGTACATCCAGGTCGTTCCCGCGTGGCGGCCACCGACCCTTCCGAGGGCTCCACGCATCGACAAGGAGGTGTGGTGGTGAACGTTCCTTCGCTCCTGCGTCGTCGTACGGCGCAGGACAGCAACGGTGACGGGGTGGTCGACGCGCGCGACGACCAGCCGGTGGTGACGGACCGGGACGCCGAGCGGGCGACGTACCGCAGCGGGTCGCTGGCCACCGACGGTGAGCGCGACGCCGACGTGGCGCGACGCAGCGCCGAGCGTGCGGACGCCACCCGGCGTGGCGTCGACGGCCGCGTCGACGCGGGCGGGTCCGACCCGGATGCGGAGCGGCGGGCGGCGGAGCGCGGCGCGCTGGCGCGGGCGGCGACCGCCCGCAGCGCCGTCGACGGCAGCCGCAGCGCCGCCGCCCGACCCGGCACGGTCGACGAGGAGCCCCGGACGCCGACCGACCCGATCCGGGTCGCCGACGCCGGCCCGGTACGCACCGCGCCGCGCCCAGTGGACGCGGACCGCCCGACCGACCGGGACCGGACGACGCCCGACGACCGGACGGCACCCGCCGCACCGGCCGGCGTCCCCACCCGGAGCACCGACCGGGACCGGGTGACCGCCGACGAGGTCCGCCCGGAGCCGCCGGTGGTGGCCGGTCCGAAGCCGAGGACGAGCCTGCTCGCCACCCTCGGCCTGATCGTGTCGGTGGTGGGCGCGGCGTTCGTGCTCACCGGTCCCCTGGCCGGGTACGGCATCGCGCTCGGCGCGCTCGGCGCGGTGTTCTCGGTGCTGGGCCTGATCGCGACCCGCCGTCGACACGTGGCCGGCACGACGAACGCGCTGGTCGGCGTGTTGGTCGGCCTGGCCGCGGTGGTGCTGGGCGTGCTCGCCTTCACCGGCCAGTTCGACTGGCCGACCACCGACGGCGACTGGGTGGCCCGGTTCCGGGAGTGGCTTGACTCACAGTTTGTGGACCGGTTCTGAGGGCACATTTGATCTCGCCGGCGGTTCGCCGGCGACGTTGGACCAGCCGGTTCGCCGGCACCGCCCGACCAGTCTGGTGGTTCACCAGCCGGGCACCCACTCGTTCGGGGGCAGCGGTTCGCCGCCACCGATGCGCACAGGGGCCGTCACTCCCGCCGGGGTGACGGCCCCTTCGCTGCGCGCTGCCACGCAACGGATCGCCGTCGCGGTCGGATCACACGCAACGAACCGCTGCCGTACGCAAGTCTCGGCGGTGGTTGCCGCACCCCCGGGGCACATACCGTTGAGCCACGGCGCCAGCCCGTGGGCCACGGAGGCCGGGCGCGCCCGACCCCAGGAGCAGGACAATGACGATGGACGCCACCAGCCAGCGCTTCCTGATGTGCCGGCCGACGTACTTCGCCGTCGACTACGCCATCAACCCGTGGATGGACCCGACCGCACCGGTCGACACCGCGCTGGCGATCCGGCAGTGGGAGCAGCTGCGCCGCACCTACCTCGACCTCGGCCACACCGTCGAGCTGATCGACCCGGTCGCCGGCCTGCCCGACATGGTCTTCGCCGCCAACGGTGGCACGGTCATCGGGGACCGGGCGATGGCGGTGCAGTTCCGCGACCCGCAGCGCGCCGACGAGGCCCCCGCCTACCGGGCCTGGTTCGAGGCCGCCGGCTTCGAGGTGTACGACCCGAAGCACGTCAACGAGGGCGAGGGGGACGTGCTGCTGGTCGGCGACCACCTGCTCGCCGGCACCGGGTTCCGTACCGCGCACGCCTCACACGCCCAGTTGCAGGAGGTCTTCGGTCACCCGGTGGTCACCCTGCAACTGGTCGACCCGCGCTTCTACCACCTGGACACCGCGCTGACCGTGCTCGACGAGCGGACCGTGGCGTACCTGCCGGAGGCGTTCTCCCCCGGCAGCCGGGCGGTGCTGCGCCGGCTCTTCCCGGACGCCGTCCACGCCACCATGGCCGACGCCGAGGTGCTCGGCCTCAACGCGGTCGGCGACGGCCGGCACGTGGTGCTGCCCGCCCAGGCCACCGGGCTGGCCGCCAAGCTGCGCGACCGGGGTTACCAGACCATCGGTGTCGACCTGTCCGAGCTGCGCAAGGCCGGCGGCGGACCGAAGTGCTGCACGTTGCGACTCCGTCAGGGAAAGGCGAGCCAGTGATCGAGGACATGCTGCGGACCCCGTCCGCCGTCCGGGACGCGGAGCGGTACACCGCGCACAACTACCACCCGCTGCCGGTGGTGATCTCCTCCGCCGAGGGCGCCTGGCTCACCGACGTGGACGGCCGTCGCTACCTGGACTGCCTGGCCGGCTATTCGGCGCTGAACTTCGGCCACCGGCACCCCACCCTGATCCGGGCCGCCCACGAGCAGCTCGACCGGCTCACCCTCACCAGCCGGGCGTTCATCCACGACCAGTTCGCCGACTTCTGCCGGGAGCTGGCCGCGCTCTGCGGCAAGGACCTGGTGCTGCCGATGAACACCGGCGCCGAGGCGGTGGAGACCGGCATCAAGGTGGCCCGCAAGTGGGGCTACCAGGTCAAGGGGGTCACCCCGGGGCAGGCCAACATCATCGTGGCCGACGGGAACTTCCACGGCCGGACCACCACCATCGTCAGTTTCTCCACCGACGACGACGCCCGCGCCGACTTCGGGCCGTACACGCCCGGGTTCACCGTGGTGCCCTACGGCGACCTGACGGCGTTGGAGGCGGCGATCGACGAGAACACCGTCGCGGTGCTGCTGGAGCCGATCCAGGGCGAGCAGGGCGTGGTGCTGCCGCCGGACGGTTACCTGCCGGGCGTACGCCGGGTCTGTACCGACCGCAACGTGCTGTTCGTCGCCGACGAGATCCAGTCCGGTCTGGGTCGCACCGGGCGTACCTTCGCCTGCGAGCACGAGGGTGTCGTGCCGGACCTGTACCTGCTGGGCAAGGCGCTCGGCGGCGGCATCGTGCCGGTCTCCGCGGTGGCCGGGAACGCGGACGTGCTCGGGGTGCTCAAGCCGGGCCAGCACGGCTCGACCTTCGGCGGCAACCCGCTCGCCTGCGCGGTCGCCACCGAGGTGGTCCGGCTGCTGGCCACCGGCGACTTCCAGCGCCGCTCCACCGAGCTGGGCGAACGGCTGCGGGCCGGGCTGGAGGGGCTGCTCGGCAAGGGTCTGGTGGCGGTACGGGTGCGTGGGCTGTGGGCCGGGGTGGACATCGACCCGACGCTGATGACCGGCCGGCAGGCGTGTGAGCGGCTGATGGAGCGGGGCGTGCTCGCCAAGGACACCCACGGCTCGACGATCCGGCTGGCCCCACCGCTGGTGATCACCGCCGACGAGATCGACCACGCGGTGGCGCAGCTCGCCGCGGTGCTGGCCGGCTGAGCCGCGTACCCACGGCGGGTGTCGGGTCGACGCCCGCCGTGGCGGCACACCTTGCCGTGGCGGCCCGCCGGTCACCGTGGCGGCCCGCCGGGGCATGTGAGCCGACGACCGGCCGGTCTGCGCGACCGGCCGGTCAGGGCGACCACCGGTCAGTTGCGGGGCAGCCGCATCGCCATGGTGGGTGCCTCGGCCATCACCGAGGTCGGGGTGAACGCCGCGCCCGTGGGCAGTTCCCGGGCCCGACCGACCTGCACCCCCGGGTACAGCTCCACCATGTCCGCGCCGCCGAGCACCCGGGACTGCTTCGGTGCCAGCGGGACCCGCTCCGCCTCGGCCATCGAGCCGTTCGGCCGGATGCCGGAGCCGTTGGTGCTCACGTCGGTGACGATCACCTCGCCGACCCGCAGCTCGAACCGGACGTGTGCCCGGCTGATCCACCGTCGCGTCTCGTCGTTGAGCCACTGGCCGAGCATCACGCCACCGGGCTCCTCGGGCGCCCGGCCGACCGTCACCGGCTGGTCCTCGGTGAGGACGAAGCGGCGACGGATCAGGCCACCGATCCGGATCGCCAGCACCTCGCTGCGCGGGCGCGGCCCGGCGTCGGAGAGCCGGGCACCGTGCCGGGGGCAGGTCGGCACACCCTGCCGCAGGGCCGGCGGCGGCTGGCCGGCCGGGGCACGGTCCACCCGGGCCAGGTCGGCGAACGCCCCGCCGCCCCCACCGCCGCCGAAGAGCGCACAGCCCGGTTCCGGGCACCGCCACTGTCGGGCCAGCAACTGCCCACCGACCGGGGAACGGTCCCCCTCGACCGGGGTGTGCCCGCCGCCGACGTGCGCGACGAAGGCCGGGCCGCCGGCACCGGGCACCGGGGCGACCACCCGCCCCGGCTGCTCCACCAGCCAGGGGAACCGGCCGCGCAGGCCGTCGAAGCGGATCCGGCTGACCACCGGCAGACCGAGCAGGTCGGCCACCTCCAGCATCCGGTCACCCGGGTTGTCGAGCACCTCGACCAGGCCGTCGTCGGCCCACCGGCGGACCACCATCCGCTCGTTGGAGGTGAGGTCGGCGTCGGAGAGCAGCGCCCGGTGCACGATCGCGTAGACCGGGACGCTGTCCTCGGCCAGCTCGCGGGAGAGCGCGTCGATCACCATGCCGAGCCGCAGCAGGCTGGCCGGACGCCCGCCGTCGAGATCCTGGTAGCGGATCACCTCGGCCAGGTCCAGCACCGCTCGGGCCAGGGACGGATCGGTGCAGACCCGCCCCTCGATGGCGTCCAGCACCTTGCTGATCTCGAATCTCATCGCGCGCTCCGGAGGATCTCGTCGCTCTGCCGGGCCGCCACCGCCGGCCCGGTCGGCGTCTGCGCGCCGGCTCGGCGGTGCGCAGGCGCTGCCTTGGCACGACCCTACCGGTGGGCGGCTCAGCCCATCCGGCCCACCGCCGCCCGCAGCCGGCTCACATCCCGCCGACGCCGCTCGTAGGTGGCCGCGAGCGTGATCAACGCCAGCCCGCCGACGGCCAGGTAGATCCAGCGGGGCAGCAGGTCCCAGCCCCGGACCAGTTCGTGCAGCGCGAGCAGGACGAGGCTGCCGCCGCCGAGCACCACCGGCGCCTGCCAGCGCCGCACCGCGCCGACCAGCACCACGCCCAGCGCGGCACCGCCCAGCAGCAGCCGCCGCCAGGGCTGCGGGTCCGCCGCCACCAGCACCGACACCAGGCTGGGCAGCAGAGCGGCGGCGAGCCCGGGGCCGAGGGCCAGCCAACTGGTCAACCCGGGCCGGCTCCGCAGCGCCAGCAGGCCGGCCACCAACGTCAGCCCGGCCACCGGCAGGGTGTACGCCTCCAGCAGCACCACCTCGCCGCTGATCAGCAGCAGCCACGCGCCGAGCAGTTCACTGCCACCGGCCACCGCCCCGAAGACCCACCGCTGGCCGGCCGACTGACCCGGGTACAGCACCCGCAGCGCCACGGCGGCCCCCCAGAGCACGCAGATCACCGCCGCGTGTCGGATCGCACCGACGGTGAGCAGCAGGGCGAGCACGGCCACCGCCTGCGCGGCGGCCTCCAACGCCCGTACGGTGAGCGACCCGCGCCGGGCCAGCAGGGGTGCGCCGAGCAGCACCGCCACCGCCACCACGAGCACCGGGAACCCGGCCGTCCGGGTCGGCAGGCCGGCGGCCAGGGGCGCGGTCAACGCGAAGGAGGTGGCCGCCGCGACCGTGGTCAGGCAGCCGAGCAGCCGTACTCCGGGCCGCCTGCCGACCGCACCGATCACCGCCGTCACGATCACCAGCAGGGCCAGCGCGGCCAACGTACCGGCCCGGGTGGCGAGCAGCCCGACCAGGCCGAAGAACGTCCACAGCAGACCGATCGGGGTGGTGACCGGCACCAGCAGTTCCCCGCCACGCCGGTGGCCCACCGGCGGTCCACCCGCTGTCGGTGCCGCGCCGGAACCGGGCCCACCCGGGACAGCCGCAGGCGGGGTGGCCGTGGCAGCGGGGGCAGTCCGAACCGGGCCGGCGAGCGCGGCGGTGAGCAGCGCCGCGCTGCCGACGAGCAGGACCACCGCCGGCACCACCGGCCAGGGTGCGGGGCCGACGAGCAGCAGCACGGGCAGCGCCGCCGCCCCGAACGGCAGCGCGGCCACGGCCGACCCGGACCGGCGGCCGGTGTACCGGTGGACGAGCAGCGCGGCGGTGAGGGCGAGGACCAGCAGCGCCACACCGACCGCCGGGGCACCCGACGCGCCGTCCCCGGTCGGCACCCCCGACCAGGGTCGGACCGGGTCACCGTAGGGGGCGACCAACGCGGTGAGGGTCAGCGGAGCGGCGGCGACCAGGGCCAGCCCGGCCAGGCCGACGCCGACCACCCGGCCGGTCGTCACCGCAGCGGTACGCCGTTCGGCCAGCACCAGCATGCCGAGCGCCGCCGCGGCATAGAGAGCCAACGACTCCCCACCCGGTACGACGGTCGGCGTGACCACGGCGGCCAGCGCCACGGCGAGCGCGGTGCCGGCGTACCCGTCGAGGTCGGGACGGCGGCGACGGAGCGCGAGCAGCGGGACCAGCAGCAGCACGGCGGCGGCGAACCCGACCCGCAGCTGCCACCAGGCCGGCGACCCGGCGGCCCGCAGCGCGACCGCAGCGCCGGCCGGCACGGTGAGCAGGGCGACCGTCAGGGCGACCCCGGCGACCCGGGCCGCGACGGCGTTCGCCGGGCGGGGGGGCAGCGCCACCGCCAGCCCGACGACCAGTACCACCCCGAGTGCCGCCAGCAGCCCCACCGGTTCTGCCGCCGCCACCAGCAGGCCGTGCCCGAGCAGCACGGCGGCACCGGCCGCGCCGACCAGCACCGTCGCGGCACGACGGCACCGCAGCACCGCCACCGGCAGCAGTGCCGCCCCGACGACCAGGTCGACCGCGAGGGTGGCCGGCCACGGCGTGGTGGTCACCGCCGGTAGCGCGGCGGCGGTGACCCCGGCACCCGGCGCAGCCGCAACCGCCCGCCGTCCACCCAGCTACCCGGCCC
>NZ_JBFAQU010000028.1:0-72726 GCF_040678915.1 Micromonospora sp. NPDC049257
CGGCACCCTGCAGGCGCTGTACGAGCTGCCGCTCGGCCTGCACGAGCTGACGGTGACCGCGACCGACAAGGCGGGCAACTCCACCACCTCGACGACGCAAACTTCTTGATCACCGGGGCTGGGCGAGCCGGGGCTGGGCGAGCAGGGCGGGGCGGAGCGGGGCGAGCAGGGCGGGGTGGGGCGGGTTGGGTGGGGGGTGGGTGGGGGTTGGGGTGAGCGGGGTGGTGTGGGGTGGGTTAGGAGAAGAGGCCTCGGCGTTGGAGGGACTGGCGGAGCCAGCCGTCGAGTTGGGCGGCCCAGTCGGTGCGATCGGCGGTGGCGTGGTCGACGGTGAACCGGCCGAAGGCGTCCCGACCCTCGGTGAACAGGCCACCCCGCTTGTCCATCTCCAGCACCACCTGCACCTGGTGCGGGTCGGTGACGAAGGTGACCTCCAGCTGGTTGATCGCTCCGGCGTACTGCGGGGCGGGGTAGAACTCGATCTCCTGGTAGAACGGCAGGCTCTGCCGTACGCCATAGATGTGGCCGCGCTCGACGTCGGCGCGGGCGAACCGGAAGCCCAGCCGCAGCAGCGCCTCCAGCAGCCGCTCCTGAGCCGGCAGTGGGTGCACCGACACCGCGTCCAGGTCACCCTTGTCGACTGCGCGGGCCACCTCCAGCTCGGTACGCAGCCCCATCGTCATCCCGTGCAGCCGGTGGCCGTACAGGTCGGTCAGCGGGGTCTCCCACGGCACGGCGAACCGGAACGGGATGTCGTAGCGCTGCCCCGCCTCCAGCCGGAACGGGCCGGTGACCTGCTGGCGGGCGAACTCCTGGGTGGTCTCGTAGTCGGAGTCGGCACTCTCCACCTCGACCCGGGTGACCAGGCCGAGCGCCACGTACTCGATGTCGGCGGCGTGGTCGCCGCCGGCCACGTGGACCCGCCCCTCCAGCACCCCGCCGGGACGGCAGTTCGGATTAGCGAGCACGGTCTCCACCGACGGACCGCCCACCCCCATCGACTGCATGAGCCGTTTGAAGACCACCACGTCCTCCATTGCCTGTCGCATCGCCGACCCCGATGGCCGACGCTGGCACGGTAGCCGGACCTGGCAAGACCGCCGACGACCCACCCCGCATCCGACCAGATTGCTGTCGGGTCCCCGATCGCCTCACCCCCGTTTCACGTCCCGGTTGGAAAGCTGTCCATCACCGGAGCCGATGGCGCCGGTAGGCGACACCGAAAGCAGACACGGGGAGACACAGAGATGGCCCTGCAGATGATCGATAACAAGACGCGCCCGGCCACCACCATCGACGCCGAGCACGGCACCGAAGCCCTCACCGACCTCGACGCCACCGACGAGCGCGGGGTCTCCACCGACCTGGTCCGGGCCTACCTCAACGGCATCGGCCGGACCAAACTGCTCACCGCGGCCCAGGAGGTGGAGCTGGCCAGACGGATCGAGGCCGGGCTGTTCGCCGAGGAGAAGCTGTCCACCTGCACCCCTGTCTCCGGTGACCTGCGCGCCGACCTCGCCCTGATCGCCCGGGAGGGCCGCGCCGCCAAGGACCACCTGCTGGAGGCCAACCTGCGGCTGGTGGTCAGCATCGCCAAGCGCTACACCGGGCGGGGGATGGCCTTCCTCGACCTGATCCAGGAGGGCAACCTCGGCCTGATCCGCGCGGTCGAGAAGTTCGACTACGCCAAGGGTTACAAGTTCTCCACGTACGCCACCTGGTGGATCCGGCAGGCGATCACCCGGGCGATGGCCGACCAGGCCCGCACCATCCGCATCCCGGTGCACATGGTCGAGCAGGTCAACCGGATGGTCCGGGTCCGCCGGGAGCTGTCGGTCACGCTGGGTCGCGAGCCCATCGTCTCCGAGGTGGCGCGGGCGATGGAGATCCCCGAGTTCCAGGTCATCGAGCTGATCTCGTACGACCGGGAGCCGGTCAGCCTCGACCAGGCCGTCGGCGAGGACGGCGAGAGCGCCCTGGGTGACTTCGTCGCCTCGGTGGACCAGCGCACCGAGCCGGGTGACGCGGCCGCCAACGGCGAACTGCGCAACGAGGTACGCATCGTGCTCGCCACCCTCTCCCAGCGGGAGCAGGCGGTGATCCGGCTCCGGTTCGGCCTGGACGACGGCCGGCAGCGCACCCTCGACGAGGTCGGCAAGGAGTTCGGCCTGTCTCGGGAGCGGATCCGGCAGATCGAGAAGGTCACCCTGCTCAAGTTGCGCGACCCGGAGCGGGCGCAGCGGCTGGAGGCGTACGCCTGCTGAGCGGGACGGTTCGGCGCAGGCCCCCGGCGGTTCGCCGGGGGCCTGCCCGCTGTCCGGGGTCTCGTCACCGCCGGAGCCGCCGGCGGGCACGGTCAGCGCCGCCGGCAGCGGGCACGGTCAGCGCCCGCCGGCAGCGGGCACGGTCAGAGCCGGAGCCGGCAGCGGGCACGGTCAGAGCCGGCGCGGGCCGGTGTCGGGGCGGGCCCCGGCCGTGCCGACCCCCACCGCCGCGTGCAGCACCGACACGCCGTCCGGGCGGGCCAGCACCGGGTTGAGGGTGAGCGACCGCACCCGGGGCTGCTCGTCGGCGAGCCGGCCCACCCGCAACAGCAGGTCGGCCAGGGCCGCCCGGTCCACCGCGTCAGCACCCCGGTGCCCGTGCAGCAGCGGCGACGCCCGGGGCTCGTCGACGAGTTCGGCGGCGTCCCGGTCGGTCAACGGCACCGCCCGCCAGGCCCGGTCCCCGAGCAGTTCGGTGGCGACCCCACCGAGCCCGAAGCCGACGACCGGCCCGAACGCCGGGTCCTCGCGCAGCTCCACCACGCAGGCCACCCCCGGCGGCACCATCGGTTGGACCAGGACGTCCGCGCCGAAGGCCGCCGCCAGGTCCGCGTACGCCCGGCGTAGCGCGACCGGGTCGGCCAGGTCGAGGCGGACGGCGCCCAGGTCGAGGCGGTGCCGCAGGCCGGGCGCGGCGGCTTTCAACGCCACCGGCCAGCCCAGCCGCCCGGCGGCGGCGAGCGCCTCGTCGACGGTGCCGGCCGGGGCCGAGCCGACCACCTCGATGCCGTACGCGGCGAGCAGCGCCGCCGCGTCGGCGGCGTCACCGCGCAGCGCGGCCTGCCCGGCGGCCCGGTCCACCCCGGTCAGTTCCGGTGGCGTGCCCGGGTCCCGGCGCAGCCAGTCGGCGTACCGGCCGACCCGGCCCAGCGCCCGCACCGCCTCCTCCACGCTCGGGTACGCGGGCAGCCCGACCGGCACCCGGCCGGCGAGGAACGTCACCACGGTCGGCTTGCCGCCGGTCACCGCCGCCGCCACGGCGGCGGTGAAGTCCGCCTCCTCGACGGTGAGCTGCCCCGGCAGGGGTGGGGCGAAGACCGCCACCAGCGCATCCACGCCGTCGTCGGCGGCGGCACCGGCCAGCGCGGCGGTGAACGCGGCGGCACCGGCGTGCGGGCCGACGTCGTGGGGGTAGCCGGCGGCGACCGTGAGACCCTGCCCCGCGCAGGCGGTGGCCGCCAAGCCGGTCAGCGCCGACGAGTTGCCGACCACGCCGACCCGGCCACCGGCGGGCAGCGGCTGGTTGGCCAGCAGCGTCCCGACGTCGAGCAGTTCGGCGACGGTGTCCACCCGGATCACCCCGGACTGCGCGAAGAGGGCACCGACGGCGGCCTCGTCGAGCGTGGGTGCGACGCCGGACCCGACCGGGCGGGCCAGCGAGGCCAACGCCACCACCGGCTTGTCCCGGCCGATCCGGCGCACCAACCGGGCGAACTTGCGCGGATTGCCGAAGGTCTCCAGGTACAGCAGGATCACGTCGGTGCCCGGGTCGTCCTGCCAGAACTGGAGCAGGTCGTTGCCGGACACGTCGGCCCGGTTGCCGGCCGACACGAAACTCGACAGGCCCAGCCCCCGGCGCTGCGCCTCGGCCAGCAGCGCCACCCCGAACACGCCGGACTGGCTGAAGAAACCCACCCGTCCGGGGGCGGGCAGCACCGGGGCCAGGGTGGCGTTGAGGCGTACCCGCCCGTCGGTGTTGGCCACGCCCAGGCAGTTCGGGCCGACGACCCGCATGCCGGCGGCGTGCGCCGCCCGGACCAGGGCCCGTTGGGCCGCCGCGCCGGCCGGTCCGGCCTCGGCGAAACCGGCGGAGATGACCACCAGGCCGTGCGCGCCGGCAGCGGCGGCGTCGGCCACCACCCCCGCCGCCGCGTCCGGGGGCACCGCGACGACCGCCAGGTCGACGTCCACTCCGGCGTCGGCTGCCGACGGGTACGCGGGCAGCCCCGCCACCGTGCGCGCGCTCGGATGCACCGGCACGATCGCCCCCGGGTAGCCGCCGTCGCGCAGGTGCCCGAGGACGGCCGCGCCGACCCCCTGACCGGTGGCGCTGGCCCCGTAGACGGCCACGCCGCGCGGGGTGAGCAGCCGGGCGATGGACCGCGCCTCGGTGCGGTGCTCCCGACCCCGCTGCACAGCCAGGGTCGCCTCGGTCGGGGCGATCGGGAACGTCAGGTGCACCACCCCGTCGGCGAACTGCCGTTGCACCTGGTAGCCGAAGTCGGCGAAGACCCGCAGCATCGCCCCGTTGGTGGGGAGCACCTCGGCGACGAAGTGCCCGATGCCGGCCCGGCCGGCCGCGTCGGCCAGGTGCTCCAGCAGCACCGAACCGATCCCCCGGCCCTGGTGGGCGTCCTCCACCACGAACGCCACCTCGGCTTCGGGGGCCGCCGGACCCAGCCGCTCGTACCGGCCGACGGCGACGATCCGGTCGCCGACCAGCACCACGAACGCCTCCCGGTCCCGGTGGTCGACGGTGACGAAGCGGCGCAGGTCCCGTTCCGGGATACGCGGGTACGGCGAGAAGTAGCGCAGGTAGCGGGTGCGTTCCGAGAACCGCCCGTGCATGGCGACGATCTCCGGGGCGTCCTGCGGCCGGATCGGTCGCAGGCCGACGGTGCTGCCGTCGCTGAGCAGCACGTCCACCGGTTGGTCGACAGTGGTCACCACGTCCGGTCCCTCCCCAGGTCCCCGGCTCAGTCGCGCGGGTCGTACGGGTCCAGCCCGAGCAGCGGGAACACCGCCTTGCGGGTGGCCGCCACCGCCCGGTCCACCGAGTTCGGCTCACCGGTCGGCTGCCACGGCTGGTGTGACGGGTCGACGTCGTCGGTCATCCGCAGCGGGACGTCCCGGCCGGGCAGCCGGTGGGCGGCCAGCGCACGCCAGTCGGGCGGGGTGAGGGTGGCCGGGTCGAGCGGGTCGCCGGTGGCCACCGCGAGCAGGTGCGTCCAGGCCCGGGGCACCACCTCCACCAGGGCGTAACCGCCGCCGCCGGTGGCCACCCAGCGGCCGTCGCACAACTCGTCGGCGAGCGCCCGCAACGTCAGGTAGGTGGCCCGTTGCCCGTCCACCGACAGGTGCAGGTCGGCCAGGGGGTCGAGCCGGTGCCCGTCGGCACCGCACTGGGTGAGCAGGATCTGCGGTCGGAACGCCCGCAGCACCGACGGCACGATCGCGTGGAAGGCGCGTTGCCAGCCGGCGTCGTCGGTGCCCGGTGGCAGCGGCACGTTGACCGCGCTGCCCTGCGCCCCCGGGCCACCGGTCTCGTCGGGGAACCCGGTGCCGGGGAAGAGCGCGAGCGGGGTCTCGTGCAGGCTCACCGTGAGCACCCGGGGGTCGTGGTAGAAGACCTCCTGCACACCGTCGCCGTGGTGCACGTCCACGTCGACGTAGGCGACCCGCTCGGCGCCCAGGTCGAGCAGGCGGGCGATGGCCACCGCCGGGTCGTTGTAGACGCAGAACCCGGCGGCCCGGTCGGGCATGGCGTGGTGCAGCCCACCGGCCACGTTGACCGCACGGCGGGCCTCGCCCCGCCAGACCGCCTCGGCGGCGGCCACCGTCGCCCCGGCGATCAGCGCGCTGGACTCGTGCATCCCGTCGAAGACCGGATTGTCCGAGGTGCCCAGTCCGTAGCCGGCGAAGAGCGGATCGCGGGGGGCGGTCCGGACCGCCGCCAGGTAGTCGGGCAGGTGCACCCGGGTCAGCGTCGCGTCGTCGGCCGGCTCGGGCCGGATCAGCCGTACGCCCGGCCGGTCCAGGACGCCCAGCTCCCGGGCCAGCGCGACGGTCAGCTCGACCCGGACCGGGTCGAGCGGGTGCTCCCCCATGTCGTAGTCGAGCAGGGACTCGTCCCACACCACCAGCGTGTCGTCCGACATGGGGTCATCGTCGCACGCGGGTCACCGGTCGCCCACCAGGCGTGCTGGTCAACCGGCTGGTGTCGGGCCGGTGGCCACCGGGCGGGACGGGTCGGCGACCCAGCCGCTCCACGATCCGACGTAGAGCGCGGCGTCCGGCCGACCGGCCAGGTGCAACGCCAGCACCGTCTGCGCGGCGGTCACCCCTGATCCGCAGTACGCCCCCACCGGCTGGTCGGCGCGCACCCCGGCGGCGGCGAACCGGTCCCGCAGCGCCTCGGCGGTCAGGTAGCGGCCCTCGGTGACGTACTCGGGGGCGGGCAGGTTGACCGCGCCCGGCACGTGTCCGGCGACCGGGTCGATCGGCTCGGTCTCGCCCCGGTAGCGGGGGGCGGCCCGGACGTCCAGCAGCACACCGTCGTCGGCCGCGCCGAGCCGGGCCGCGTCGTCGGCGTCCAGCACCGGCAGCCCACCCGGTGTGACGGTGACGTCGCCGGGTTGCGGGGTGGGCACCTCGACGGTGCCGGGCAGGCCGGCGGCGAGCCAGCCGGGCCAGCCGCCGGACAGCACCCGTACCGACCGGTGGCCGGCCCAGCGCAGCGTCCACCAGGCGCGGGCGGCGGCCAGGCCGTCGCCGTCGTCGTACACCACCACGGGATGACCGGCGCGGACACCGGCGGCCCGCAGCGCGGCCTGGAGCGCGGCCGGTTCGGGCAGCGGGTGCCGGCCCGCCGGGCCGGGCGGACCGCACAGGACGGTGTCCAGGTCCACGAAGACCGCCCCGGGCAGGTGGCCGGCGGTGTAGTCGTCGCGGCCCGGAGGGCCGACCAGCCGCCAGCGGACGTCCAGCAGGGTCGGCGGGTCGGGGCGGGCCAGCTCGGTGGCGAGCCGGTCCGGCTCGATCAGGGGGGTAGCGGTACCGGACATGACGTCCAGTCAACACCATCGGGGCACCGACCTCGCGATTCGGCGCAGGTCGATCTTCGTGGGCCGGGGTAGCATCGACCACCGGGAGGCCGCTGACGTGAAGCATGACCGGGTCGACACCACTGAGCGCGAAGCTACCTTCGCCGCCTTCGGACAAAAGGGGCGAATGTGAAAAGCCATGACTTAGTGGACACGACCGAGATGTACCTGCGCACCATCCTCGAACTCGAAGAGGAAGGGGTGCCGCCGCTGCGTGCCCGGATCGCCGAGCGGTTGCGGCAGAGCGGGCCCACCGTCAGCCAGACCGTGGCCCGGATGGAACGCGACGGGCTGCTCACCGTCGAGGGCGACCGGCACCTGGCGCTCACCGACCTGGGCCGGGGCACCGCCGTGTCGGTGATGCGCAAGCACCGGCTCGCCGAGCTGCTGCTGGTCAACGTGATCGGGATGCCCTACGAGGAGGCCCACGAGGAGGCCTGCCGGTGGGAGCACGTGATGAGCGACGCGGTGGAGAAGCGGGTCTACGACCTGCTCAACCGACCCACCCGCTCGCCGTACGGCAACCCGATCCCCGGCCTGGAGGAGCTGGGCTCGCCGGAGACCGAGGCCACCGACCACGCCGAGGGTGAACGCAACCTCGCCTTCCCCGGGCTGACCGGCCCGGTGGTGGTCCGGCGGATCTGCGAAAGCGTGCAGACCGACGCCGACGTGCTGCGGCAACTGCACGCCGCCGGGGTCGACCCGGGTGCCACGGTCACCGTCGCCCAGGAACGCGACGGGGTGTTCATCGACCGCTCCGGCGAACGGGTCCGGCTGCCCCGCGAGGTCGCCTCCCGGGTGTTCGTCGCCGCCCACTGACCCCGGGCCGCCACCGGCGTGCGCCGGGCCGGGGTGGACCCCGTCGCCGCCGGTCCGGGCTGGGATCGGACTCGGCTCGGGTCGCCGTCGGCCCGGACGGGGGTTACAGGGACCGGGTGTCGAGCTTCCTGGCCAGGTCGACCAGGTGGCCGGCCACCGCACCGGCGGTCGCCCGGTCCTCGGCCGGTGGGCAGGTCCAGCGGAGCATGGCCAGCCGGTCCTCCGCGGCCAACCAGCCCACCTCGGCCGTCGGCCCGTGCTTCGCGGTCTTCGCGCCGGTCCGCCGGTAGCCGGCCTGGCCCAGCTTCGACACCTTCGTCGCCCCCTCGGGCAGCACGTCAGCGGTGAAGGTCGGCACGTCGATCGAGGTGTCGGTCACGGTCAGGGTCAGCTCCGGCCAGGTGGTGTCCGTGGCCCGCACCACGCAGGTACGGGTATCACCCCGCTCGCTGGCCGCCGCCACGTCGAAGCGGACGCCGGTGTGCTCCTCGATCACCGCGAAGTCGAGCAGCCGGCACGCCCCACCGGACGAGGCGGCACCCACCTCGACGACGACAGGTTCCCCCGCCGGCAGCCGTACCGGGTCGGGCTCCGACGCCCCGCAGCCCGTGGTCAGCAGCACGCCCGCCCCGGCGAGCCAGATCCGCCCGTGCACGGGCACACCTCCGTGATCGTCGGCGGGAGATCCGCCGATGTCCGTCGGAAACCGTACGGGTTGGCACTGTCGGACGGAAGACCCGGGCAGTCGCCCGGCGGCGTCAGGTGGGCGGGAGGTCACGCATGGTCCGCAGTAGAGCGGCCCCGGCACCACCATCGCCACCCAGAACACCCGGGCCGTGCCGATCATCAGTCGGCGGTGGGGCGGGCCGCCGGGACAGCCTAATTAGTCGTCGACGTACGGGCAGTGCCGGCAGCCACGCCCGCAGCAGGTGCCCCGCCGGGCCAGGAACCCGGCGCTGAGGACGAACAGCCCGGTGGCCGGGTCGGGATACCCGGCGTCCCCGGCGGCGAGCGCGGCGGCGTGCGCGGCCAGGATCCGCGCCCGGTCGGGGTGCTCCGGCGGCAGCCGGGACGGGTGCGGCTCGGTCAGCGGCCGGCCCGCCAACGGACGTCGTTGCCCACTCACCCGGTGAGTGTAAGGAGGGCTCGCTCCCCCACCCCTGGTGCGGGTCTGCGGATCCCCGCGCCCGGCCGGCAGGCCCCGCTGGTCGAGTCGCGCAGAGTCAGGGATCGTCGCAGCGGTGCGGTTTGCTCAGCCCACCGGCTCCCCGAACCAGGTGAGCGCCTGGCCGTGGCCGCGGGTCCAGGCAAGCGGCGTGCCGTCGAGCGCGAGCACGTTGTGCAGCGTGTCGTCCTGCTGCCCCGGCAGACCCGGGTAGGGCAGCACCGCCGGGTCCTCGTTGGCGATCCAGTGGCCGGAAAGACCGCTCACCACCTCGACGAACGCGGCGCGGCGCGGCGGTGGCACCAGGTACAGCACCGAGCTGTGGAACACCACGAGGGTCGCGTCGGACGGGGCCAGTGCCGCCACCTCCGGCAGGTCGTCGACCAGGTCACCGCGGACGAGCAGCGGCGGGTCGGCCGCGACGACAGCCGCAGCAGCCCGCAGCCGCTCGCGGCGGTGCCCGTTCTCCGGCCAGATGAGGGCGTCCAGCCAAGCGATGTCGTCCGGATCGGTGACGTCGAGCGGGTTGAGGTCGAGGCCGGCCCGCCACACCACCTCGGGCAGGCGAGTCGGTGGCGTCGTGCCGGTGATCGCACAGTCGAGCGTCGGCGTACCTGTACCGAGAAGACGGTCGCCGTAACGGTACGCGTACCGGTCGGGGTAGAGGCACATGCCTGCCGACGCGCCCACCTCCAGCAGGGCGAGTGGCTGCGGCAACGAGGCCAGCACCGGCAGGAGGACGGCACAACGCCCGGCCTCGTTCGTCTGCGTCGCCCGGGCCCGGATCTCCGCCGCGACAACCGGCCAGTTGGCCCTGACGAATTCGCCGAACGCGGCCGGGTCCTCGACCGTACCGCCGCACAGTCGGACCACGGCGAACAGCAGATTCGGCTGGCGTTTGGCCGGCGGCAGGGTGTCGAGAAGCGCCAGCAGGCTGCTGTCCCGGGCGACCGCGTGGGCCAGTCGCTCGTACGACGGTGAGACGCCGTGCGCCTCCCTGGTGGCGAACTCGACGTACCGGTCGGCTGTGGTCATGCCCCGATCATCCCGTCCGGCGCGGCCCCCGGTGCGCCGCCGTCGGCGTGATCTGCGCGACGGGAGCGAGGTAGCGGCGTCCGGGTAGGACCGGTGCCGCTACCTCGCCCCACTGGGGTCGATCATGAAGACGGGACGCGGAAGGGCCGGCACCCGACGGGCGCCGGCCCTTCGTGCGACGCGTACGTCAGCTGCAACCGCTGGTGGAACCGCAGCCCTCACAGACGTAGCAGCTGCCGGCGGGGCGCATCTTCGTGCCGCAGGTGAAGCAGAGCGGCGCGTCGGCGGCCTTGCCGATCACGGCCTCCAGCAACTCGGTGGAGGAGCCCACGGCGGGCGCCGGCTTGGCGGCGGCCACCTCGGCCAACTCCTGGGCCGGCTGGGCCAACGGGCCGGTCTTCGGTTCGGTCACCTCGACCGGGGCCGAGGACGCCATCGCGGTCAGGTCCGTGCCGCTCATCTCCGCATCGGCCTCGGCCCGCAGCTGCGCGGCCCGCTCCTTGGCGGTGAAGATGCCCAGCTCGGCACGACGCTCGTAGGGCAGGAAGTCCAACGCCAGCCGCCGGAAGATGTAGTCCATCACCGAGGCGGCCATCCGCACGTCCGGGTCGTCGGTCATGCCGGCCGGCTCGAAGCGCATGTTGGTGAACTTGCTGACGTACGTCTCCAGCGGGACGCCGTACTGCAGGCCGATGGAGATGGCCACCGAGAAGGCGTCCATCACCCCGGCCAGGGTCGAGCCCTGCTTGGACATCTTGAGGAAGACCTCACCCAGCCCGTCGTCCGGGTAGGACGAGGCGGTGAGGTAGCCCTCCGCGCCGCCGACGGAGAAGGAGACCGTCTCCGACGGACGCTTCTTCGGCAGCCGCTTACGCACCGGCCGGTACTCGACGACCTTCTCCACGGCGGCCGGGGCCGGCGTCTCGACGGCGGCCGGGGCGGCGGTCTTGTTCGGCTTGGCCACCGAGAGGGGCTGGCCGACCTTGCAGTTGTCCCGGTAGATCGCCAGCGCCTTCAGGCCCAGCTTCCAGCCCTCGAAGTAGATCTTCTCGACGTCGGCGACGGTGGCCTGCTCCGGCATGTTGACCGTCTTGGAGATGGCACCCGAGATGAACGGCTGGACGGCCGCCATCATCCGCACGTGACCCATCGGGGCGATGGACCGCTCGCCCATCGCGCAGTCGAAGACCGGGTAGTGCTCCGGCTTGAGGCCGGGGGCGTCCACCACGTGACCGTGGTCGGCGATGTGCTCGACGATCGCCTCGACCTGCTCCTCGGGGTAGCCGAGGCTGCGCAGGGCGCGCGGCACGGTCTGGTTGACGATCTGCATCGAGCCGCCGCCGACCAGCTTCTTGAACTTCACCAGCGCCAGGTCGGGCTCGACCCCGGTGGTGTCGCAGTCCATCATCAGGCCGATGGTGCCCGTCGGCGCCAGCACGGCGGCCTGCGAGTTGCGCCAGCCGTACCGGTCGCCGACCTTGTTGCCCTCGGTCCACTGCTTGGTGGCCTCCCGCGCGATGGCGGTGGCGACGGTGCCGGCCGGCTTGATGGCGTCGTTGGCGGCGGCGTGCTTGCGCATGACCCGCTTGTGCGGCTCGGCGTTGCGGGCGTAGCCGTCGTACGCGCCGACGATCGCGGCCAGCTCGGCCGAACGGCGGTACGCGGTGCCGGTCATCAGCGAGGTGATCGCCGCGGCCACCGACCGGCCCTGCTCCGAGTCGTACGGCAGGCCCGAGGCCATCAGCAGCGCGCCGAGGTTGGCGTAGCCGATGCCGAGCTGCCGGTAGGCGCGGGTGGTCTCGCCGATCTTGTCGGTGGGGAAGTCGGCGAAGCAGATCGAGATGTCCATCGCGGTGATGACGAACTCGACCGACCGGACGAACTTCTCCACCTCGAAGCCGCCGTCGGCACGGAGGAACTTCATCAGGTTGAGCGAGGCCAGGTTGCACGAGGAGTTGTCCAGGTGCAGGTACTCCGAGCACGGGTTCGACGCGGTGATCCGGCCGGTCTCCGGGCAGGTGTGCCAGTCGTTGATCGTGTCGTCGTACTGCAGGCCCGGGTCGGCGCACTCCCAGGCGGCCTGGGCGATGGTACGGAACAGCTTCTGCGCGTCGATGGTCTCGATGGTCTGCCCGTCGAGGCGGCCCCGCAGGTCGAAGCCGCCGCCGTTCTCCACCGCCGCCATGAACTCGTCGGAGACCCGCACCGAGTTGTTGGCGTTCTGGTACTGGACGCTGACGATGTCGTTGCCGCCGAGGTCCATGTCGAAGCCGGCGTCCCGCAGCGCGCGGATCTTGTCCTCCTCGCGCGCCTTGGTGGTGACGAACTCCTCGATGTCCGGGTGGTCCACGTCGAGGATGACCATCTTGGCCGCGCGCCGGGTGGCACCGCCGGACTTGATCGTCCCGGCGCTGGCGTCCGCGCCACGCATGAAGCTGACCGGGCCGGAGGCGGTGCCACCGGAGGAGAGCAGCTCACGCGACGACCGGATGCGCGACAGGTTGACCCCGGAGCCGGAGCCGCCCTTGAAGATCAGCCCCTCCTCCTTGTACCAGTCCAGGATGGAGTCCATCGAGTCGTCGACCGCCAGGATGAAACAGGCGCTGACCTGCTGCGGCGACGGGGTGCCGACGTTGAACCAGACCGGCGAGTTGAAGCTGAACACCTGGTGCAGCAGCATCCAGGTCAGCTCGTGCGCGAAGATCTCAGCGTCGCCCGGGTTGGCGAAGTAGCCGTGCTGCTCACCGGCGGCCCGGTAGGTGCTGACCACCCGGTCGATGAGCTGCTTGAGCGACCACTCCCGTTCCGGGGTCCCCACCGCGCCCCGGAAGTACTTGGTGGTGACGATGTTCGCCGCGTTGACACTCCACGACTCGGGGAACTCCACCCCGCGCTGCTCGAAGTTGATCGAGCCGTCCCGCCAGTTGGTCATGACGACGTCGCGGCGCTCCCACGCCACCTCGTCGTACGGGTGCACGCCCTCGGTCGTCCAGACCCGCTGCACCTTCAGCCCCGTCGCCGCGCCGTTCTTCGCCGCCCGCGTCCGGCTTGTTGTCACGCCGTCCCCCGCCATCTCATCGGCCCCCTCGTCTGCGCGGCCACCCGCCACGCGTCGTCACTGTCGAAATCCAGGTCGTCACTTGGTGAAAGACTCAGTCGGTACGGTCGGCGGCCCCGGCCGCGTCGACACGGGCCTGTGCGGCGGCCCGGAGGGTCTCGATCTCCCGTTCGAAGTCGGCCAGCGAGTCGAACGAGCGGTAGACGCTGGCGAAGCGCAGGTAGGCCACCTCGTCCAGGTCGCGCAGTGGGCCCAGGATCGCCAGTCCCACGTCGTGGCTCGGCAGCTCGGCAGCTCCCTTGGCCCGGACGGTCTCCTCGACCTTCTGCGCCAGCAGCGCGATGGAGTCCTCGTCGACCGGCCGGCCCTGGCACGCCTTGCGTACCCCGCCGATGATCTTCGTCCGGCTGAACGGCTCGGTCACCCCGCTGCGCTTGACCACCGCGAGGACGGCCTCCTCGACCGTGGTGAACCGCTTGCCGCATTCCGGGCAGGAGCGCCGCCGCCGGATCAGCTGGCCGTCGTCGGCCTCGCGCGAGTCGACCACCCGGGAGTCGGCGTGCCGGCAGTACGGACACCGCATCGCCCGACCTCCTTGATCGACTGTGGGGCCCGCCCGCCCGCCTCCGGGCACGCGTCGACCCGGCGCAACCGGTGTCGCCGGTCTCGCCGTGGTCGACGATACGGGAGTGCGGTGGGTAGTCGAACCCAACCTGTGGGCAACTTACGCCCGTGTGACTACTACATCTAGGGGTCGACCGTAGGCCGCCGGCCGGGTCGGGTCAAGTTGCCCGACTGTCCGGCGCGTCACGCCCGAACCGCCCCACCACCCCCGGGCCCACCACCCCGGGCCCACCACCCCCGGGCCCACCACCCCGGGCCCACCACCCCGGGCCCACCACCCCGGGCCCGTCGCCGCCCCCGGGGGTCGACAGCTCCAACCGACCGGACGCCGGGGAGGTTACCGGCCGTCCGGCCAGCCCGACCCGGACGGTTGACCGACCCGGCAGACCACCGAACCCCTCGAACACGGGTTCGAGGAGGACGTACCATCTACCAGAACAGGCGTACGAGTTACCAGGTTTTCCACCCGACACGCCGAGACGCGTCGTACAGATGTTTGAAAATGACCGATCTCACCTATACGGTCATGAACGACCGGGCACGGCGCACCACGTCGGTCCGGCACCGCGACACCCCGCGCGCACCACGAGCCGCCAAGGCACCCAGCGCCGACCAGGGAGGACGGACGTGACCGAGGACCGGGCCAACCGGCAGAAGAACCCGCAGCCGATCGCCGAGGCGGGTCCCCCGGCCACTCGGCGTCCCCGCGCCGCCCGCAGCCGGACCGGCCAACCGGCCGTCCGCCAGGTCACGCCGGTGGTCAGCGGCTTCCCCGACCCGGCCGCCGTCGACCTCACCGCCCGCCAGCGCCGCATCCTCGAATTCATCCGCAGCTGGGTGGAGCGGCACGGCTACCCGCCGAGCGTCCGCGAGATCGGCGAGGCGGTCGGCCTGGTCTCCCCGTCCAGCGTCGCCTACCAGCTCAAGGAGCTGGAAAAGAAGGGCTTCCTGCGCCGCGACCCCAACCGCCCCCGCGCGGTTGACGTCCGCGCCCCCGTCGACGCCGACGACGAGCTGAGCCGAGCCCAGCGCCCCACCCCGGCGTACGTGCCGATGCTGGGCCGGATCGCGGCCGGTGGGCCGATCCTGGCCGAGCAGGCGGTCGAGGACGTGTTCCCGCTCCCCCGCGAACTGGTCGGCGAGGGCGAGGTCTTCATGCTCCAGGTCAAGGGCGACTCGATGCTCGACGCGGCGATCTGCGACGGCGACTGGGTGGTGGTGCGGCAGCAGCCGATCGCCGAGGCCGGTGACATCGTGGCCGCGATGCTCGACGGTGAGGCGACCGTCAAGACCTACCGGCGACGCGACGGTCACGTATGGCTGATGCCGCAGAACCCGGCCTTCGACCCGATCCCCGGTGACGACGCCACCATCATGGGCCGGGTCGTGGCCGTGCTCCGCCGGATCTGACCTCGTCCCGCCCGGCAGCCTCCGGCGGAGGCTGCCGGTGCCGTCCCCGGTGACCGTGCCCCGCCCCGCAACGGCCGCGGCACGTGCCTGGTCGACCGCGCACGCCCGCGACCTGGGGAGAGGTCAGTAACGCTCGCCGCTGCGGCCGGGCGGTGGGCCGTACTGGCCGCCCCGCCGGTCGTCGTGGTCGTCGTCCCGGCGTGGACCGGAACGCGGCTCCCGGGGCCCACCCTCACGCCGTGGCGGTTCGGCCCGCCCGGCACCGTAGACACCGTCCCCACCACCCGCAGCGCCACCCCGCCCGCCCGCCGGGCCGGCACCACGCCCACCAGCGGGAGCACCGCCACGCCCACCGGCCGGCGGCGCAGCACGACCACCCGGCGGAGGGCCACCACGCCCACCCGGCGGAGGACCGCCACGGGCACCGACCGGCGCACCACCGCGCCCCTCCGGTGGCGGACCGCCACGGCCACCCGGCGGGGTGCCACGCCCGGCCACCGGGGCACCACCACGGATCCCCGGCGGCCCACCACGCCCATCGTCCGGCACACCGCCGCGTCCACCGGCCGGCGCACCGCCACGCCCACCCGCCGGCACACCGCCGCGTCCACCAGCCGGCGCACCACCGCGCGGGTCGGCGGCGGCCGGCGCACCACCCCGGGCACCACCGCCCGAAGCACCACCGCGCGGGCCGATGCCCGGGGCGCCACCGCGCGGACCAGCACCGTCGGCACCGCCGCGCGGACCGGCACCGCCGGCCGGGGTGGCACCGCGCGGACCGGCACCGCCGGCCGGGGTGGCACCGTAGACACCACCGCCGGCAGGGCGACCTCCGCCGTAGACACCACCACCCGCCGGACGTCCGCCGCCCGCAGGGCTGCTACCTCCCGGACCGCCGGAGGGAACCGCTGCGGCTGCCGCTGGGGGCCGACCTCCGCCGTAGACCGCGCCGCCGGCCGGCCGGGCGGGGCCACCACCTGCCGCAGCACCGTAGACACCGCCGGTACGCGGCCGGTCCGGGGCCGGTTCGGCGGCAGGGGGGGACTCACCGGCCGGGAAGCCCTCGGCCCGGGACACCGCGCCGGAGGTGAAGACCTCGTCGTCGGGATCGTCAGGCATCTCGCCGGCCGCCGTGGCCCGCCTGCGCGACCGCACGATCCCGACGATGCCGGCCCCGACCAGCACCGCGCCGACCACCCCGACCGCACCGATCAGGTAGGTGATCTGGTCCAGGCTCAGGTTGTCGTACCAGGACCTGTCGGCTGCCGGCTTGGCTCCCGCCGCGCCCTCGACTGGTTCCGCGCCCTTGGTGGACGGGGTGTAGCCGAGGATGTCGATCGGGTCCTCCGGGGAGAGTTCCCCGCCGTCGGAGACGGTCACGAACCCGGTGCCGTCCGGGATGTACGAGATGGCCTCGCCGAACGGGTCCGCCAACGGGGTGACCCGGGGCTTGCCGGTGGTCAACGCGGCCACGATGTCGTCGCCCTTGACGTCGTACTCGAAGGCGTCGGCGTAGGTGCGCAGCACCACCCGGCTGCCGTCGGGCGAGCGGGCCGCCCCGGTGATGGCCACCCGACCGATGATGTTGAGCGGGTTGTCGGTGGTGGTCTTGGGCAGGGTGATCTCGCCGACCTTCTTCATCGGCACCGGATCGGCGTTGCCGCCGCTGTCGAGCTTCGTCTCCGGGGTGAAGATCTCCGCCTTGCCACTGGGCACCTTGGTGATCACCAGGGGCGACCCGTCCGCGCCGATCAGCAGCGCCTCGGCGTCGTGCGGCTTGCGCTCCGGGTACGACAGCCGGTGCAGCACCGGCTGCTTCGACCCGGTCACCGGCATCGTCCAGACCGCGACCCGGGTACGCCGTTCCCTGCTGGTCACGTTGTCACCGGTGTCGGCGATCCAGAGCGTCTTGCCGTCCGGGGAGAGGGTCAGGTCCTCCGTGTCGAACGGGCCGTCGCCGGAGAACTTGACCGGCTCCCTGGCGATCTTGCACTTGGTGTCGAGGAAGAAGACCCGCTTGCGGCTCTCCTGGAGGGTGCCGTCGTTGATCACGACATAGCCGGTCTTCGTGGCGACCAGGCCGGACAGCTCCCGCAGCCGCTCGTCCGTGATGGTGCACTTCTTCTTGCCGGCGACGGCCAACGGCGCCACCCCGACCAACGGCACTGCACCGGCCAACGGCGCCGCACCGGCCAACGGCACCGTCCCGACGGGGGTGGCCAGGACCGACGCCGCCCCGGAGGTGGCAGCGGAGACCGGTGCCGCTGCGGCAGCAGCGGGTGCCACGGCCACGCCGAACAGGGCGAGGGCAACCGTGACCGAGGAGACAGCGCGGCGCATGGCGTCAGTGTCGCATGCCGCCATGAACCTCAGGTCACACCGCAGCGCTCACCGACTGCCGGCCACCGCAGGGTCACCCGCCGCCACGAACGGAGTCAACTCGGCGGCGAGCGCCTCCCCCACCCGCACGTGCAGCAGGGTGCCCTCCGGGAGGTGGGAGGTGCTCAGCACCTCACCCTGCCGGTGCAGCCGGGCAACCAGGTCACCCCGGTCGTACGGCAGGACCGCGCGGACCTCCACGGCCGGACGCGGCAGCCGCTGTTCGATCACCTCACGCAGCCCCTCGAGGCCACGCCCACTGTGCGCGGAGACGAAGACCGCGTCCGGCCAGAGCCGCTTGAGCCGCAGCAGGGTCTCCTCGTCGGCGGCGTCGGTCTTGTTGACCACCAGCAGCTCGGGCAGCCGGTCGGCACCGACCTCGGAGAGCACCTCCCGCACCGCGCGGACCTGTTCCTCCGGGTCGGGGTGGGTGCCGTCGACCACGTGCACCACCAGGTCGGCCTCGGCGACCTCCTCCAGCGTCGAACGGAACGCCTCGACGATCTGGTGGGGCAGGTGCCGGACGAAACCCACCGTGTCGGACAGCGTGTAGAGCCGCCCGTCCGAGGTGGTGGCCCGGCGGGTGGTCGGGTCCAGGGTGGCGAAGAGCGCGTTCTCCACCAGCACGCCCGCGCCGGTGAGCCGGTTGAGCAGGCTCGACTTGCCGGCGTTGGTGTAACCGGCGATGGCGACCGCGGGAACGGCGTTACGGGACCGACGGGCGCGCTTGGTCTGGCGTACCGTCTTCATTGCCTTGATCTCCCGGCGCAACCGGGCGATGCGGTGGCGGATGCGCCGCCGGTCGGTCTCCAGCTTGGTCTCACCGGGGCCACGCAGACCCACGCCGCCACCGGCACCACCGCCGCGCCCGGAGCCACCGCTCTGCCGGGACAGCGACTCACCCCAACCACGCAACCGGGGCAGCAGGTATTCGAGCTGGGCCAGCTCGACCTGCGCCTTGCCCTCCTTGCTCTTGGCGTGCTGGGCGAAGATGTCGAGGATCAGCGCGGTGCGGTCGACCACCTTGACCTTGGTGCGCTGCTCCAGGTTGCGCAGCTGGGACGGGGACAGCTCACCGTCGCAGATCACCGTGTCGGCCCCGGTGGAGAGCACCGCCGCGCTGAGGTCGTCGACCTTGCCCCGGCCGACGTAGGTGGCCGGGTCGGGGCGGCTGCGGCGCTGGATCAGCCCTTCGAGCACCTGCGAACCGGCGGTCTCGGCCAGGGCGGCCAGCTCGGTCAGCGAATTGTCGGCGTCGCGCTGGGTGCCCTCGGTCCAGACGCCGACGAGGACGACCCGCTCCAGCCGGAGCTGGCGGTATTCGACCTCGGTGACGTCGGTCAGCTCGGTGGAGAGGCCGGGGACCCGCCGCAACGCCTGCCGCTCCGACAGCTCGTACTCACCGGTCGTGGCGTCGAGGTCGTCGTCCGAGAAGGGGGTGTGGGTCTCCTGGTCGCGCAAGCTGCGTCTCCTGTCCGTTCTGTGCATGTACCGAGTAATCCTGACACGGGTCAACGCGGAACGCGACTGCTATATGCCCGTGGTGGAGGTCGCCGAACGCGGGGGCGGCTGCCGCCGTGGCCCGGTGGGCGAGTAGAAATGGCGACGAGCCGCCAGCGACGACGGAGGTATTTCCGTGGCCATCACCAGACTGCCGAGTGCCGGATTCTCGATCACGATCCGGATCGCGGTCCCTGCGGACGCCTCCTCGATCGGCCGGCTGACCACGTCGGTCGGCGAGGCCGGCGCGATCGTCACCGCACTCGACGTGGTCGACTCCGACCCGACCCACGTGATCGTCGACCTCACCTGCGACACCGCCGACGCCGGCCACGCCGACCAGGTCGTCGAGGCGCTCACCGCGCTCGACGGGGTGGACGTGCGCAAGGTGTCCGACCGGACGTTCCTGCTGCACCTCGGCGGCAAGATCGAGGTGCACTCGAAGGTCGGGCTGCGGACCCGCGACGAGCTGTCCCGGGCGTACACCCCGGGGGTGGCCCGGGTCTGCATGGCGATCGCGGAGAACCCGGCGGACGCCCGGCGGTTGACCATCAAGCGCAACACGGTCGCCGTGGTCAGCGACGGCTCGGCCGTGCTCGGCCTGGGCAACCTCGGCCCGGCGGCGTCGCTGCCGGTGATGGAGGGCAAGGCGGCGCTGTTCAAGCGCTTCGGCGGGGTGGACGCCTGGCCGGTGGTGCTGGACACCCAGGACACCGACGAGATCGTGGCGATCGTCAAGGCCATCGCCCCCGCGTACGGCGGGATCAACCTGGAGGACATCGCCGCGCCGCGCTGCTTCGAGATCGAGGCACGGCTGCGGGAGCTGCTGGACATCCCGGTCTTCCACGACGACCAGCACGGCACCGCGATCTGCGTGCTGGCCGCGCTGACCAACGCACTGCGCGTCGTGGGCAAGCAGCTCGCGGACGTCCGGGTGGTCGTCTCCGGGGCCGGCGCGGCCGGCACCGCGATCATGAAACTGCTGCTGCGCCAGGGCGTCGGCGACATCATCGCGTACGACCGGCAGGGCGCCCTGCACCGTGGGCTGACCGGCCTCAACCCGGCCTGGCAGTGGCTGGCCGAGAACACCAACCGGGACAACTACGCCGGCGACCTGGCCGGTGCGGTCCGGGGCGCAGACGTCTTCATCGGGGTGAGCGCCCCCAACCTGCTCACCGGCGACGACGTCGCCACCATGGCCAAGGACGCGATCGTCTTCGCGCTGGCCAACCCCGATCCGGAGGTCGACCCCCGGGAGGCCCGCAAGCACGCCGCGATCGTCGCGACCGGCCGCTCCGACCAGCCGAACCAGATCAACAACGTGCTCGCCTTCCCGGGCGTGTTCCGGGGCATGCTCGACGCGCACGCCGAGGAGTTCACCGAGGAGATGGCGATCGCGGCGGCCCGGGCCATCGCCGACGTGGTCGGCGAAGACAAGATCAACCCGACGGTGATCGTGCCGAGCGTCTTCGACTCCCGGGTCGCCCCGGCGGTCGCCGCCGCAGTCCGCGCCGCCGCCCAGAACCCGGCTGCGACGCCACCCCCGGCCGCCGACCCCGGCCCCGCCGACCTCCCCGAAGTCGCCGCCACCGCCAGCGCCACCCCCTGACCCCCTCCCCTCCCCCGCGAGCCCCACTCCCCACCGGCCAGCCCGACTCGACTGGCCCCGGCTCGCCCCAGGCTCGGCTCGCCCCAGGCTCGGCTGGCCCCGGTGATCAAGAGGTTTGCGTCACTCCGCCCGGCACCCATGACGTAAACCTCTTGATCACCACGCACCCTCCCCGCCCGGCCCCGGTGATCAAGAAGTTTGCGTCATTCCGCCCGCCATCTTTGACCCGAACCTCTTGATCACCGCGCGTCACCTCGTCGGGACCGGGTGATCAAGAGGTTTACGTCATCCGTCACGCCGATTCTGACGCAAACCTCTTGATCAACGAGACGAGACGGGGTGAGACGGGGCAGAGCGGGGTGGGGAGGGCGGCGGGGGGTCAGGGGAGGGTGAGGGTGCCGGTGGCCACGAGGATGGCGGGGCCGGCGAGCCAGCACGAGTCGGTGGTCACCGTGACCGTGAGGCGGCCACCGGGGACGTCGACCGCCACGACGCCGGTGTCCCGGGCGGCGTCGCGTAGCGCCACGGCGGCGACCGCGCAGGCGCCGGTGCCGCAGGAGAGGGTTTCCGCCGAGCCACGTTCGTAGACCCGCATCAGCACGTGGCCGTCGGTGCCGTCCAGCGGGGCACCGGGGGTGGTGAACTCGACGTTCACCCCGTGTGGGAAGACCCGGGGGTCGAATTCGGGCGCGCGGGTCAGGTCCAGGTCGGTCAGGTCGATGCCGGCCGGCAGGGCACAGACCAGGTGCGGGTTGCCGACGTCCACCGCCGTGCCGGGCAGGGTGAGCCCGCTCAGGGCGGCATGCGACGCGTCGTACAACCGGGGGCGGCGCATCTCGACGGCGATGGTGTCGCCGTCGACCCGGGCCCGCACGAGGCCGGCGCGGGTGGCCACCGGCAGGGTTCCGTCGGTCGCGGTGGCCAGGCCGGTCGCGAGCAGGTAGCGGACGAAGACCCGGGCCCCGTTGCCACACATTTCGGCGAACGAGCCGTCGGCGTTCCAGTAGTCCATGAACCACTCGGCCTCATCGGCGAGGGCCACCCCGTCGGGGTGTTTCGCGGCGCGCACCACCCGTAACACGCCGTCGCCGCCGAGGCCGCGCCGTCGGTCGCAGAGCCCGGCGACCAGGTCGGGGGTCAGGTCGAGGGTGCCGTCCGGGTCGGGCAAGATGACGAAGTCGTTGCCGGTGCCGTGCCCCTTGGTGAACTCCACGCCCCCATCATGGCCGATGCCCGGAGACGACCCGCAGCGCAGTGTCGACAAACGTCGGCGCGGTCGGGTCCAGCCAGTGGATGCGCTGGTCACGGCGGAACCAGGAGCGTTGCCGTCGGACGAACCGCCGGGTGGCCCGGACCGTCTCGTCGCGGGCCTGCGCCTCGTCGGTCTCCCCGGCCAGGAACCGCAGCACCTGCTGGTAGCCGAGGGCCCGGCTGGCCGTCCGGCCGTCGGCCAGGCCGTGCCCGCACAGCGTACGGACCTCGGCGACCAGCCCGTCGGCCCACATCCGGTCGACCCGCGCCGCGATCCGCTCGTCGAGCAGCGCGGTGTCGAGGTCGACGCCGAGCTGCACCGCCGGGTAGTACGGGGTCGGGTCGGGCAGCGAGGCGGTGAACGGCGCCCCGGTCAGCTCGATCACCTCCAGGGCCCGGACGATGCGTCGACCGTTGCCGGGCAGGATGCCGGCCGCCGCGACCGGGTCCGCCCCGGCCAGCCGGGCGTGCAGCGGGGCGGGGCCGAGCTGCGCCAGTTCCGCCTCCAGCCGTCCGCGTACCGCCGGGTCGGTGCCGGGGAACTCGAACTGTTCGAGCACCGCCCGCACGTACAGGCCGGAGCCGCCGACGAGCAGCGGCACCCGCCCCCGGGCCAGGATGTCGTCGACCGCCGCGCGGGCCAGCCGCTGGTACTCGGCGACGCTGGCCGGTTCGGTGACCGGCCAGATGTCCAGCAGGTGGTGCGGCACCCCGTCCCGCTCCGCCGTGGTGAGCTTGGCGGTGCCGATGTCCATCCCCTGGTAGAGCTGCATCGAGTCGGCGTTGACCACCTCCCCGCCGAGGGCGTGCGCGAGGGCGATGCTCAGCGCCGACTTGCCCGCCGCGGTCGGCCCGACCACGGCGACGACCGTGCCGCTCACCGCGCCGCCCCGCCCGTGCCCGCCCCGTCCGTCCCGGCCGGCGGGGACCAGGAGGCCACCAGGTAGCCCACCCCGTAGGGACGCGAGTGGTGGCGCAGCTCGCCGCGCCAGTCGCCGCCGGCCGCCCTCACCGCGCCGGCCAGCACCTGCCAGGCGGGCCGGCCGGCGGCCCCCAGCTGCGCCGAGACCACCGGGTCCAGGTCGAGCAGCGCGTCGGTGTCCGCGTCGGCCAGGGCCCGGGCAACCCCTTCGTCGTACGCCCCGGCGCGCGGGTCGTCGTAGCCGGGTGCCTTCGGCCCGTGGCAGGACGAGCCGTCGCCCAGCACCAGCAGGGCCCACGGCCCGTCCACCCGTAGGCCGGCCCCGAGGGCGGCACACCGGTCGACCGGTTCGTCGGACCCGATGCTCACCATCCGCCAGGCCACCGATGTCGGGGGGGCGACCCGGTCGACCAGCCAGGCCCCGACCAGCAGGCTCAGCGGCAGCCGATCGTCGCCGCTGCCGGGGTCGGTGGGGGCCGGTCCCCCGCCGAGGCGTACCGCCAGGGGCAGGCCCCAGGGGGCGAAGCTGCCCTGGCGGGGCAGGTCCAGTTCGACCGTGCGCTCTCCGGCGCCGACCAGCACGACGGTGCCCGCCCCGGCGGTGTGGAGGGCGGTGACGGCGGCGGTACAGGCGGCGCGCAGCTCCGCCAGCTCGGGCGCGGCGGCCCCGGCCAGCTCGGGCACGATCAGCGGCGGGTGCGGGCAGACGGCGGCGGCGACCAGAGGCACCAGGCAACGTTAGCGGCCCGGCACCGCCCGCCCCGCCTGCCCCACCGCTGCGGCAGCCCGACCACCGAACCGAGTCGGTCGGCAGCCCGGGGACGACCCGGCCGACGGCCCGACACCAGGAGCGACCCGGCCGACGGCCCGACACCAGGAGCGACCCGGCCGACGGCCCGACACCAGGAGCGACCCGGCCGACGGCCCGACACCTGGAGGGACCCGCCCGGCGTCCGACGCCGGAACCAGCCGGTTCGGCAGGCCGCGGCGGGATCAGGCCGGTTGGCCGCCCCAGCCGCCCTGGACCATGGTCTGGAACCGCCACCGCCCGCCGGTGCGGACCATCAGGTCGGCGTAGCGCACCCGTTGGCGTTCGCCGTCGAGGGTGAACTCGGCCTCGGTGAGCACCACGGCCAGGCTCCGGGTGAGGAAGTAGGGCGTGCGGCGGCTCTCCATCCGCAGGTCGCCACCGCCGCCGAGCACGCCGCCCATCATCTCCAGGTAGGCCGCCCGGTCGAGCTGGCGGGCGGAGCCCTCCCCCGAGGCGTCGTCGGTGACGGTGTTCAGCGGGAACATCGCCAGCTCGGCGGTGCCGGCGACGTCACCCGCCTCGGCCAGGGCGTCGTAGTGGCGGAACCACGCGTCCAGCTCGGCGAGATCGGCCTCGTCGGGCACGAAACCGGGGTCGGCCGGGGGCGTCATCCGGGTGTGGGACTGGGTCATCCTGCTCCTCCTCGTCCGCCCGTCGATAGGGCGGCAGTGTCTCGTACGCCCTACCGTACAGCGTACGCCGGAATGCGACACTCCCCCCACGGAGTCTGTGTGTGGGTGCTAGGACACCGTATGGTCACGGTCAGAGACAGGCGCTCGACGCGGACGGGGGCGGACCTGTGACAATGCCGGGAGCAAGTTGGCTGCGCCGTGGCGGCGATCGTGCGGGGTTTCCCGTCGACGCCGGGAGAACGAGGATGTGCACATGAGCGACTGGACTGCCTTCGGACGGGTGGACGCGGACGGCACCGTGTACGTGAAGACCAGCGAGGGCGAGCGGGTGGTCGGATCCTGGCAGGCGGGCGCCCCCGAGGAGGGGTTGGCACACTTCGCCCGTCGCTTCGCCGACCTGGTCACCGAGGTGGACCTGACCGAGGCCCGGCTCAACTCGGGTGCCGCCGACGCGGGTGGTTCGCTGAGCACGGTCCGGCGGATCCGTGGCTCGCTGGCCGAGGCGCACGTCGTCGGGGACATCGACGCCCTCGCCGCGCGCCTGGACAAGCTCGCCGTCGTGGCCGAGGAGAAGGCCGCTGAGGCGCGTGCCGCCCGGGAGGCCGCCCGGGGTGAGGCGCTCGCCCGCAAGACCGCCCTGGTCGAGGAGGCCGAACAGCTGGCCGCCGAGTCGACCGGCTGGAAGACCGCGGGTGACCGGCTCAAGGAGATCCTCGACGAGTGGAAGACCATCCGGGGGGTCGACAAGAAGGCCGACGGTGAGCTGTGGAAGCGGTTCGCCGCCGCCCGGGACGGCTTCACCCGGCGTCGGGGCGCCCACTTCGCCTCCCTCGACCAGCAGCGCAAGCAGGCGCACACGGCCAAGGAGGAGCTGGTCGCCGAGGCTGAGAAGCTCTCCGACTCCACCGACTGGGCGGCCACCGCCAACCAGCTCAAGGAGCTGATGAACCAGTGGAAGGCCGCCCCGCGCGCCTCCAAGGAGTCGGAGCAGAAGCTCTGGGAACGGTTCCGCGCCGCCCAGGACGCCTTCTTCAGCCGGCGCAGTGAGGTCTTCTCGGCCCGGGACAACGAGCAGCGGGCCAACCTGGAGCGCAAGCAGGCGCTGCTGGTCGAGGCCGAGGCGCTGGACGTCGACGGCGACCCGAAGGGTGCCCAGGCCAAGCTGCGGGAGATCCAGGCCCAGTGGCACGAGGCCGGCCGGGTGCCCCGGGAGGCCGCTGCCGGCCTGGAGCGGCGGCTGCGGGCCATCGACGACAAGGTCCGCGAGGTGATGGATTCGGCCTGGCGGCGGACCACCAAGGAGGACAACCCGCTGCTCGCGCAGATGCGGGCGCAGGTCGCCGAGGCCGAGGAGCGGCTCGCCCGCGCCCAAGCCGCCGGGGACGCCCGTCGGGTCAAGGAGGCCGAGCAGGCGCTCGCCTCCAAGCGGCAGTTCCTCCAGCTCGCCGAGCAGGCCGGCTGACCCCGAACGCCCCGGAAGCCCCCGCTCCCCCTCGGGACCGGGGGCTTCCCCATGTCCCACCCCGAAAACCCACCCCACCCGAGCCCACCCAGCCGGGCACCCCCGCCGGTACCGGCACGCCCGCCCGGCGGTGGGCGCAGGGGCTGCGGTTGACGCATCGAGGCCTGCTGATCAGAATGGGCGGCAGAGCCAGGTCGACCCCGCCGGCGCGAGGGCACCGACGACGGACACCGTCGTCGGGAGTCGCCGGTGCACCGCAGCGAGTGGCCGCGTCCACGTGACCCGGCGTGCCGCGCACTGTCCGCGTACCCCCGCAGGAGCGGGACGGACGGGCGGCGGCCGGCGAATCCCTGGTTTTCCGCCCGCGTCGCCGTCGCGACGCCGGGCATTCGAAGTGGAGCCCGTATGTACCGACCCCGCATCATCGGCGCCGCGCTCACCGCGCTCGCCACCGCCGCGGCCGGCGTGCTCGTCGCCACGGCCGTCAGCACCACGCCGGCCGCCGCCGCAGTCGGCGGCACCGGCACCGGTTACCTGCACACGAACGGCAACAAGATCGTCGACGCCACCGGCGCGACGGTCCGGCTGACCGGCATCAACTGGTTCGGCATGGAGACCGACAACCGGACGTTCCACGGCCTGTGGTCGAACAACCCGTGGCGCGGGCAGCTCGACAAGATGGCCAGCCTGGGCTACAACACGCTGCGCGTCCCGTACTCGAACGACTCGGTGAAGCCGGGCGCGACGGCCAGCGGGATCAACGACTTCGTCAACCCGGACCTGGTCGGGCTCTCGCCGTTGCAGATCCTGGACAAGGTGATCGCCTACGCCGGCAGCAAGGGCATGCGGGTCATCCTGGACCGGCACCGGCCGACGGCGGCCGGGCAGTCGCCGCTCTGGTACACCCCGACGGTCTCCGAGGCGACCTGGCTCGCCGACTGGAAGATGCTGGCCCAGCGGTACGCCGGCAACACCACGGTGATCGGCGCGGACCTGCACAACGAGCCGCACGCCGAAGGCACCAACCCGGCCGCGACCGGCGCCTGCTGGGGCTGCGGCGACACCACCCGGGACTGGCGGCTGGCCGCCGAGCGGGCCGGTAACGCCATCCTCGCGGTGCAGCCGAACTGGCTGATCTTCGTGGAGGGGGTGAGCTGCCCCAGCGGTGGCCTGTCGAACGTCTGGGACAACGACACCAGCAACGACGAGGACTGCGGCTGGTGGGGTGGCAACCTGTCCAAGGCCGGGCAGTTCCCGGTCCGGCTGAACGTGGCGAACCGGCTGGTCTACTCGCCACACGAGTACGCCACCAGCGTCTACGAGCAGAACTGGTTCAAGGCCGCCGACTTCCCGGCGAACCTGCCGGCGATCTGGGACAGGTACTGGGGTTACCTCTACAAGCAGAACATCGCCCCGATCATGATGGGCGAGTTCGGCAGCACCCTGGCCGATCCCCGGGACAAGGTGTGGCTGGAGAAGTTGATGGCCTACACCGGCACCGGGGTCAACGGGATGTCCTTCACCTACTGGTCGTGGAACCCGAACTCGGGTGACACGGGAGGCATCGCGCTGGACGACTGGACCAACGTCAACACCGCCAAGCAGGCGATCCTCCAGCCGTACCTGATCCCGCCGGTGGGTGGCGGGACCGACCCGACCGGCACCCCGACGCCGACGCCGACCACCACCGGCCCGACGACGCCGCCGCCGACCACCACGCCCCCGCCGACCACCACCCCGCCGCCGACCGGTGGCTGCACCGCCACCTACAAGCAGGTCAGCGCGTGGCAGGGTGGTTTCCAGGGTGAGCTGACGGTGAAGAACACCAGTTCGTCGGCGGTCAACCCGTGGTCGGTGACCTGGGCCTGGCCGGCCGGGGTCACCCTGGTCAGCGGTTGGAACGCCACCGTCACCCAGGCCGGCACGACGGTGACCGCCGCCGGGCCGGCCTACGCGCCGTCGCTGGCGGCGGGCGCGTCGGTCACCGTGGGCTTCACCGCCAACGGTACGGCCGCCGCCCCGGCCACGGTGAAGCTCAAGGGCACCGCCTGCTGAGCCGGGACCGTCCGTAGTGGCCACCGGTGGGTCGCCGGTCGACGGGCAACGTCGACCGGCGACCCACCTGCCGGATCACCGCCGCCGCGCGTCCGGCACGCCGATTTACATCTGCCACTGTCTATGCTTTGCTCGGGAAAGCGCTTGTCCGGGCTGCGGGCGCACCACACGGGATCCACCTCGTACCGACCTGACCCCCTCGGCAGGGGCCGATCGGCGACGTCCCGGGTCACCGGCATCCACCGGTGGCTCTCCCGTCGACGGCAGCCTGTCCCACCCGAAAGGGACGCAGCATGCGCACACCCCGGCGTCGTACGACGCTGATCGCCGCCACCACCGTCGCCCTGCTCGCCACCGGTACGCTCACCGCCGTCGCCGCCCACGCCGCCCCCGGCTGCGCGGTCAGCTACACCGTCGGTGGGCAGTGGCAGGGCGGATTCACCGGCAACATCACCATCAGCAACCTCGGCGACCCGCTGTCGGGCTGGAGCCTGCGCTGGTCGTACTCGGCCGGCCAGACGGTCAGTGACGCCTGGAACGCCACCGTGGCCCAGAGCGGCAGCACGGTGACCGCCACCAACGTGGGCTACAACGGGAGCGTGCCGACCGGCGGCAGCGTCTCGTTCGGCTTCAACGGCACCTGGAACAACTCCAGCAACCCGGTCCCGACCAGCTTCACCGTCAACGGGGTGACCTGCACCGGGAGCACCGCCCCGACCAATGCGCCGACCACCCCGCCGTCGGCCACACCCCCGCCGACGACGCCCCCGGCGACCACCCCGCCGCCCAGCGTGCCGCAGACCGGCCTGGTCGGCTGGGCCACCCAGAACGGCGGCACCACCGGCGGCGGCAGCGCGGGCGCGACGACCGTCTCCACCGCCTCGGCGCTGACCAGCGCGTTGAACGCCACCGGCGCGGCGGTGATCCGGGTCTCCGGCACCATCAACTGCTCGGGCATGCTGCGGGTCCGCTCCAACAAGACCGTGCTCGGCAACGCCGGGGCGACGATCGTCGGCTGCGGGTTCACCGTCAACGGCGACCGCAACGTGATCATCCGGAACCTGACGTTCCGCAACTGGAGCGACGACGCGATCAACGTGGAGAGTTCCGCCACCAACATCTGGATCGACCACAACACCTTCAGCATCGGCTACGACGGCACCGTCGACATCAAGCGCGGCTCGGACTTCGTCACCGTCTCCTGGAACCGGGTCTACAGCCACGACAAGACGATGCTGCTCGGGCACAGCGACGACAACGGCAGCCAGGACATCGGGCACCTGCGGGTGACCTACCACCACAACTGGTACGACGGCAGCAAGCAGCGCAACCCCCGGGTCCGCTTCGGCAACCCGGTGCACGTCTACAACAACTACTACTACAACAACGCCGGCTACGGCGTGGCGTCCACGATGAGCGCCGGGGTGCTCGTCGAGGGCAACTACTTCGAGAACGTCAAGGACACCTACCACCTCGGCGAGGCCGACTCCGGGCCGGGCAGCCTGGTGGCCCGCAACAACCACTTCGTCAACTCGCCCGCCGGGCAGACCGGCGGCAGCGTCGCCGGCATCCCGTACCAGTACACCCTGGACAGCGCGAGCAGCGTGAAGTCCATCGTGACGGCGGGTGCCGGCGCGGGCCGGATCTCGGTCTGACCGCGCACCGGTCGGGGTCCGCCGGCGGCGGGCCCCGACCGGGAGGTCAGTGCGCGGCGCAGCCGGTCGTCGGCGCGGGCGTCGCGGCCGGCGCACCGACCGTGGGCAACCCGAGCAGCACCCCGGGGGTACGCGGGGCGCGGCCGGCCTCGGCGGCGTCACCGGCCCGGGTGCGGCGGTGTGCCAGCGGGGCACCGTCGGCGTTGAGGTGGTGCGGGGCGGCGTAGGTGATGGTGGTGTGCACGATGTCGCCCGGTCGGATCGTGCCGGCCGCGCCCGGCTCACCGGCCGCACCGGTGGCGAAGTGCACCAGTCGGCCGTCGCGGGCCCGGCCGGAGAGCCGGCCGGTGCGGTCGTCCTTGCGGCCCTCACCGACGGCGACCAGCACCTCGACGGTCTCGCCGACCAGACGCTTGTTCTCCGCCCAGGTGATCTCCTCGACGCAGGCGACCAGCCGTTCGTAGCGTTCCTGCACGACCTGCTTGGGCAGCTGGTCGGGCATGGTCGCGGCCGGGGTGCCGGGGCGCTTGGAGTACTGGAAGGTGAACGCCGACGAGAAGCGGGCCGCGCGGACCACGTCGAGGGTCTGCTCGAAGTCGGCTTCGGTCTCGCCGGGGAAGCCGACGATGATGTCGGTGGTGATCGCCGCGTCGGGCATCGCCGCCCGGACCTTCTCGATGATGCCGAGGTAGCGCTCCGACCGGTACGACCGGCGCATCGCCTTCAGCACGTCGTCCGAGCCGGACTGCAACGGCATGTGCAGCGAGTGGCAGACGTTGGGGGTCTCGGCCATCGCGGCGATCACGTCGTCGGTGAAGTCCTTCGGGTGCGGGCTGGTGAACCGGACCCGTTCCAACCCGTCGATCTCACCGGTCGCGCGCAGCAGCTTGCCGAAGGCGTACCGGTCACCGAACTCGACGCCGTAGGAGTTGACGTTCTGCCCGAGCAGGGTCACCTCCAGCACGCCCTCGGCGACCAGGGCGCGCACCTCGGCGAGGACGTCGCCGGGGCGGCGGTCCTTCTCCTTGCCGCGCAGGGCGGGCACGATGCAGAACGTGCAGGTGTTGTTGCAGCCCACCGAGATCGACACCCAGCCGGCGTACGTCGACTCGCGCCGGGTCGGCAGGGTGGACGGGAAGACGTCGAGGGATTCGAGGATCTCCACCTCGGCGGCGGTGTTGTGCCGGGCCCGTTCCAGCAGCACCGGCAGCGAGCCGATGTTGTGGGTGCCGAACACCACGTCCACCCAGGGTGCCTTGCGGACGATGTCGCCCCGGTCCTTCTGGGCCAGGCAGCCGCCGACGGCGATCTGCATCCCCGGGTGCCGGGCCTTGACGGGGCGCAGGTGACCGAGGTTGCCGTAGAGCCGGTTGTCGGCGTTCTCCCGGACGGCGCAGGTGTTGAACACCACCACGTCCGGGTTGTCGTCGGCGTCGGCGACCCGCACGTAACCGGCCTGTTCGAGCAGGCCGGAGATGCGCTCGGAGTCGTGCACGTTCATCTGGCAGCCGTACGTGCGCACCTGGTAGGTGCGCGGGCTGCTCACGGCTGCGGTAGTCATGACACGCACAGCGTATCCGGGCCGCCCGACCGGGGCCGACCGGGAAGACCCCGACGAGGAGGAACCATGTGCCGGAGCATCAAGACCCTGCGTGAGCCGTACGTCCCGACGGTCACGTCGGCCGACATCGAGGCGGCGGCGTTGCAGTACGTCCGCAAGGTGTCCGGTTTCCGGGCCCCGGCCGCGCACAACGCCGCGGCGTTCGAGGCGGCGGTGAGCGCGGTGACCGCCGCTACCGCGACCCTGCTGAACCAGTTGCAGGTCCGGGGCACCCGCCCCACCGTCGCCCCCTGACCACCGGCCCCGGGCCGTCGCCCTCTGACCCACCGGCCCCGGGCCGTCGCCCCCCTGACCCGCCGGGCCCCGGGCCGTCGCCTCCCTGACCCACCGGGCCCCGGGCCGTCGCCCCCCTGACCCGCCGGGCGCCGGCCGCACCGCCATGGACCGGGCGGTGGCCCTGGGTGCACGGGCCGTCGGGCGGGGGTCGGTCAGGCGGCGGCCAGGGCCGGGTTGACCGAGTCGGGTGCCCAGCGCGAACGGCAGCACCGCGACCAGCCCCGACAGCCCGGGTGCGCCAGGGTGCAGAGCCGGCGCGCGGAGAGCACCTCACCGTCGTCGGTCTCGGTGACCTCGAAGTGCACCGGGCGGATCGTGCCGCCCGGGGCGACCAGCAGGTGCCGGCCGGCGTCGAGGGTGTCGTCGGCCAGCAGGCAGTCCCGGTCGAGCAGCCGGGCCAGCGCGGCGACCGCGCTCAGCTGGTGCAGCGACTCGGGTACGCCGTAGCAGTCGACGATCGTCCCGAACTCCCCCGGGGCCTCCCACACGTCGCAGATCACCGCGTACGTGGGCAGCCGGGCCGGGTCGGCCACGGCCAGGGGCATCACCACCCGTCCGAGCGCCTCGGCCAGGGCCGGGTACACCTCCACGGGTGCGGCCCGGTCGATTCTCCAGTTCCACAGCTCGGTCATGCCGCCTCCTCGCTGCGTTAGTCCCACCGGCCTCCGGATCGGGCCTTACTCACGATGGTGGGGGGCATTTGCCCCCGGCCGGGGGCAAGTTACCGGTCTGTGACCATTCCGGGCAAAATTTCCTAGCGCCGCATTGCCCGGAGTAGCGGGAAGATGACAGTTTATCGGGTACGGTGCCCCGCCGAACCGGCCGACCGACAGCCCAGCCCACCCGGCGCGGCGTCGGAAGTCCGGGCCCGCCACCCGGGGTCAGGAGACGGCGGTCAGGGGTCAGGGGGCGGCGGTCGGCGGTCAGGCGTCGGCGGTCAGGGGCGGCGGCACGCGTCAGCGGATGACGACCATCGACTCGCCCCGGGGCAGCAGCTCGCCGATCACCGTGCCGCCGGGCACCTCGCCGGCCAGCAACAGCCCTCCGGAGGTCTGCGCATCGGCCAGCAGCAGCCGGTCCGCCTCCCCGGTCGACCCGAACCCGGTCCACGGGCCCACCCAGTCCAGGTTGCGTCGGGTGCCGCCGCTGACGTGCCCGTCGCGCACCGCCTCCCGGGCACCGGGCAGGTAGGGCACCCGGGCGGCGTCGATGGCCACCGTCAGGCCGCTCGCCCGGGCCAGCTTCGAGGCGTGCCCGAGCAGCCCGAAACCGGTCACGTCGGTGCCGCAGCGGATGCCCGCCGCGACGGCGGCGCGGGCCGCGTCCCGGTTGAGCGTGGTCATCGACGCCACCGCCTCGGCGGACACCTCACCGGTGGCCTTGTGCCGGGTGTTCAGCACACCGACGCCGAGCGGCTTGGTCAGCGACAGCGGCAGCCCGGCCCGCCCGGCGTCCAGGGTGATCAGCTCCTCGGGGCGGACCAGCCCGGTCACGGCCAGCCCGTACTTGGGGCCGTCGTCGTCGACGCTGTGCCCGCCGGCCAGGTGGCAGCCGGCCTCCCGGGCCACGTCCTGCCCGCCGCGCAGCACCTCCCGGGCCAGCTCCAGCGGGAGGGTGTCCCGGGGCCAGCAGAGCAGGTTGATGGCGACCAGCGGGGTGCCGCCCATGGCGTACACGTCGGAGAGGGCGTTGGCGGCGGCGATCCGCCCCCAGTCGTAGGCGTCGTCGACGACCGGGGTGAAGAAGTCGGCGGTGGTGACCAGGCCGGTCCGCTCGTCCAGCCGGACCACCGCGGCGTCGTCGCCGTGGTCGAGACCGACCAGCAGTTCGGCGGTGCCGGTGGCCGGCCCGAGGCCGGCGACCATCGCCTCCAGTTCCCCCGGTGGGATCTTGCAGGCGCAGCCGCCGCCACGCGCGTACTCGGTCAGCCGGATCCGCTCGGTCATCGCCCCATGATCTCCGTCACCCGGTCCACCCGCCACCCGACCGGCCCGTCGGGTGCCGAAATTCGGACGCCGGAGCACACCCGACACCGGTGTTACCTCTCCGTGACCCGTTGGGTTGCGATCCGCCACGTCGCCCCGCCTACAGTGGCCCAACCGGGGGTCGACCGACCCCGCTTTCCGGTACGACGACAGGGACGGTGGACGACGTGGCGACCGGCGAACCGCTGATCGTGCTGGACAAGGTCAACAAGTGGTTCGGCCCACTGCACGTGCTCGACGACGTGTCACTCTCGGTGGGCAAGGGCGAGGTCGTGGTGGTGATCGGGCCGTCCGGCTCCGGCAAGTCGACACTCTGCCGGACGATCAACCGGCTGGAGCCGATCAACGACGGGACGATCACCTTCGACGGCCAGCCGCTGCCGGCCGAGGGGCGGGCGCTGGCGAAGCTGCGCAGCGAGGTCGGCATGGTCTTCCAGTCGTTCAACCTCTTCGCCCACAAGACCATCCTGGAGAACGTCACCCTCGGGCCGGTCAAGGTCCGCAAGGAGAAGCCGGCCGCCGCCCGCGAGCGCGGCCTGGCCCTGCTCGACCGGGTCGGCATCGCCAACCAGGCCGACAAGTACCCGGCCCAGCTCTCCGGCGGCCAGCAGCAGCGGGCGGCGATCGCCCGCGCGCTGGCCATGCAGCCCAAGGCGATGCTCTTCGACGAGCCGACCAGCGCCCTCGACCCGGAGATGGTCGGCGAGGTGCTCGACGTGATGACCTCACTGGCCGGCGAGGGCATGACCATGGTGGTGGTGACCCACGAGATGGGCTTCGCCCGGCACGCCGCCAACCGGGTGATCTTCATGGCCGACGGGCAGCTCGTCGAGGACGCCCCGCCGACGGAGTTCTTCGCCAACCCGCGCAGCGAGCGGGCCCGGGACTTCCTCTCCAAGATCCTCACGCACTAGGCGTCCGTAGTGGAGCGTGCCGGTCACCGGTGCATTCCGACGAAGAAGGAGATCAGTATGCGTATGAAGCGCGTGGCGGCAGTCGCCGCGGCGGCTACTCTGGCGCTCGGCCTGGCCGCCTGCGGCGGCGACGACGCCGACGAGGGCACCGGTTCCGGCAGCAAGTCCTTCGCCGCCGGCAGCACCATGGAGAAGCTCAACAAGGCGCAGAAGATCAAGATCGGCACCAAGTTCGACCAGCCCGGCTTCGGCCAGAAGGGCCTGTCGGGCAAGCCGGAGGGCTTCGACGTCGAGGTCGCCAAGCTCATCGTCAAGGAGCTGGGCATCCCCGAGGACAAGATCGAGTACGTCGAGACGCCGTCGAAGGTCCGTGAGGACGTCATCGTCAACGGCACCGTCGACCTGGTCGCGGCGACGTACACCATCAACGACAAGCGCAAGGAGCGGATCGCCTTCGCGGGCCCGTACTACGAGGCCGGCCAGAACATCCTGGTCAAGAAGGACGACGCCACCATCACCGGGCCGGACTCCTTCAAGGACGGCACCAAGAAGGTCTGCTCGGTGACCGGGTCCACCCCGGCCGAGGAGATCAAGAAGTACGTCAAGGACGTCGGCACCCAGCTCGTGCTCTTCGACACGTACGACAAGTGCCGCGACGCCCTCAAGGGCGGCCAGGTCGACGCCGTCACCACCGACAACGTCATCCTGCTCGGCTACATCGCCAAGGACGAGTCGTCGTTCAAGCTGGCCGGCGAGAACTTCACCAAGGAGCCGTACGGCATCGGGGTGAAGAAGGAAGACAACGACTTCCGCAACTTCGTCAACGACACGCTGGAGAAGGCGTTCAACGACGGCAGCTGGAAGAAGGCGTGGGACGACACCGCCGGCAAGTTCGGCGCGGAGCTGGGCACCGCGCCCACCGTCAACCGTTACTGATCTGACCTCGATCTGGAGGGTGGGGAGGAACACCGGCCCGTGAGTGTGCTCATCGACAAGTTCGACGTCTTCGCGGGTGGTTTCTGGCTCACCCTCCAGATCTGCGTCCTCGCCGCGCTCGGCGCCCTGATCCTGGGTGCCGTCCTGGCGGTGCTGCGCATCTCGCCGGTGCCGCCGCTGCGCGCCGTCGGCACCGCCTACGTGAACATCTTCCGGAACATGCCGCTGACCGTGGTGATGTTCTTCGCCGCATTCGGCCTGCCGGCGCTCGGCTCCAACGCCGACTTCCTGCGGATCCCCGTGCTGGATTCGCTCTTCACCCGGCTCGGCACCGACCTGCCGTACTTCCGGTTCGCGCTGATCGCCCTGGTGCTCTACACCGCCGCGTTCGTCTGTGAGGCGCTGCGCTCCGGGGTGAACGCGGTGCCCCCCGGTCAGGCCGAGGCGGCCCGGTCGCTCGGCCTGACCTTCGGCCAGAACCTGCGGCACGTGGTGCTGCCGCAGTCCTGGAAGGCGTCGGTGGTGCCGCTCGGCTCGGTGATCATCGCAATGATCAAGAACTCGGCGCTGATCGGCTTCTTCGGCGTGGTCGGCGACCTCTCCCAGAGCGCCGACCAGCTCACCTCCGCCGAGGGCTACGCCTTCATCCCGGTCGCCATCGGCATCTCGATCGGCTATCTGATCATGACCGTGCCGCTCGGCGCACTGCTCGACCGGCTGGAGAAGCGACAGGCGGTGGCCCGATGAGTCAGCAGACCAGCGTCCTGTACGACGTCCCCGGCCCGCGCCAACGCCGGATCACCCTGATCGGCAGCATCGTCGCCACCGTGCTGCTGGCCGTCGGAGCGTACTTCCTGATCTACCGCCCGCTGGACGACAAGGGCCAGTTCTCGATGGAGCTGTGGGGTCCGCTGGTCGACCCCTCCCACGAGAACTTCTCCCAGGTGTGGGACCGGATCGGCTTCGGGCTGAAGAACACCCTGACCGCCGCCGTGCTGGCCATCGTCGCGTCGCTGGTGGTCGGCACCCTGCTCGCGGTGCTGCGCATCCAGCTCAAGAGCCTCACCCGGCGACGCTTCACCGGGATGGCCACCCCGGTGGCCTACCTGCTGCGCGGGCTCAGCGTCACCCTCTCGGCGGTCACCCGGGTCTGCGTCGAGGTGTTCCGGGGCCTGCCGGTGGTGCTCACCATCTTCTTCGTGGCCCGGGGCTTCCCCGAGTTCGGCGTCTCCTTCGACTCGCTGTGGTACCTGGTCATCGGCCTGACCGTCTACAACTCCGTGGTCATCGCCGAGATCCTCCGCTCCGGCATGGAGGGGCTGCCCGGCGGGCAGGCCGAGGCCGCCGCCGCGATCGGCCTCTCCCCCGCCCAGACCACCCGGATGATCCTGCTCCCCCAGGCGTTCCGGATCATGCTGCCGGCGCTGATCAGCCAGCTCGTCGTGGTGCTCAAGGACACCTCGCTGGGCTTCATCATCAGCTACGAGGAGACCCTCAACATCGGCAAGCAGCTCATCGGCGTGCTGGACAACCCGATCCAGGTCTACGTGGTGATCGCCGCGCTGTTCATCCTGGCCAACTACTCGCTGTCCAAGCTGGCCCAGTTCGTCCAGCGGCGGCTGTCCCGGGGCCGCAAGTCCGTCGGGAAGGCGGCCCCGCCGCCCCCGGCCGCCGCGCTCACCTCCCAGGCTGAGGGCGCGGGCGGCAACTGAACCACCCCGCACGGCACGAGGGCCGGCCCGGATCTCCGGGCCGGCCCTCGTGCCGTGTCGTTCGGTGGTCACCGTGGTCGCGGGTTCCCCTCGTCGCCCGGTGCGGCCGGTGCCGCCGTCCGGTGGCCGGTCAGCGGGCGATCTCGGTGACCCGGGACTCCCGGACCACGGTCACCCGGATCTGCCCCGGGTAGGTCAGCTCCTCCTCGATCTGCTTGGCCACGTCCCGGGCGAGGACCGCCGCGCCGATGTCGTCGACGTCGTCCGGCTTGACCATCACCCGGATCTCCCGGCCCGCCTGCATCGCGAAGACCTTCTCCACGCCGATCTTGCCGGCCGCGATCTCCTCGATCCGTTCCAGCCGCTTGACGTACGCCTCCAGGCTCTCCCGCCGGGCCCCGGGCCGCCCGCCCGAGCAGGCGTCGGACGCCTGGGTGAGGACCGCCTCGATGGTCTGCGGCGGCACCTCGTTGTGGTGCGCCTCGATGGCGTGCACCACGTCCTCGCTCTCGCCGTACTTGCGGGCCAGGTCGGCGCCGATGATGGCGTGGCTGCCCTCCACCTCGTGGGTGAGCGCCTTGCCGATGTCGTGCAGGAACGCCGACCGTTTGATCGTCGGCACGTCCAGCCGTAGTTCGGCGGCCATGATCCCGGCGATGTGCGCGGTCTCCACCAGGTGCTTGAGCACGTTCTGCCCGTACGACGTGCGGTAGCGCAGCCGGCCGAGCAGGGTGACCAGCTCGGGGTGGATCTCGGTGATGCCCACCTCCACCAGGGCGTCCTCGGCGGCCCGGTGGCACAGCTCCTCCACCTCCTGCCGGGCGAGGTCGTGCACCTCCTCGATCCGGTGCGGGTGGATCCGCCCGTCGAGGATCAGCTTCTCCAGGGTGAGCCGACCGACCTCCCGGCGTACCGGGTCGAAGCAGGACAGCAGCACCGCCTCGGGGGTGTCGTCGATGATCAGGTTGACTCCCGTCACCGACTCGAAGGCACGGATGTTGCGCCCCTCCCGGCCGATGATCCGCCCCTTCATCTCGTCCCCCGGCAGGTGCAGGACGCTGACCACGCTCTCGGCGGTCTGCTCGCTGGCCACCCGCTGGATGGCGTCCACCACGATGTGCCGGGCGCGTTGCTCGGCGGTGTTGCGGGCGTCGGACTCGATGTCCCGCACCAGCAGCGCCGCCTCCCGCTTCGCCTGGGTCTCGATCACCTCGATCAGCTCCGTGCGGGCCGACTCGGCGGTCAGCCCGGCGACGCGTTCCAGTTCCCGCCGGCGCTGTTCCTCGGCCACGGTCAGCGCGGCCTCCCGGGCACTGATCGCCGCCTCCCGCTCGGCCAGCGCGGCGCTGGCGGCGGTGAGCTGCCGCTCGCGTTCGGCCAGCCGCTCCACCTCCTCGGTGTGCAGCCGCTCCCGCTCGTCCATCCGGGCGGCCCGGCGTTCCACCTCGGCCGCCTGCTCCCGTGTCGTCGCGGCGAGCACCGCCACCTCACGCTCACCGCTGCGCCGGGCGCTGGCCCGCAGCTGCTCCGCGTCCGCCTCGGCCTGTTTGTGGGCGCGCTCCAGGACGGTGTCCGCCTCGGCACGGGCGTCGTCGAGGACCCGGCGGGCCTCCGCCCGGGCCGACTTCGCCTCCGCTTTGGCCCCGGCCGCCTCGGCACGGGCTGCGGAGGCGGCGGACTTCGCCACGTCGATGGTGCTGTTCACCTCGTCGGCGGCGGTCCGCAGGGCGGCCAGGGACTGTTCCTGGCGGTCCTTCTCGGCGATGAAGGCGGGGTCCTCCGGGGCGGGGGCGGCACCGATGCGACGCAGCGCTCGTACGCCGATCAGGACGGCGCCGACCACGACCAGGGTGAGGACCCCGACGACGATCAGGAGCACCACGTCGAAGGTGTTCATGCCGGCGTCCCGTCACCGGGGCCGGTGGGCCGCCACACCGCGTCGGCGCACCCGCGCTCGCCACCGCCTGCTGGGGACCCCCGGTCCCTGTGCCGACCCGCCATGGTCGTGCCTCCCCAAACGTCTACGCCGCAGGGGAACCGTGCCGACGGGCACGCACCTCTGCGGCTCTGGACGCCCGACCGAGCGGCTGGCCGTGGGGATAGCTCTCCGTCGGCGGTGCCCATGCGGCATCGCCGACAGCCGGGTGCAGTTGTCGGGTCGGCTCCGGACCGGCTGTCCGGAACGACCGTCAAGGCCGGTGGAGCTGGCCAAAGTGATGCTGTTCTGTTACGAGATCTATGTTGTGCGCTTAGCCTGCGCTGGTCGGGCAAAGTGAGCCTGTATGGCGAGGCTAGGTCTCGGAAGGCCGATCGGTCAAGAACTCATGATCAAACCCCCCGAACGGAGAGAGTTGGCAACGTCACCCACTGGTGATCCAAATCCGGACACCAGGCCATAAAATTCCCGTTTCATGCGCCCATCGGTCGTCCTCCGGCCGCTATTCCCCTTCGGCACCTGGCGGCCCTCCGCACCCGGGCGTCTCTCCACTCCGCTTGCCGTCCGGACCGGGGCCGGCCTCCGGACCAGCGCCCACACCCCGCTCCGCAAGATCGCACTGTTTCCTGGTTGTAGTGGCCTCCGAAACGACGGATACCACTACAACCAGGTTCGAGCATGATCTTGCGGGGTGTGGGAGTAGGCGGAACCGGTGGCACCGGCCAGGGAGGCTACGCGGGTGAGGATGCGCGCGGGGTCAGTCAGGTGACGCCCGGGGCGCAGGTCCAGACGGGTGGCGGTACGCAGGGGGCCAGGTGACGCCCCAGGGCACGGGCGTGTGACGCCAGGGTGGCAGTGTCGGACGGCGGGCGCACCGTTCGGGAGGTGCCGGCCGGCACGTCGGCGTCGATCTGCACCGGTCAGCCCCGCTCGCCCCCGGCACCGGCGTCGATCTGCGCCGGTCAGCCCCGCTCGCCCTCGGCATCGGCCAGGGCGTCGGCGTCGATCTGGTCGGCAAACTCGGCGGCCTCGGCGCTCTGGGCGGCGAGGGCGTCCTTCACCGCCCGGATCGCCACCCCGGGTGGGTAGCCCTTGCGGGCGAGCATGCCGACCAGCCGGCGGAACACCGCGTCGGGCTCACCCCGGGCGCTGCGCAGCTTGCGGTCGACCAGGGCACGGGCGGTCTCCGCCTCGGTCTCCTCGTCCAGCTCACCGAGGGCCTCGCTGGCCACCTCACCGTCCACGCCACGCTGACGCAGCTCGTTGGCGAGTGCCCGGCGGGCCAACCCACGACCGTTGTGCCGGCTGGAGACCCAGGCCCGCGCGAACGCCGCGTCGTCGATGATGCCGACCTCGTCGTAGCGGTCGAGGACCTGAGCGGACACCTCGTCGGAGATGCCCTTCTTCGCCAGTGCCCCGGCCAGCTCGGCCCGGGTACGCGGCCGCACCGCGAGCTGCCGTAGGCAGATCTCCCGGGCCACCTCGGCCTCGTCGCGGGGCGTCGACTCACCGGGGGTCGGCTCGGTCCCGTCGGCCGCCCCCCGGCGACCCCGCCGGGGGCGGGGCGTCGCGTCGTCGGCTCCTGCACGGGGAGGGGCGGCATCCCAGCCCCGCCCCGTGCGGGCGCGTCGTCCTGCCATTCGACCGCGACCGGTCAGAAGTCGACAGGCGGCAGCTCAGGGCCACCGGCGGCGTCACCCGCGCCGACCCCGACGCCGAGCTTCTCCAGGATCTTCTTCTCGATCTCGGCCGCCACGTCCGGGTTCTCCTTGAGGAACTCCCGGGCCTTTTCCTTACCCTGCCCGAGTTGGTCGCCGTCGTAGGTGTACCAGGCACCGGACTTACGGATGATCGCCTGCTCCACGCCGACGTCGATCAGCGAGCCCTCGCGGGAGATGCCCTTGCCGTACATGATGTCGAACTCGGCCTGCTTGAACGGCGCGGCGACCTTGTTCTTGACGACCTTGACCCGGGTGCGGTTGCCGACCACGTCGGTGCCGTCCTTGAGGCTCTCGATGCGGCGCACGTCGAGCCGGACCGAGGCGTAGAACTTCAGCGCCCGACCACCGGTGGTCGTCTCGGGCGAGCCGAACATGACGCCGATCTTCTCGCGGAGCTGGTTGATGAAGATCGCCGTGGTGCCGGTGTTGTTGAGCACGCCGGTGATCTTCCGGAGCGCCTGGCTCATCAGCCGGGCCTGGAGACCGACGTGGCTGTCGCCCATCTCGCCCTCGATCTCGGCGCGCGGCACCAGGGCCGCCACCGAGTCGATCACGATGATGTCGATCGCGCCGGAGCGCACCAGCATGTCGACGATCTCCAGCGCCTGCTCGCCGGTGTCCGGCTGGGAGACCAGCAGGGCGTCGGTGTCGACGCCGAGCGCCTTGGCGTAGTCGGGGTCGAGCGCGTGCTCGGCGTCGACGAACGCGGCGATGCCGCCGGCCCGCTGGGCGTTGGCCACCGCGTGCAGGGCGACCGTGGTCTTGCCGCTGGACTCGGGACCGTAGACCTCGACGACCCGGCCCCGGGGCAGACCACCGACGCCGAGCGCCACGTCGAGCGCGATGGAGCCGGTCGGGATGACCGAGGTCTGGACGACCGGGCGCTCGCCCAGCCGCATCACCGACCCCTTACCGAACTGCTTGTCGATCTGAGCGAGAGCAAGGTCGAGTGCCTTCTCCCGGTCGGGCCCTGCGGCCATGTTTGCCACTCCTGCCTTCGCCGGCGTCTTTCCTGAGCTTCGCGTCACGCGGACACGCTAGGCGCTGGGTCCGACAGAAAACCAGCCGACGGGCCGTGAGCTGTGGACGAGCACCCCGCTGTGGACAATAGCCGAACAGGTGTACGAGCCGGCAAGTGACACGCGGAAGTGGCGGAACGGCAGCTCAACGTAGCCGTGCGGGCACCCGGTCGGGGTATGCGGCGACCACCGCCCGCCACACGACGTGGGTCTGCTCACCAGCGGCGAGGGCCTGGGTGATGGTCCGCCCGTCGAGCTGGGATAGCACCTGGTCGCTGGCGATGCTGGCCGCGTAACCCGGCCCGAAGGCCTCGTCCAGCCGGGTCCAGAAGTCGGTCAGCCGCACGTGATCACTCCTCCTCGTCGGGTGCCGTCGGCGGCACCCGACGCAACGCTAGCGCCACCAACGGCACCACCGCGATCGCCGCCAGCAGGGTCAGGGTCGGATAACCCGCCACCCGCATGACAAACCCGCTGGCCGCCGCCGCGCCCGCCCCCGCCAGCCCCATCGTCAGGTCGGACAGCCCCTGCACGCTGGGGCGTACCCCGGACGGCACCGCCTCGGACAGCAGCGTCGAACCGGCCACCATCGTCGCCGACCAGCCCAGCCCGAGCAGGGCCAGGCCGACCGAGAGACGCGGCGTGTGGTGCCCGGCGGTGCCGGCCACCGCGCACGCGGCCAGCAGCGTGCCGACCCCACCGAGGATCACCGCACGCCGACCCAACCGGTCGGTGAGCCAGCCCACCACCGGGGAGAGGGCGTACATGCCGGCGATGTGCACGCTCAGCACGATGCCGACGACACGCAGCACATCCGCGTCGGAGTGCGACTCGCCGAGACGTACCGGGGTCATCGCCATCACCGCGACCATCACCAGGTGGCCGATGGCGACGGCGGCGATGCCCAGCCGGGCCGCCGGCCGGCCGCGCACCACCCGCCAGGCCACCCGCATACCGGCCCGCCGCGCGCCCGGCGCGGTGGTCGCCGCCGGTGGGGCGGCCCCGGCCGTTGTCCCGGCGTCGGCCGCCGCGAGCCGCCGCGCGGTCAACAGCGGATCGGGCCGCAACAGCAGCAGCAGTACGACCGCAGCCACGCCGAACGCGACGGCGCTGAACGCGAACGGGCCGGACAGCGACGGCAGGCCCCATCCCCGGGTGACCCCGTCGGCGAGCGCGGCGAAGTTGGGTGCCGCCACCGAGCCGATGGTGGTGGCCCAGACGACCAGGGAGAGTTGCCGGCCCCGGCGGGCCGGCTCGGCGAGGTCCACGGCCGTGTAGCGGGCCTGGAGGTTGGCCGCCGTGCCCCCGCCGAACAGCAGCATCCCCAGGAAGAGCAGCGGCACCGCACCGGTGGCCGTGGCGAGCACCACCAGCAGCGCCCCGACCGCCCCGACCAGGTATGCCACCACCAGTCCCGGGCGACGCCCGTGCCCGTTCATGATCCGGGTGACCGGTACGGCGAGCAGCGCCGCGCCGACCACCCCGCAGCTCTGCGCCAGCCCGGCCACGGCGGTGCCGGCGACCCGGGCCGCCAGCAGTGCCCCGACCGAGATCCCGATGGCCACCCCGACCCCACCGATGATCTGCGTGACGAAGAGCAGCCGCAGCGTGCGCCGCTGGATCGGGGCGACGTCGGGCCGGGTGGGTGCGCGCAGGTCGGCGGTCATCACACGCTCCTGGTTCGGGGAGCCCATCGTCGCGCAGCCGGCCCGCCGCCCGCACCGGGGTTACCGGTCGACGCGCGGCGGCGCGGGACGGGGCCCGGTGCCCGGTGCCGTCGTACCCGGTCAACCGGTCAGGGCGCGGGCGGCCACGGTGAGGTCGTCGACCAGCCCCCGGTAGGCGATCTCCTGGTTGTCGGCGCGCAGCACCGCCGACGGGTGGATGGTGGCCAGCAGACGGGCGGCGGGCGCATCCGTACCGGTGTCGCCCACCGGCGCCCGGGTGAAGTCGTCCGGGTGCTCGGCGGCGGCCGGCCAGGGCAGCAGCGCGCCGCGCTGCCGGGTGACCCGGAACGCCGGACCGAGCAGGGCCTTCGCCGCCGTCGCGCCGAGCACCACCACCAGTTCGGGGCGGAGCCGGGCGAACTCGGCGACCAGCCACGGTCGGCAGGCGACGATGTGCACCTGGTCCGGGGTCTGGTGGATGCGCCGCCGGCCACGAAGCTCGTGTCGGAAGTGCTTCACCGCGTTGGTGATGTAGAGGTGGGCCGGGTCGAGACCGGCGTCGTCGACCGCCCGGCGCAGCAGCCGGCCGGCGGGACCGACGAAGGGCAGCCCGTGCTGGTCCTCCAGGTCGCCGGGCTGTTCCCCGACGAAGACCACCCGGGCGCTCTCGTCGCCCCGGCCGAAGACGGTCTGGGTGGCGTCCCGGTGCAGCTCACAGCCCCGGCAGCCGGCAGCGGCGGTACGCAACTCGGCCAGTGTGCCGGCCTGCGGCGGGATGAACTGTCGGGCACCGGGTGGGGCGGTCTGCTCGGCCATGGCGACTGTTCTACCCGGTCGCACGGAAGGTCCACGAAGGACCCGCCGGGCTCCTTCCCAGCCATGCGCTGCGGGCCGTTCAGGTGAGGTGGATCAGATAGTCGAGACGGACCCGGTCGCCCGGGACCACGATGTCCGCCACCTCCACGACCATCTCGTCCACATAGGTCTGTCGGGTGATGGCGACGACCGGTACACCGCCCGGGATTCGCAGGGTGTCCTTCTCGTCGGGTAGTGGCATCCGGGCAACCACCTGTTCCCGTACTGCGGTGATGTCGTAGCCCAGGCTGTGCAGTTGCGACGTGTTGCCGCCGGGCCACGGCTCGTTCGCGGGGTCGGCCACCGGCGTGTCCGCCACCATGGACAGCAGGAGGAACGAGGTGGACATCTGCTGCGCGACGCCGTGCGTACGGAACACGAAACGACGTTCCAGCAGCATCGTTCCAGGTGTCACCCCGAACAGCTCTGCCGCCGGGTCAGCCGCAGGGACCTCACGGAACTCCTTGTCCAGCGTGTACGACGACCAGTCGACACGTTGATCAACGGTGAAGGACGTTCCCAGCTCGCCACGACGCACCTGCTCAAGCTCGGCCCGGTAGCGCTCGGAGCCGAGCCGGCGTACCGGCAGGACCGGGCGGACGAACGTTCCCCTGCCCTTCTCCGACACGGTCAGGCCCTCGGCGCGCAGCAACGCCAGAGCTTCTCGCACCGTGCCCCTGGCGACGGAGAACTCCGCCATGAGCGTGGCTTCGCTGGGCAGCAGGGAGCCCGGCGGGATCGCACCGCTCATCATCCGATGGCGCAACTCGTCGGCCACGATCCGGTACCGGCGCGGCTCTACGTGCGGGGTAGGCACATCCGCCAACCTACTCCCGATCGCTCACGACTCTCGCCACCAACCTGTATAGACAGCCTGACTGGACAAGGGTTAGAGTGGCGGCGCGGCGGACACATAGAGTGACCTTGGGGTAGGCATTCCGTGTCCGTCGCCCATTCCAGGAGGCGGCCAGATGTGTAGGATCAAATGGTTCCAGCGCCCCACCGAACCCGTCGACGTGGTCCAGCACGCGACGGCGTCGCCAGCATCGCCGGCAACCCCCGGTAGCACTCACAGCGCGCTCCAGCGCCGGAGCCGACCGCCGACAGCCCTTGCCACCCGGCGGCGCACAGATGACGCGCCGAGGCTCAACCGGGGGGCCTGGCCGCATGTATGAGCAGCGACCCGCCGAGCCGCCGTTCGTCGTGGTCATGGCCGGCTACGTCGTCGACTTCCACCATCGCAACGCCTGCTCCCGCTGCCAGCCGGACGGCTCCTGCGACCGCCTGGCCGACGCGGGCGAGACGCTGCGCGTCTGGCGCGAGCGACGCGTGCAGCGGGCGTTGCGCGCGCGGGACCAGGAGCGCCGATGAAGGCCGGTGACCTGGTGTACGTGACCAGGGCCGCCAGCGTGCAGTTTCTCCGCCCCATCCGGTTCCGGGTCATCCGGGTGCTCGACTGGCCGACGTACGACGGCTGGGTCTGGCTGGAGGGATACCAGCTGGACGCGGCCGGGGACGCAGTCTCCCGGCGGCGGATCTTCGTCCAGCCGGCGGGGCTGACCGCGCCACCCGCCCCCGCGCAGCCCCGCAGGAGCAGACCGACGACACGGGTCAGGCGGTGAAGCCGATCGGGTCGGCGGGGCGGACCGCCGCCGCGACCGCGTCGGCCAGCGGCGTGAGGTCGGCGTCGTCGAGCGAACTGACCGTGATCCGCACGGCGGGCGGGGCACCGAGCCGGGAGAGGCCACCGGGCGCAACCGACCAGCCGGCGTCCCGCAGGGCGGTGACCGTGATGGTCTCGTCGGGCACCGGCAGCCAGACGTTGATGCCGCTGCGGCCGTGCGCCACCACGCCCCGGTCGGCGAGCGCGGCGAGCAGGCCGGACCGGCGGCGTTCGTAGGCGTCGGCGGCCCGGTGGATCAGGGTGGTGGTGGCCGGGTCGCGCCAGAGCGACAGGACGAGTCGTTGCAGGACGGTGGAGACCCATCCCGCGCCCACCCGGGCCCGGCCGGCCACCCGGGACACCGTCACCTCGTCACCGGCCAGCACCGCCAGCCGCAGGTCGGGCCCGTAGGGCTTGCTGACCGAACGGACGAACGCCCAGGTCGCCGTGGCCCCCGCCAGCGGGTGCAGCGGCAGCCGGGACAGCTCGGCGGCGTGGTCGTCCTCGATCAGCAGCAGGTCGGCCCGGCCGGCGAGCAGCGCCCGCAGGGCCTCGGCCCGGCCGGCGGAGACGGCGGCACCGGTCGGGTTCTGCGCCCGGCTGGTGACCACCAGCGCCCGCGCCCCGAGGGTCAACGCGTCGCGCACCCCGGTGACGGTGGGCCCCTCGTCGTCGACCGGCACGCCGACCGGCCGCAGGCCGAGCGCGGCGACCAGGTCGAGCAGGTTGGCCCAGCCGGGGTCCTCCACCGCGACCGCGTCACCCGGGCGCAGGTGGGAGGCGAGCAGCCGCTCGATGCCGTCGAGCGCTCCCCCGGTGACGGTCAACTCGTCGGCGGGCACCCCGTCGGCGGCGAGCCGGGAGCGGGCCGCCTCGGCCAGGGCGGGGTGCACGCCGGTAGTGGCGTACCCCACGGGGGGACCGATCCCGGTGGCGAGCGCGGCCAGGTGCGGGCCGAGCGGCGGCAGCAGCCGGGGGTCGGGTTGGCCCTGGGACAGGTCGCGGGTGCCGGGGGCGGGGGTCGGGTGCCGGGCGGCCCGACGGGGGGCGACCGGCGGTCGGGGCCGGACCCGGGTGCCGTGCCGGCCGGCCGTGACGACCAGACCCCGCTGGCGTAGCTCCTGGTAGGCGCGGGCGACGGTGGCCGGGCTGACCGCCAGCGTCGTGGCCAGGGAGCGGACCGGCGGCAACGCGTCGCCTGCCGCGAGCACCCCGGTGCGGATGCCCGTTTCCACACTCGCCGAAATCGCGGCGGACGTGGACCCGAGGATCTGATAATGTGCTGCCACAGTTTCAGGATCGTACTAGAACAAAGTCTGGATGTCACATGTACGCGCCGACCGCACGCACCACCGCCAGCCGCACCCGGGACAGGATGAGCTACGACCGGGCCGCCGCCCACGCCGTGCTCGACGAGGCCTACCACTGCGTGCTGGGGTTCGTGGTCGACGGTGAGCCGCGTCTGCTGCCCACCCTGCACGTCCGGGTCGGTGACACCCTCTACCTGCACGGGTCCACCGGCAGCCGGCCGCTGCTCGCCGCCCGGGGCGAGGCCGGGCTGCCCGTCTGCGCCACGGTGACCCTGCTCGACGGGCTGATCTACGCCCGCTCGCAGTTCCACCACAGCGCCAACTACCGGTCGGTCGTCGCGCACGGCACCGCCCACCTGGTCACCAGCGAAGACGACAAGCGGGCCGCGATGACCGCCCTGGTGGAAAAGGTCGGGGCGGGGCGGGCCGCCGACAGTCGTCCACCGACCCGTCGGGAGCTGGCCGAGACGGCGGTCCTGGCCCTGCCGCTGCGCGAGGTGTCGGTGCGGGCCCGCACCGGCGGGGTCCGCGACGAACCGGCCGATCTCGACCTGCCGCACTGGGCCGGGGTGGTGCCGCTCCGGCTGACCGCCGGCCCGCCCGAGCCGGACGCCGGGGTGGTCGCGCCGGTCCCGGGCTACCTGCCCGCCACCGGCTCGCCGACGCCGGGCTCCACCGGGTCACCGGCACCTGTCGTCAGCCTGCCGGGGCCGGATTCCGGCGCTGCACCGTGGTGGGAGCCGGTGCCGCTGCACGGCGCGCACGTGCTGCTGGAGCCGTTGACCCCCACGCACGCCGACGAGTTGTTCGCCGCTACCGCCGAGCCGGAGGTCTGGGCCCACCTGGGCCACCCGCTGCCCGCCGACCCGGCAGCGATGCGGGCGGTCGTCGCCGCCGCGTTGGCCGCCCGACAGGACGGCGACCGGGTGCCCTGGGTGCAGCGCTGCGCCCGGACGGGAGCGGTCGTGGGCACCACCTCCTTCTACGAGATCGACCCGCAGCGGCGCAGCGTCGCGATCGGTTACACCTGGCTCGGCCGCCCCTGGTGGCGCAGCGGCATCAACACCGAGGCCAAGCTGCTGCTGCTCGGGCGGGCGTTCGACACGCTGGGGGCGGTGCGCGTGGTCTGGCACACCGACATCCGCAACACCCGGTCGCAGGCGGCGATCGCCCGGCTCGGCGCGACCCGGGAGGGCGTGCTGCGCATGCACCGGCAGCGTCCGGACGGCTCCTGGCGCGACACCGTCCAGTACGCGATGACCGTCGATGAGTGGCCGAACGCACAGGCCAGGCTGCGGGAAAGACTTCGCGGCACCACCCCGGTGGGGCGAGGATGACGGGCGTGCTGGGCATCACCGACATCTGGACTTACGTGTTGGGCACCGTGGCGATCGTCCTGCTGCCGGGGCCCAACTCCCTCTTCGTGCTCTCCACCGCCGCCAAGCGGGGCGTGGCCGTCGGCTACCGGGCGGCTGGTGGGGTGTTCCTCGGCGACGCGGTGCTGATGTTCCTGTCGGCCGCCGGGGTGGCGTCGCTGCTCAAGGCGTACCCGCCGCTCTTCCTCGTGATCAAGTACGCGGGCGCGGCCTACCTCGGGTACGTGGGGCTGACCATGCTGCGCGCGGCCTGGCAGCGGTGGCGCGACCGCCACGATCCGGCGGCGCCCCGGCTGATCGACGCGGCCGAGCCGGCGGCGCTGCGCAGCCCGTTCCGCAAGGCACTGGTGATCAGCCTGCTCAACCCCAAGGCCATCCTCTTCTTCATCTCGTTCTTCATCCAGTTCGTCGACCCCGGCTATGCCTGGCCGGCCCTGTCGTTCCTGCTGCTCGGGCTGATCGCCCAGGTGACCAGCGTGCTCTACCTGACCGCGCTGATCTTCGCGGGCACCTTCCTGGCCGCCCAGTTCCGGCAGCGCCGCCGGCTGGCCGCCGGGGCCACCACCGGTGTCGCGATGCTCTTCCTGGGCTTCGGCATCAAGCTCGCCACCGCCTCGGTCTGACCCTCCCCGGACGCACGACCGGGCGGCGACCCCCGACGGATTCAGCCACCACCACCGGGGGCGATGCGGTGGGCGCGGGCGGATTCAGGTGCCACCACCACCGCCGGGGGCGCGGGCGGATTCAGGTGCCGTCACCGCCACCACCGCCACCACCGATGCCACCTCCACCGCCGGTGCCGCCCAACCCGTAACCGGGTCGCACCGGCGTGTCAGGTCGGCGGCTGACGTGCGCCGACTCGGTGATCCGGGCCGACCAGTGCGCGTTCGAGGCCGCTGCCGCGTGCCGGTTGATCGCCGCCCGCAACCAGCCGTCCACGACGGAGACCCAGTCGCGTTGATCGGCACCGGTGTGCCAGGTCCGGAACCGGCTGATGCTCTGATGGCTGATTCCGGTCAGCGAGAGCCGCCGGTCCATCCAGAGCAGCACCTCCAGGCCGGCGGAATTGGTCACGAAGATCAGCTCCAGCTCGGTGATCGGCCCGGCGTACAGCGGGGCGACCCAGTAACCGAGGCGTTCGTGCACCGGCAGGCTCTGCTCGACCCCCGGCAGTCGGCTCGACACCAGGCCCGCCTGCCGCAGGACGAAGCCGAGCGTGTCCAGGGCCGCCAGCACGTGCTGCTGGGTGGGCAACGGGTGGACGAAGATCGGCACCATCGCGCCCTGCTCCAGCTCCGGGTCCACCGACACCTCGGTACGCAGCCCGGTGCGTAGGCTCATCAACGGCACCCCACCGAAGATCGTCACCGGCGTCTCCCACGGCAGGGGTACGGCGAAGTCGATGGCCCGCCGCCGCCCGGCCGGTACGACGAACCGACCCCCCACCGTCACCTGGTGGTACTGCACGAGGTGACGGGGTGAGCGGGGGTCGTCAGGTTCGGCAGTCGCCACCAACCCGAGCCGTACGTGCCGCACCGGCACGTCCTGCGCCCCGGCGCTGAGCATCACCTGCCCCGGCAGCCGCAGCCCCGGGCGGGTGCTCGGGTTGGTCAGGGTGGTGCTCACCGCCAACCCGGTCGCACCGGACTCGTGGGACACCCCGGTCAACCGCATCCCCGCCACTCCCCCGTCCTCCGCCCGCCGCCCCCGACCAGGCAGTCGAGGTGTCCCCCGACCGACCAGGCAGGAGCCGGCCCTGACCTACCCGGCGGGTGGCGGTTTCCCCCTGATCGGCCGGGCACTCCTCGACCACCCCGACGGAACGACCCCGCCCCGGGGCGGGGCGGGGTCGTTGATCGACTCCGTTGGGCCGAGGTAACGGGTCCACCGCACCTCGATGCCGCCACCTCGGGGGCAGCCGGTGCACCACCACTGCTCGCCGGAGCCTCAACCGCGTCGGCCCGGCCGGGCCGACAGTCAGCGCAGGCGGCGGCCCCGGGGGATCGGGTCGGTCTCGTCGTCGAACTCGCCGATGACCTCTTCGAGCAGGTCCTCCAGAGCCACGAATCCGATCGGCCGGGTCGGCCCGCCGCCGTTGCGGACCAGCGCCAACTGGGCCTGGTCGGCGCGCATCGCGGCGACCGCCTCGGTGACCGAGGAGGTGGCCGGCAGGGTGAACGAGCGGCTCATCAGCTCGGCGGCGGTGGCCGCCCGGCCGGTGGTGACCGCCCGGACCGCCTCCCGGACGTGCACCAGCCCGCACACCTCGCCGCCGCCGTCGAGGACGGCGAGCCGGGACCGGCCGCTGTCCCGGCTGACCTGTTCGATCCGCTCGGCGGTGTCGTCCCGGTGGACCGTGACGATCTGGTCGAAGGGTTCCATCACCTGGGCGACGGTGGTGCCCTGCAATTCCAGCATGCTGGTCAGCATCTGGTGCTGCTCGGCACCGAGCAGCCCGTGCTCGCGGGACTGCTCCAGCAGGATGCGCAGCTCGTCCGGGCCGTGGACCTGGGCGAGCTGGTCCTGCTGCTGCACCCCGACCAGTCGCAGCATCGCGTTGGCCAGGGCGTTGAGCAGGGACAGCACCGGCCGGGCGACCCGGGCGAAGGCCCGGAACGGCAGCGCCAGCAGCGTCGCCGAGCGCTCCGCGTCGGTGATCGCCCACGACTTCGGGGCCATCTCGCCGACCACCAGGTGCAGGAACGTCACCAGCCCCAGCGCGAAGATCAACGCGATGATGTGGCTGGCTGCCGCCGGTAGCCCGACGGCGTGCAGCAACGGGCTGAGCAGGTGCTCGATCGCCGGCTCGGCCAACGCGCCCAGGCCCAGCGTGCACAGCGTGATGCCGAGCTGCGCGCCGGCCAGCATCAGGGACAGCTCACGTACCCCGTCCAGGGCGGCGCGGGCCGCCCGGCCGCCACCGGCGGCGGTCTGTTCCAGCCGGTAGCGCTTGGCCGCCACCAGGGCGAACTCGGCGGCCACGAAGAAGCCGTTGAGGGCGAGCAGCAGCACCGAGACCAGCAGTGCGACAACGGGGCTCATGAGCGCTCCTCCCGACCCCGGGCGACGTGCACGTCCGGGCCGTTGCCGGTGGCGCGGGCATTCGTGCCCCCGGCACGGTCGCCCCCGCCGCCGGTGGCGCGGACGTTCGCACCACGGCGTCGGTCGCTTCCGCTGCGGGCGGTCCGGGGCTGCGTGCCCGTACCCGGGTCGGCGGCCATCGTGAGCCGCACCGAGTCGGCCACGTGCCGGTCCACCGCGAGCACCTCGATCAGGGCTTTCGGGCGTTCCGTGGGCTCGTCGCCGTCGGCCGGCAGGACGACCTCCAGTCGGTCACCGACCTCGGGCACCCGGCCCAACTCCCGCATGACCAGCCCGGAGAGGGTGTCGTACTCGGGGGCCTCGGGCAGCGAGATGCCGGTGCTGTCGGCGACCTCGTCGATGCGCCAGCGGGCCGGCACCACCCAGGAACCGTCCTCCTGCCGGGCCGGGGCCCGGTCGGGCGGGTCGTCCTCGTCGCGGATCGGCCCGACCAGTTCCTCGGCGATGTCCTCCAGGGTGATCACGCCGGCGAAGCCGCCGTACTCGTCGACCACGCAGGCGAGCTGCCGGTGCCCGGACCGCAGCCGGTCCAGCACCGTGGGCAGCGGCAACGTCTCCGGCACCAGCAGCGGCGGTACGGCCACCGCGCTGACCGGGGTGGTGGCGCGCTCGGCCGGCGGCACCCCGAGCACGTCGGCGATGCCGACCACGCCCACCAGGTCGTCGACGCCTTCGGCACCACGTACCGGGAAACGGGAGTGACCGGTGTCGAGCAGCTCGACCACCCGGCTGACCGGCTCGTGTGCCCGGATGGTGTGCACGTCGACCCGGGGGACCATGGCCTCCCCGGCGGTCAGCTCCCGGAAGTCGAGGCCCCGGTCGAGCAGGTCGGACATCTCGGCGTCGAGGTGCCCCTCCTCCCGGGACTCGGCGATGATCTGCTCCAGGTCGGCCGGGGTGGCGCCGCTGGGCAGCTCCTCGATCGGCTCGATGCCGAGGCGGCGCAGCAACCGGACGGCGGCCCGGTCGAAGAGCGTGATCAGCGGCCCGGCGATCTTCAGGTAGATCAGGGTGGACCGGCTCAGCGCCCGCGCCAGCGTCTCGGGCCGGGCGATGGCCAGGTTCTTCGGGGCCAGCTCACCCAGGACCATCTGCACGACGGTGGCGATGACCAGCGCCAACGCCACCGACAGCGGCAGGCTGACCCCGGTGGAGACGCCGACGCCGCCGAACAGTTCGGCCAGCCCGGCACCGAGGTAGGGCTCGGCGGCGTAGCCGACCAGCAGGGCGGTCACGGTGATGCCGAGCTGTGCCCCGGAGAGCATGAACGACAGCCGCCCGGTGACCTCCAGGGCGCGGGCGGCCTTGGCGTCGCCGTCGTCGGCGAGTTGCTTGAGTTTGCCCCGGTCCACGGCGACGTAGCCGAACTCCTGGGCCACGAAGTAGCCGGTGGCGGCGGTGAGAACGATGATGAGTGCGAGGCCGACGACGATCAACACGGGTCGCTCAGGGCTCCCGTGGACGTCGGGGCGGGGGATTGCCGGGCACGACCCGGCTGGCTACTGCTGCCCTCCTGGGCAGAAGAGTCGATCATCCGGCAATTCTATCGGCGCTCGCTGGAAGCCCGCTGAGGGTGGGCACAAAGTGCCTGCTCCTCCCCGTTGTCCGCGGCGTCACTCCCGCTGTCCACCGGGCCCGGACCGGGGGTCACCGCCTTCGGCCTGGGAGTCACCGTCCCCGGACCGGGAACCACCGTCCCCGGAACGGGAACCGTCGTCCCCGGACCGGAAGTCGGCACGCTCCGGCCGGGGGCCAGCCGGCTCGGGCTGGTGTCCGGCCAGCTCGTCGACGTCGAGCAGGCTGCGGTCCACCCGACCCGACCGGTAGGCGGCCCGGCCGATCATCTGGGCGGCGACCGGGGCGGTGGCCAACTGGAAGACCCCGACCAGCATGATCATGCCCAGGTCGGCGGCGGTACGCAGCCGCAGCGCCAGCCCGACCAGCAACAGCAGCACCCCGAGCACCTGGGGTTTGGTGGCGGCGTGCATCCGGTCCAGCACGTCCGGGAAGCGCAGCACACCGATCCCGGCGGCGAGACTGAGCAGTGCCCCGGACACCAGGGCGACGGCGGCCAACCAGTCGACCACCGTACCCACGCTCACGACTCCTCCCGGGCGGCGAAGCGGACCAGGGCGACCGAGCCGACGAAACCGAGCAGGGAGAGCACCACCAGCACCGGCAACGTGGTGGCGTGCCGGTTCACCGCCGCCTCCGCGCCGACCGCGCTGAGCATCGCGGCGAGCAGCAGGTCCGCGGCGATGACCCGGTCCAGCAGCGACGGCCCCCGGTAGATCCGGGCCAACGCCAGCAGCGCGGTGGTCGACAGCAGCACGGTCAGGACGACGGCGAGGACGACGGTCACGGTGCCTCCGTGGGTTCGGTGAGGAGCTGTCGCAACTCCGCCTCGGAGCCGACGGCACGGACGATGCGTTCCTCGACGGCGAGGATCCGCTCCCGGCTGCCGCTGATGTCGGCCGGTGAGCGCACGTCGAGCACGTGCACGTAGAGGACCCCGGCCTCCCGGTCCACCTCGACGATCAGGGTGCCCGGCACCAGGGAGAGCAGTTCGGCGGTGAGCGCCAGGTTCAGGTCGGTGCGTACCCGCAGCGGCACCCCGATGATCGCGCCGCGCGGGCGGAAGCCGGGACGCACGGCGATGGCGGCGACGTGGATGCTGGCGCTGACCAGTTCCACGACGAAGGTGCCGGCCAGCACCAGCAGCGCCCGGGGTCGCAACCGGCCGCCGAAGGAGACCGGCGGGAGCGGGAAGAACAGCAGCACCGACCCGCCGACCAGCAGACCGGTGAGGACGTTCGCCGGGGAGAAGTGGCCCCAGAGCAGGTTCCAGACCACGACCAGCCAACCGAGGGCGATGAGCTGGTCCCGACGCCGTCCGGTGGGTCGTGACGACGCGCCGCTCACGGTGGACCGCCGGGCAGGACGGCCCGCACGTACGGGGTGCGCAGCCGCAGGTCGACGGCGGCGTCGGCGGTGACCTGGAACAGCGGGCCGGCGGCGACGGTCAGGGCCAGCCCCAGCACCACCAGGGCGGTGGTGGCCCCGACCATCAACCCGGGGAGCCGGACGACCGGCTCGGCGGTGGCCAGTTGCGGGGCCCGCCAGAACGCGATGTTCCACACCCGGGAGGTGGCGTAGAGGGTGAGCAGGCTGGTCACCGTGCCGGCGACGACCAGCACCCAGGGCAGTGGGCCGCCCTGGGCCACCCCGGCCTGGAGCAGACCGACCTTGCCGAGGAAACCGGAGAACGGTGGGATGCCGGCCAGATTCATCGCGGGGACGAAGAAGAGCACCGCCAGCAGCGGGGTGACCCGGGCCAGGCCGCCGAGCCGGCGCAGGTCGGTGCTGCCGGCCCGCTCCTCGACCAGGCCGGCGACCAGGAACAGGGTGGTCTGGATGGTGATGTGGTGCACCACATAGAAGATCGCGCCGGAGAGCGCGGCGGTGGTGCTCAGCGCCACCCCGAAGATCATGTAGCCGATGTGGCTGACCAGCGTGAACGAGAAGAGCCGCTTCATGTCCGACTGGGCCACCGCGCCGAGCACGCCGACCACCATGGTCAGCCCGGCCCCCACCATCAGCACGTTGGCCACCTGGCCGCCGGGGAAGAGCAGCGTCTCGGTCCGGATGATCGCATAGACGCCGACCTTGGTGAGCAGGCCGGCGAAGACGGCGGTGACCGGTGCCGGGGCGGTCGGGTAGCTGTCCGGCAGCCACGCGGAGAGCGGGAACATCGCCGCCTTGATGCCGAACGCGAGCAGCAGCATCAACTGCAACGCCAGCCGTACGCCGTCGGGCAGCGCGTCGAGTCGACCGGCGAGCTGCGCCAGGTTGAGGGTGCCGGTGGCCGCGTACACCAGGCCCACCGCGGCCAGGAAGATCATCGAGGAGAGGATGCTGACCACCACGTACGTCGAGCCGGTGCGGATCCGGGCCTCGGTGCCACCCAGGGTGATCAGCACGAAGCTCGCCGCGAGCAGGATCTCGAACCCGACGAAGAGGTTGAACAGGTCACCGGCGAGGAACGCGTTGGTGATCCCGGCGGTCAGCACCAGGTACGTCGGGTGGTAGATGCTCACCGGCGCCGACTCGCTGGTCTCGGCGCGGCCCTGGCCGATGGAGTAGAGCAGCACGCAGAGCGTGACCGCCGAGGAGACCACCAGCATCAGCGCGGCGAGCTGGTCGGCGACCAGCACGATGCCGACCGGGGCGGGCCAGCCCCCCACCTCGGTCACCACCGGCCCGTCCCGGTGGGCCCGCACCAGCAGCAGCACCGCGACGACCAGGTTGGTGCCGAGCGCGACCACGCTGACGGTGCGCTGCAACCGGGGCCGGTTGACCAGGATCAGGGTGAGGGCGGCACCGAGCAGCGGCACCACCACCGGGAACGGTAGGAGCGCGGTCATCGCGTACCCCCGGGTCGGCGTGGCCCCCGCTGGGGCGGCTCGGGGTCGACCTGTTCCGGGTCGTCGCCGGGTCCCTCGCCACCGAGGTCGGCGTTGGCCACCTCGTTGCGGGCGGCGAGCGCGACGATCTGCTGGTCCTCCACGTCGTCCTGCACCTCGTCGTTGCCGCCGAGATACCAGCTGCGGTACGCCACGGCGGCGAGGAAGGCGGTCAGCCCGAAGGTGATCACGATGGCGGTGAGCACCATCGCCTGCGGCAGCGGGTCGCTCATCTCGTCCTCCGGGCCGGTGCCGACCACCGGAGCCACCCCGGAACGGCCGCCGACCAGGATGAGCAGGTTCACCCCGTTGCCGAACAGGATCACCCCGAGCAAGATCCGGGTCAGGCTGCGCTCCAGCAGCAGCGTCACCCCGGTGGCGGTGAGTAGGCCCACGGCGATCACCAGCACCAGCGTGGGTCCCGCCCCGCCGCCCCTCACCGTCGGTCCCCCTCGTGGTCGACGACGAGCCCCCGGTCGGACTTGCCGGCCGCCTCGACGTGCCGGTCGATCTCCGCTCCGAGGCTGCGCAGGATGTCCAGCATCAGCCCCACCACGATCAGATAGACGCCGATGTCGAAGAAGAGCGAGGTGACCAGGTACGGCCCACCGAGGCCGGGCAGCGGCAGGTCGACCTTGGCGCTCTCCAGCACGGTCCCGGTGGTCAGCAGGGACAGCACGCCACCACCGACGGAGATCGCCAGGCCGGCCCCGAGCACCGTGCCCGCCCCGATCGGGGCGGCCTCGGCCAGTTCGTACCGGCCGCCGGCCAGGTAGCGCACGGCCAGCGCCAGGCTCGCCACCAGGCCACCGGCGAAGCCGCCGCCGGGTGCGTTGTGACCGGAGAAGAGCAGGAACAGCGAGAAGAGCACGATGGTGTGGAACAGCAGCCGGGTCACCACCTCGAAGACGATGGACCGGCGTCGCGCGTGCAGGGTCGCCCCGCCACGTAACCAGACCGGCCGGTCGTCGTGTCGGGGCGAGGCGGGTTCGACCCGGCGGGGGCGCGGTCCGGTGCGGGACCGCTCGAAGATCAGGCTGGCCACCCCGGTGGCGGTCACCACCAGCACCGAGATCTCACCCATGGTGTCCCAGGCCCGGATGTCCACCAGGGTCACGTTGACCACGTTGCGCCCGTACCCCTCGGCGACGGAGAGCGCCGGGAACGCGGTGGAGATGGGCACCGCGGTGCGGGCCCCGGAGGCGATCAGCGCCAGCCCGGCCAGCACCACGCCCACCGCGACGCCGAGCACCCGGCGGGCCCACCGGCTGCGGCGCAGCGGCCGGGCGGAGAACCGCTCCGGCAGCCGCCGCAGCACCAGCACGAAGACGGCGATGGTGGAGGTCTCCACCAGGAACTGGGTCAGCGCCAGGTCGGGTGCCCCGTGCAGCACGAACAGCATCGCGGTGCCGTAGCCGGTCACCCCGACCAGCAGCATCGCGGTCAGCCGTCGTCGGGCGTTCACCGCGAAGACCGCCGCGACCCCGATCACCAGCCCGACCACCAGTTGCAGCGGGCTGTCCCAGAGCGCGATCCGGGTGTGCCACGGGCTCGTGCTGACCAGGGCGGTGCCGGGCACCAGCACCAGGGCCAGCAGGACGGTGCCGAGATACAGCGGCAGTGAGCCGCGCTGGGTGGCGCCGGTGACCTCGATGGCCAGCCGGTCGAAGTGGTGGGTGGCCCATTCGTAGCCCTGGTTGCCGGTGAACGGCAGCTTCCAGCGGGCCAGCGCCGGGGCGAGCGGGCCGCGTACCGCGTGCAGCACGGCCCCGCCGGCCAGCGCCAGCGCGGACAGGCCGAGGGCGGGGGTCAGGCCGTGCCAGAGGGCGAGCGTGTCGTGCGGCGGGCCGAAGAGTTCCGCGTACGGGCCGAGCAGGCCGTCGAGCGCGGCGGCGGTCGGGCCGGCGACCAGCCCGGCGACCGCGAGCAGGGCGGGTGGGACGAGCATCGGCAGCGGGATCGGTTCCGGTGCGGCCTCGGCGGTGCCGGGGCGGGTGGCGAAGGCACCCCAGAGGAAGCGGATGCTGTAGGCGACGGTGAGCACGGTGCCCAGGACCAGCCCGGCGAGCACCACCGGGCGGGTGGCCAGCGCGGTGAAGACCGCCTCCTTGGCGACGAAGCCGAGCAGCGGCGGCACGCCCGCCATCGAGGCGGCGGCGAGCGTGGCGACCACCGCCAGCGCCGGGGCCCGACGGCCGAGGCCGGAGAGTTCCCGCAGGTCGCGGGTGCCGACGTCGTGGTCGATGATGCCGACGACGAGGAACAGGGCGGCCTTGAACAGGGCGTGGGCGAGCAGCATCGCCACCCCGGCGAGCGCGGCGTCGGCGCTGCCCGTGCCGATCGTCACGGTCAGCAGGCCGAGTTGGCTGACCGTGCCGTAGGCCAGCAGCAGTTTCAGGTCGCACTGGCGCAGCGCCGCCCAGCCGCCGGCGAGCATGGTGACCAGGCCGAGGGTGAGCAGCACCGGCCGCCACGGGCCGGTGTCGGCGAGCACGGGGGCGAGCAGGCCGATCAGGTAGACGCCGGCTTTGACCATCGCCGCCGCGTGCAGGTAGGCGCTGACCGGGGTGGGCGCGGCCATCGCCACCGGCAGCCAGCCGTTGAACGGCACGATCGCCGATTTGGCCAGCGCGCCGGTCAGGATCAGCAGCACGGCGGCGACCAGCGTCGCACCGCCGGGCAGGGGGGCGGCGGCGATCTCCGACCAGCGGTAGGTGCCGGCGTGCCCGCCGAGGATCAGGAAGCCGAGCAGCATGGCCAGCCCGCCCAGCGTGGTGACGGTCAGCGCCTGGGCCGCCGCCCAGCGGCTGGAGCGTCGCTCGGTGCTGTGCCCGATGAGCAGGTAGGAGAAGACGGTGGTGAGTTCCCAGAAGACGTAGAGCAGCAGCAGGTCGTCGGCGAGGACCAGGCCGAGCATCGCGCCGGCGAAGGCGACCAGCACCGCGACGAACCGGGGCAGGCCCACCGCGCCGAGCGCGAAGTACCGGCCGCAGTAGACCAGCACCAGCGCGCCGATCGCGCCGACCAGCAGGGTCATCAGCCAGGACAGCGTCGTCATCCGCAACGCTACGTCGAGGTCCAGCTGCCCGATCCACTGGTACGTCTCGACGACCGCGCCCCCGTCGCGGACCGTCGAGGTGCGGGTCAGCGCCCAGCCGAACGCGGCGGCGGGCACCAGCGCGAGCGGATAGCAGGCGCGCGGACCCCACCACCGGACCAGCAGTGGCGCGAGGAGCGCCGCCACCAGGTGCAGGAGCAGCAGTACGAGCACGCGTCCTCCCGTCGAACTGGCGGCGCATACCGGGCGAATTGTCCCGTTCCGCACCGATCACACGCCAGTTCAGCCCCCGGTGGGGGCTTTTCGGGAAATCGCCCGTCAGCCGGGCGGAGTCTCGCCGCCGGGGAGCGCGGGCGTCAGCGCCCGCCGGGGCTCGACCAGCAGGTCGGGGCGACCGAGCTGGAGGGCGACCTTGTCGACCACCCGCTGGGCGACGGCGAGCGAACGCACCGGGAGCAGCTTGCCGCGGCTCTCCCGGCGGAGCACGAAGTAGTGCACGGCGACGCGCACCTGACCCCGGTCGGCCGCGCTGGCCTGGGCGGTGGAGACGACCAGCTCCCGCAGGCTGTCGGCGAGGCGCTCGGCCAGCTCCAGCTCGGGGCCGCGCAGGCTGGTCCGCAGGGCGGTGAGATGCCCTTCGACCTTGCGGATGAGCACGTCGGTGCCGGGCGTCGGGCCACGCTCCTCGACGAACATCCGATTCCTCTCACCCGTTGCGGCAGTCCGAGTGAAGTTACTTTATGTTGTGGGTCGCAAGCAAGCAGTTAAGTAAGACTTAACGTACTAATCGGCTAATTCGCTATTCTCTCGCGGCGTCGGACAGTCCAGCATCCGCGCCGGCCAGATGTCACACCGCCGAGGCAGGATGGGGACGTGACGAGGCGGGGCAGGGAGGGCACGGCGGACCCGGACGGCACGGCGGGCAGGGCGAACCCGGCGGGCCCGGCCGGCGCGGGCGACGGCCGGGAAGTGCCGGCCGGCTTCGCCCCGGCCACCCGGGAGTGGTTCAGCGCCGCCTTCGCCGCCCCCACCGCCGCCCAGCTCGGTGCCTGGACCTCGGTGGCCGCCGGCCGCAACGCCCTGGTGGTGGCACCCACCGGCTCGGGTAAGACGCTCGCGGCGTTCCTCTGGTCGCTCGACCGGCTGGCCGACGCACCGCCGCCGGCCGACGCCCGGCGACGCTGCCGGGTGCTCTACGTCAGCCCGCTCAAGGCGCTCGCCGTCGACGTCGAGCGCAATCTGCGCGCTCCGCTCGCCGGCATCCGGCAGGCGGCCACCCGGCTCGGTGTGACCCCGCCGGACATCACCGTCGGGATGCGCACCGGCGACACTCCCGCCGACCAACGCCGGGCCTTCGCCCGCACCCCGCCGGACATCCTCATCACCACCCCCGAGTCGCTGTTCCTGCTGCTCACCTCGGCGGCCCGGGATTCGTTGCGCGGCGTCGAGACCGTCATCCTCGACGAGGTGCACGCCGTCGCCGGCACCAAACGCGGCGCCCACCTGGCGCTCTCCCTGGAGCGTCTAGACGGGTTGCTGGAAAGACCCGCCCAGCGGATCGGCCTGTCCGCCACCGTCCGGCCGATCGACGGGTGCGCCCGGTTCCTCGGCGGTGCCCACCCGGTGGACGTGGTGCAGCCGGCCACCCCCAAGACGATCGAGGTGAGCGTCCAGGTCCCGGTGGAGGACATGACCCGGCTCGACGAGACCGAGCAACCCCTCCAGGACGACCTGGGTGGGCCCGGCCCGCGCCGGGCGTCGATCTGGCCCGCCGTGGAGGAACGGGTCCTCGCGTTGATCCGGGCACACCGCTCGACCATCGTGTTCACCAACTCCCGGCGCAGCGCCGAACGGCTCTGCGCCCGACTCAACGAGCTGGCCGCCGAGGAACAGACCGTCGGAGCGCCGGCCGCCGATGACCGGGCCGTCGGGAAGCCGGCCGACGCCGCCGCCGGACCGCCGGCCGAGGTGATGGCCCAGTCGGGCACGGCGACCGGGGCCGATGCGGTGATCGCCCGGGCCCACCACGGCAGCGTCTCCCGGGAGGAACGCAAGCAGATCGAGGAGGCCCTCAAGTCCGGCCGGCTGCCCGCCGTGGTGGCCACCTCCAGCCTGGAACTGGGCATCGACATGGGCGCGGTCGACCTGGTGGTGCAGATCGAGGCCCCACCGAGCGTCGCGGCCGGCCTGCAACGGGTCGGCCGGGCCGGACACCAGGTGGGGGCGGTGTCCCGGGGGGTGGTCTTCCCCAAACACCGGGGCGACCTGCTCTCGTGCACGGTGGTCGCGGAGCGGATGGCGACCGGCGCCATCGAGGAGCTGCACTACCCGCGCAACCCGCTCGACGTGCTCGCCCAGCAGATCGTGGCCATGGTCGCCCTCGAACCCTGGTCGCTCGGCGACCTGGCGGTGCTGGTCCGCCGGGCCGCGCCCTTCGCCGAGCTGCCCGACTCGGCGCTGCACGCGGTGCTCGACATGCTCTCCGGCCGCTACCCGTCGACCGCCTTCGCGGAGCTGCGGCCCCGACTGGTCTGGGACCGGGCCACCGACGTGCTCACCGGGCGGCCGGGGGCCCAGCGCCTCGCCGTCACCAGCGGCGGCACCATCCCCGACCGGGGCCTGTTCGGGGTGTTCCTGGCCGGTGCGCAGCGCGCCGCCCGGGTCGGTGAGCTGGACGAGGAGATGGTCTACGAGTCCCGGGTCGGCGACGTCTTCCTGCTCGGCTCCTCGTCCTGGCGGATCGAGGAGATCACCCCCGACCGGGTGCTCGTCTCCCCCGCACCCGGCCAGGCGGCCCGGATGCCGTTCTGGAAGGGCGACCAGCTGGGCCGGCCGGTCGAGCTGGGCCGGGCCATCGGCAGCCGGATCCGGGCGTTGCTGCGCCAGGACGACGCCACCGCCCTGACCGCCCTGCGGGCCGGTGGCCTCGACGACTGGGCGGCCGGCAACCTGATGGCCTACCTGCGTGAGCAGCAGGCCGCCACCCGCTCGCTGCCCGACGACCGCACGGTGCTGGTCGAACGGTTCCGCGACGAGCTGGGTGACTGGCGGCTCGCCGTGCACAGCGTGCTCGGGGCCCGGGTCAACGGGCCGTGGGCGCTGGCGATCGGCCGCCGGCTGGCCGAACGCTACGGCGTGGACGCCCAGGCGATGCCCTCCGACGACGGGATCGTGGTGCGGCTGCCGGACACCGCCGACGAGCCGCCCGGCGCCGACGTGGTGGTGTTCGAGCCCGACGAGATCGCCCAACTGGTCGAGGAGTCGGTGGGCACCTCCGCGCTGTTCGCCGCCCGGTTCCGCGAGTGCGCCGCCCGGTCGCTGCTGCTGCCCCGGCGTGACCCGCGCCGCCGGCAGCCGCTGTGGCAGCAACGCCAGCGCGCCGCCCAACTGCTCGACGTGGCCCGCGAGTACGCCGACTTCCCGGTCACCCTGGAGGCCGCCCGGGAGTGCCTCCAGGACGTCTTCGACCAGCCCGCCCTGGCCGGTCTGATGCGCGACCTGGCCAGCCGCAAGGTCCGCCTGGTCGAGGTGGAGAGCGAACGCCCCTCGCCGTTCGCCCGGTCGCTGCTCTTCGGCTATGTCGGCGCGTTCCTCTATGAGGGGGACGCGCCGCTGGCCGAGCGGCGGGCCGCCGCGTTGGCGCTGGACTCGGCCCTGCTCGGGGAGCTGCTCGGCCGGGTGGACTTGCGCGAGCTGCTCGACCCGGCGGTGCTCGCCGAGACCGAACGGCAGTTGCGCTGGCGCACCGACCAGCGTCGACCCCGCGACGCCGAGGACGTCGCCGAGCTGCTGCGGGTCCTCGGCGACCTGACCGAGGCGGAGCTGGCCGAGCGGGGCGTGCCGGTGGAGTGGCCGGTGGAGTTGGCGGCGGCCCGCCGGGCGCTGCGGGTCCGGATCGCCGGCGAGGACCGCTGGGTGGGCATCGAGGACGCGGCCCGGCTGCGCGACGCGCTCGGGGTGGCACTGCCGGTGGGGGTGGCCGAGGCGTACCTGACGCCGGTGGCCGACCCGCTCGGCGACCTGGTCGCCCGGTACGCCCGCACCCACGGGCCGTTCGCCGCCGCGACCTGCGCCGCCCGCTTCGGGCTCGGGGTTTTCGTGGTGGAGCAGACTTTGCGTCGGCTCGCCGCGACCGGGCGGGTGGTCTCCGGCGAGTTCGCCCCGGACAGCGTGGGCACCCAGTGGTGCGACGCCGAGGTGCTGCGGCTGCTGCGCCGCCGGTCGCTCGCCGCGCTGCGCCGGGAGATCGAACCGGTGCCGCCCCGGGTGCTGGCCGGCTTCCTGCCCCGCTGGCAGCAGATCGGCTCGTCGGCGCGCGGGGTGGAGGCGGTGGCCGCCACGATCGAGCAGTTGCAGGGCACGGCGGTGCCGGCGTCGGCGTGGGAGCGGCTGGTGCTGCCCGCCCGGGTCGCCGACTACTCCCCCGCACAGCTCGACGAGCTGTGCGCCGGGGGTGAGGTGGTCTGGGCCGGCTCGGGGGCGATCTCCGGCGGCGACGGTTGGATCACCCTGGCGTTCGCGGACGTCGCACCGCTGCTGCTCCCCCCGCCGGACGACACCTTCGCCGGCACCCCGTTGCACGCCGCCGTGCTGGACGCGCTCGCCGACGGGCAGGCGTTGTTCTTCCGCCCGCTGTCCGACCGGGTGGGCTCCGACGACGACACCGCCCTGACCGCGGTGATCTGGGATCTGGTCTGGGCGGGGCAGCTCACCAACGACACCCTCGCCCCGCTGCGGGCGGCGCTCGGCGCGGGCGGCGCGCACCGGTCCCGCCCGGCCGCCCCGCGTACCCGCTACCGTCGCCCGGGTCGGGTGGCGCTGCCCAGCCGGGGTGGCCCGCCCACGGTGGCCGGGCGCTGGTCGCGGCTGCCGGAGCGGGACACCGATCCGACCCGACGGGCCGCCGCCCTGGCCGATCTGCTGCTCGACCGGCACGGGGTGGTGACCCGGGGCGCGGTGGTGGCCGAGCAGGTCGTCGGCGGGTTCGCCGCCGTCTATCCGGTGCTCGCCGCGTTGGAGGAGCGCGGCGCTGCCCGGCGGGGCTACTTCGTCGAGGGGCTGGGCGCGGCGCAGTTCGCGGTGCCCGGTGCGGTGGACCGGCTGCGGGCGCTCGCCGAGCCGACCGACCGGGGCCGGGGGCGCGGCGACGGGCCGACCGTGGTGCTCGCCGCCACCGACCCGGCCAACCCGTACGGCGCGGCGCTGCCCTGGCCGGAACGGGCCGTCGACTCGGGCGACGACGCCGCACCGGGCACCGGGCACCGGGCCGGCCGCAAGGCCGGGTCGGTGGTGGTGCTGGTCGGCGGTGACCTGGCCCTCTACGTCGAACGGGGTGGGCGGACCATCCTCTCGTTCACCGCCGAGCCCGACGCGTTGGCCGCCGCCGGCAAGGCGCTCGCCGACGCGGTGCACTCCGGGGCGTTGGGGGCGATGTCGGTGGAGCGGGCCGACGGTGGGGCGGTGCATTCGTCCCCGCTGCGCGACGCGCTCGCCGCAGCCGGTTTCCGGGCCACCCCCCGTGGCCTGCGCCTGCGTGGCTGACCGGGCAGGTCACCCCGCGCCCGCGCCGCCCCCGCCGCAGTCGTCCGGGCCGGGCGACACCGGTCGGGGTGACCCCACCGGCGTCGACCGGCCCGGGCTGCGGCAGTCAGCCGAGTTTGGCCAGTACGTCGTTGTAGCGCTTCTGCTCGGCGGCGCTGGTCCGGGTGCCCAGGTAGTTGAGCACCACCGCACCCGACCGGTACGCCTTGGTCCCCCACACGTCGGTCTGGTTGGTGGCGCTCGCCTCGTCGGGGAAGACGTAGACGGAGACGGCGTCGGTGACGAGCAGCTGGGCGCAGCCGACCCCCGCACCGTTGGGTCCGCAGTCCTTGGACCGGTCGCGCGGGTCGGGCGCCTTCAGGCCGGCGGCCGTGAACGCGTCGACCACCTTGCGGGCGGCAGGGGCGCTGGTCTTCTTCGTCGGCAGCACGAACGGCGGGGTGGAGGGGCTCTCCCGGGGGGTGGTGCCCGGCTTCGCGGTCTTCGGCGGTCCGTCCGCCGGGGCGGCCTCGGTGGTGGCCGGGGCTTTCGCCCGGCCGTCGGCCCACGCCCCGCCGTCCCGCTCGTCGGCGGGGTCGTCGCCGCAGCCGGCCAGGGCCAGGGCGACGAGGACGGTGGCGGTCGTGGACAGGATACGAAGGCGTTTCGTCACCCCGGCAGTCTGCCGAACCCGCTGCGGGGACGGCACCGGCCGGTCGGCCGATCGGGGTGTCCGGTCAGTGATAGTCGGCCCGCCGCACTAGCCTGCCGGGCATGGCCCCGTCCCCCTGGATCTCACTGACCACCGACTACGGGCTCACCGACGGGTTCGTGGCCGTCTGCCACGGGGTGATCGGCCGGATCGCCCCGACCGCCCGGGTGATCGACGTGACCCACCTGGTGCCGCCGGGGGACGTCCGGCGGGGTGCCGCGGTGCTCGCCCAGGCCGTGCCGCACCTGCCGTACGGGGTGCACGTGGCGGTGGTGGACCCGGGGGTCGGGACGTCCCGGCGGGCGGTGGCCCTGGTCACACCGGGCGGGTTGCTGGTCGGGCCGGACAACGGGGTGCTGCCGGCGGCGGCGCAGGCGTTGGGTGGGATCACCTCGGCGGTGCAGTTGACCGCGCCGGGGTGGCTGGCGGCGGAGGTGTCGGACACCTTCCACGGCCGGGACGTCTTCGCCCCGGTGGCGGCCCGGTTGGCTCTCGGTGGCCCGCCGGCCGACGCCGGGCCGCAGGTCGACCCGGCTTCCCTGGTGATCCTGCCCCCGCCGGTGCTGCGCCGGGAGGCCGACGGGTTCACCGCCGAGGTGCTCAGCGTGGACCACTTCGGCAACGTGCAGCTCGCCGCCGGGGCGGACCTGCTGGCGTCGTTGCCCGCGGCGGTGCAGGTCGACGGTCGACCGGCGGTCCGGGGGCGGACGTTCGGGGACGTGGCACCCGGTTCGCTGGTCGTGCTCGTCGACTCCGCCGGCCTGGTGGCGGTGGCCCGCAACGGGGGTCGGGCGGTGGACCTGCTCGGGGTGGCCCCGGGTGCCACGGTCACGGTGCGGGGGCGTATCAGGGGGTGAGCTGCGCTCCCTGGCCGACGTCCGGTGTGGAATGCTGCTGCGGTGGGTGAAGTGTGGGTTCCGGTGGGCTGTCCCTGTTGTGCGTCCCGGACGGGTGGGGGCACCTGTCCGGTCTGTTTCTGGACCGATGACGGCCAGGGTGACGCCGATGCCGACGTGGTGCGGGGCGGGGCGAACGGTGAGCTGAGTCTCACCCACGCCCGGCTGAACTTCGCGGTGTACGGCGCGAGTCACCCCCGTTACCAGGACATGGTCCGCCCGCCCCGCCCGGACGAGCGGCCCTGAGCCGACCCGCCCCCTGACCCGCCGGGTCGGGGAGGGTCCCGTCAGCGGTGCACCGGTCAGCAGGGTGACACGGTGCCGCCGTACACGGTGGACACGTAGGCGTGGCTGACGTACTGACCGCCGGCCAGCCGGTTCCACCGGTTGGTGGTCCGGTACGTCCCGGCGACCGTCTGCCCCTTGACGTAGCACTGGATCGGCACGTTGGCGTGCGTGGCGGCCAGCCCCCGGGTCGGGTACGAGGTGCCGGGGCCGGTACGGACGTTCAGCGGCCCGGAGCCGATCACGCCGCGCGGGCCGGAGCCGGTCCACAGGTAGGTGACGTCCACCCAGGCGTTGTCGGTGAGCAGCAGGCCGTCCCAGAAGGTGCCGTCGGCGAGGTCGATGCCGGCCGGGTTGAGCACGGTACGGCCGAACTGGTCCTTGCCGCCGTTGTAGCCGTACTGGTAGGCGGCCTGTGCCTCGGGGCGGCCCTGCGGCAGGTCCTTCCAGTTCTCCCGGACGGCGGCGGGGTTCCAGTAGTCGTCCCGGGTGTTCCACGGGCCGACGTCCCACACCGGCGCGTACTCGCAGCGGCTGCCGCTGGTGGTGCAGACCCGCACGGTGTAGTCGCCGGTGTCGAGCGGGGAGAGCCCGCGCCGGGACGGCAGGGCAACGAAGTGGTCCCGGGGTTGGATGGTGCGACCGTTGGCGGTCACCCCGCCGACCTCGCCCTCCCGGGTGGCGAAGACCCGGTAGCTGCGTACGGCGGTGGGGGCGGGTTTCTGGACGGCGGCGGTGTCGGCGGTGAGCTGGACCGCGCGTACCGAGGCGGCGGCCTTCGCGTCGCGGGTGGTGAGCAGCACCCGGGCCTGGACCCGACTGACCGGCCGGTCGAAGGTGGCGGGGGCGGTGCCGGCCTCCCGCCACTCGGTCCAGCCGGTGGGCTGCCAGCCGCGCACCTGGACACCGACGGCGGTGCCGGTGGGGGCCTCGGCGGTGAGCGCGGCGTGGACCCGGTTGGCCGGGCCGGCGAGGGTATACGCGGGGGCGAGCAGCACCCCCTCGGCGACCGACGCACCGAGGGCGGCGGGCCGGTTGTGTCGGGTCGGGCGGGGGTCGGCCAGGCGCAGCCGGCCGGCACCGAACCGGACGTTCACGTCGTCGCCGCCGACGACGGCGAGGTCGACGGACCATCGCTCACCGGTGGTCGTCGTGCCGCTCTGCCGCCCGGACCGCGACGGATCGGGCGCGGACCGGTCCAGACCCGACCGGTCAGGCGCGGAGCGGCCGGGGACGTGTGGTGCGGCGTACGCGGTGGCCGGGGCGAGCGCGCCGACCAGGGTCACGGTCAGCAGACCGACCAACAGGGACGATGAGGCACCACGAGGGCCGAAAGCCATAATATTCTCCTCAGAACTCTCCAATAGTGCATTTTTTCGTAGATCGACAGGAAGCACGCTACAAATAGCGATACATGCGAATTCTGCTCGGACGAGGGAGAATGCTGGGGTGCCCGAAGGAGACACCGTCTGGAACACCGCCCGCGTCCTGCACCGGGCGCTCGCCGACACCCGGCTCACCAGCAGCGACTTCCGGGTGCCGACGCTCGCCACCACCAACCTGTCCGGCTGGACGGTGCGCGAGTCGGCCAGCCGGGGCAAACACCTGCTGCTCCGGTTGACCGCACCCCCACAGGCGGCCCCGACCACCGCCTGGACGCTCCACTCCCACCTGCGGATGGACGGCGCCTGGCGGGCGTACGCCCCGGGGGAACGGTGGACGGGCCGGCCTGCGCACCTGATCCGGGTGGTGCTGCACAGCCCGAAGGCGGTAGCGGTCGGTTACCACCTGCACGAGCTGGCCCTGCTGCCCACCGCCGACGAGGAGCGCCTGCTCGGGCACCTCGGCCCCGATCTGCTCGGCGACGACTGGGACCCGGCCGAGGCGGCCCGTCGGCTCGCCGCCGCGCCGGAGGTGACCATCGGGGAGGCGCTGCTGGACCAACGCAACCTGGCCGGGGTGGGCAACCTCTACAAGTGTGAGCTGCTGTTCCTGCGCGGGATCTCCCCCTGGACGCCGGTCGGCGCGGTGCCCGACCTGGCCGGCACGGTGACCCTGGCCCAGCGGTTGCTCGCCGCCAACCGGGGCCGGTGGACCCAGAGCACCACCGGCTCGCTGCGCCGGGGGCAGACCAGCTACGTCTATGGCCGGCGGGCCCAGCCGTGCCGCCGCTGCGGCACCGCCATCGCCAAGGAGGAGCTGGGCGAAAGGGTCACCTACTGGTGCCCGACCTGCCAGCCGCCACCCGCCCCGACCCCGGCGGCCGGCTGAGCGGGCGCGACCGACGCCGGGTCACCTCCCGCCTGGCGGGACGACCCGCAGACACGGACGAATGGGTAATTCCTATCCGGCCGCCGACGTCGCATGCTGCGGTGGAGTGCTCACCGTTCGTAACCACCGGACGCGACCGCCCACCACGCCGGGGTGTGGGGCGGCGGGTCCCCGTGCCCGGGGAGAGCCATGGCCCTGTTTCGCAGACTGCGACCACACTGGACGACCCGGGTCGTCCACACCGACCGGCCCACCGTGCCGGCGGCCCGCACCGGCGCAGCCGGTCCCACCCCGGCGAGCCTCGACCCGGCCGCCGTGCCGCACTGCTTCGGGCCGGTGCCGAACTTCGCCGGCAGCCCGCTGCCGGTACCCGACCCGCAGGGCCGGGCGGTCACCGGCACCGGGCTGCGCAAGTTCGTCGACGCACTCCCGGTGCCCGGCCCCGCCGGACGCACCGAGCTGGGTGGTCACCTGCCCGTCGCCACCCCGGACACGGTCAGCTGGCCGGGCTGCGACTACTACGAGATCGGGCTGTCCGAGTACACCCAACGGTTGCACCGGGACCTGCCCACCACCCGGCTGCGCGGCTACCGGCAGCTCAACCTGGGCACCGACCCGGACGGGCACAACACCGTCGCCCCGCCGGAGCGGCCCTACCACCTCGGGCCGTTGATCATGGCGCGGCGGGACCGCCCGGTACGGATCAAGTTCATCAACCAACTCCCCACCGGCCCGGCCGGGGACCTGTTCCTGCCGGTGGACACCAGCCTCCCGGGGGCCGGGGCGGGGCCGCTGGAGGGGCCGGCGCCCTACCCGCAGAACCGGGCCGTGTTGCAGTTGTCCGGCGCGCACACCGGCTGGATCAGCGCCGGCAACCCGTGGCAGTGGGTGACCCCGGCCGGGGAGATCACCCCGTACCCGACCGGGCCGGGCCTGACCCACGTGCCGGACATGCCGCCCCCCGGGGCGGGGGCCACCACGCTCTACTACCCGAACGCGCAGAGCGGCCGGCTGATGTGCCTGCAGGACAACACCCTCGGGTTGTCCCGGTTGACCGTCCTGTCCGGCCAGTTCGCCCTCTATCTGCTCACCGACCCGGTCGAGGACGAGCTGGTCGCCGACGGGGTGCTCCCCGCCGACCAGCTCCCCCTGGTGATCCAGGACCGCACCTTCGTCCCCGACGACGCCCAGCTCGCCGCCGAGGACCCCACCTGGGACCGGGACCGCTGGGGTACCCGGGGCAACCTGTGGCACCCGCACGTCTACCAGCCCCGGCAGGACCCGTACCGCGACTGCGGGCGCAACCCCACCGGGCGCTGGGACTACGGCCCGTGGCTGCCCGGCGCCGACGACCGGGACGCGCCCCGGGTCGGCCCGGTGGACAACCCGCACCACGATCCGGTGGCCGCCCCGCAGGAACCCCCGCAGGCCCCCGGGGTGCCGCACCCCAGCGCCGTGCCCGCGGCCTACGGGGACACCATGCTGGTCAACGGCGTCGCCTACCCCTACCTGCGGGTACGGCCGACGGCGTACCGGTTCCGGATCGTCAACGGCTGCGCCGACCGGGCCCTCAACCTCCAGCTCTACCGGGCCCGCTCCGACGGGCCGATGTGGCGGGCCGACGGGAGCCTGGCCGACGCCGACGCCGGTGAGGTGCCGATGGTGGACGCCGTGCGTACCCCCGGCCGGCCGGCGGACTGGCCCACCGACGGCCGCGACGGCGGGGTGCCCGACCCGGCCGCCGCCGGCCCACCGATGATCCAGATCGGCAACGAGTGCGGGCTGCTCCCCGCCCCGGTGGTGGTGCCCAACCGCCCGGTCGGCTACCGCTACGACCGCCGCGACCCGACGGTGCTCAACGTGGACTCGGCCGCGCTGCTGCTCGCCCCCGGTGAACGGGCCGACGTGCTGGTCGACTTCTCCACCCTGCCGCCCGGGGCGACGGTGCTGCTCTACAACGACTGCCCGGCCCCACTACCCGACGCCGACCCCCGCTACGACCGGCACACCGCCGCCGGGGACCACCGCGCCGAGGGCGGCGGCCCCACCACCCTGCCCGGGTACGGCCCGAACACCCGTACCGTGCTCCAGTTCCGGGTGACCGGCACCCCGACCCGCCGGTACGACCTGGACCGGCTCGCCGCCCGGCTGCCCGCCGCGTACGCGGCCAGCCAGCGCCCCCCGATCGTGCCGCAACGGGAGTACGACCGGGCGTTCGGCACCACCACGACCCCAGGGGTCGTCGCCCCCGCACACGCCACCTCGGCCACCTTCACCCCACCCGGCGCCGCCGCAGCGGTCACCCTGCCGATCCAGATGAAGACCGTCGGGACGGTCTTCGAGTCGGAGTACGGCCGACGCGCCGGCCGGCTCGGGGTGCCCCACCCGAAAGCCAGCCCGCTCGGCCCGGTGACCCTCCCGCTCGGCCCGACCGAACCGGCCACCGAGATCCTCGTCGCGGCCGACCCGACGGCCGGCGCGGACGAACCCGCCGACGGCATCCAGCTGTGGCGGATCAGCGGCACCGGCCGGCAGACCCATCCGGTCCGCTTCGACGGCTGCGACGTGCAGGTGGTCCACCGCATCGGCGGCGACGGCACGGTCCGCGCCCCGGACGGCGGTGAGCTGGGCTGGAAACAGATCGTCCGGATCAACCCGGCCGAGGACCTGGTGGTGGCCCTCCGGCCCGAGGTGCCGCCGCTGCCGTTCAAGGTCGCCGACAGCCGGCGGCTGCTCGACCCGACCCGACCGACCGGGGTACGCCTCGACGCCGTCGGTGTCAGCCCGTTCGACGGTCGTCCGGCGACGGTGGTCAACCATCCGGTGGACCTGGGGTGGGAGTTCCGCTGGGCCAGCGCCGCAGCGGGGTTGCGGGACCTGGGCATGAGCCGACCCCTGGTGCTGCGGGTCTCGCCCCGTGCGCCGACCGGGTTGACCGCGACGCCGTTGCCCGGTTCGGCGACCGCGCTCCCGGCGATCGCGCTGGCCTGGACGGGCAACGGCAGCCGGCCGGCCGCCACCAGCCACCTGCTGCAACGGGCCACCGACGCCACCTTCGGCACCGGGCTGACCACCATCACCGTGGCGGGTACGGCGACCCGCTACACCGACGCCACCATCACCCCGGGGGTCACGTACCACTACCGGATCCGGGCCGAGAACGCCGCCGGCTGCTCGGCCTGGTCGAACAGCAGCCCCGCGTCGGTACGCCTGCCCGCCCCGAGCGGACTGGCCGCGACGGTGCCGCCGGCCGCGCCCCTGCGGGTGGCGCTGCGGTGGGTGAACCGTTCCTTCGCCACCGGCCTCGACGTGCAGCGGGCCACCAACCCGACCTTCACCAGCGGTCCGGGCACCACCGCCGTGCCGGTGACCGACCGCCACCTCGATCCGGCGGTCGCCCCGGACACCACCTATTACTACCGGGTCCGGACCACCTACCTCGGTGCGGCGTCACCGTGGTCGACGGTGGCGACGGTGACCACCCCGGCGGTGCCGGAGACCCCGACCAGGGTCGCCGCGACGGTCGGCGTCCCCGCGCCGGACACGGCGACGGTGTCGTTGACCTGGTCGGCGAGCCTGCCGACGGGGCCGGGGGCGGGGTTCGTGGTGCAGCGCGCGGTGGATCCGCAGTTCGCCCGGGAGGTGGCCAGCTTCACCGTCACCGGCCGGAGCTTCACCAACACCGGTCTGGCCCGGGGCGTCACCTACCACTACCGGGTCCGCTCGTTCACCGTGGTGGGCAACTCCCCCTGGACCGGCCCGGTGTCCGTCCACACCCCCCGCTGAGAACGACCGCCGACTCCGGCGGGCGACCCGACGGACCGGCCGGGTGGGCAGGGCGACCCGGCCGGTCGGACGCTGCGGTCGGCTGCCCGCCCGGGCGGGCAGCCGGGC
>NZ_JBFAQU010000028.1:72736-77158 GCF_040678915.1 Micromonospora sp. NPDC049257
GTTGCCCCCCCCACCGGCCGTAGCCCAGACGCGCCATCCCGGGGCCGGGGGCGCCCGCGGCCCGGGGGGCGGGGGCCGGCTGCCCGCCCGGGCGGGCAGCCGGGCCCAGCCGGTGGTCGGCCAGCGGACGCCCCGGCCCAGCCGGTGGTCGGTTCAGCGGGTGGGGGTGCGCAGGGGTTCGCCGACGGTGCGTAGTTCGGCCAGGGCGGCGGCGACGCCGTGCAACAGATCGGTCGCCTCCATCAGCCGGGCGGCGGCCGGGTCGGCGACGACCTCCGGTTGGGCGTCCTCGGCGACGTAGCCGGCGGCGGCGGCGACCAGCCCCTCGTAGGCGGTCACCCCGTCGACCAACTGGTCCCGCAGGGCCCGGTGGGCCTCGGCGAGCCGGGGCCGGGCCTCGGGCGGGGCCAGCCGCAGGGCGCGTTCCACGCCGGCCGTCCGGTCGGCCAGGTCCCGCAGCGACCGGTCGGCGGCTGCCGCCTCCAGCACCGCCGGCTCCGCCAGGCCGGTCAGCCGGGGCGCGATCCCGGCCAGGGCGAGCGCGGCCCGGTCCAGCCGCGCCCAGGACTCGGCGGCGGAGGTGCCGCGCAACGCGAACCGGGAGCGGAACCGGCGGGCCTCGGCCAGCACACCGGGGCCGACCGGGAGGCGTTCGACGGCGGCGACCAGTCGGGCCCGGGACCGGGCGGCGGCCTCGGCCGGGTCGAGGGCGGGTGGGACCGGGCGGGCGGCGAACGCCCGCAGGTCGATCCAGCGCCAGGCGGCCAGCGCGACGGCGCTACCCGCGGCACCGGCCCAGGCCGCATCGGGCAACCCCAGTCCGGCGTACGGGGTCAGCACCGCCGCCGTGCCGGTGAGCCCACCGGCCAGGACGCTCCACCGGCGGGCGGAGCGCCGCAGCCGGCCCAGTCGACGGAAGTGTCGCGTTCGCTCGTCGGCCACCCGTACCTCCTCGTGCCGGCCGCTCAGCCGGCGGTGGTGTCCCCCACGCCGCGGTCGCGGCCCATGCTGGCCCGGATCTCGTCCAGCCGGGCGGCGGCGGCCGGGTCGGCCGTCGGGGCGGCCGGCTGGGCCTGCTGCTGCACCGCCGGCTGCTCCTGCCGGCCACCGAGCTGGTCACCGGCCATGCTGGCCCGGATCTGCTCCAGCCGGGAAGAACCGGCGCTGTCCAGGGTCGACTTCTGGATCTCCAACATCCGCCCCTCGACGGAGTTGCCGGCCAGCTCGGCACGGCCCATCGCGTTGGCGTAGCGGCGCTCGATGCGGTCGCGCACCTCGTCCAGCGAGGGGGTGTTGGTCGGCGCGGTCATCGAGGACATCGACTCCAGCGAACGGGCCACGCTCTCCTGCATCTTGGCCTGTTCGAGCTGGCTGAGCAGCTTGGTCCGTTCGGCGAGCTTCTGCTGGAGGATCATGGAGTTGTTCTCGACCGCGCGCCGGGCCTGGGCGGCGGCACCGAGCGCCTGGTCGTGCAGGGTCTTGAGGTCCTCGGTGGCCTGCTCGGCCGAGACCAGCTGGGTGGCGAGCACCTGGGCGGACTGCTCGTAGCGACCGGCCTCGACCTCGTCGCCCTTGGCCCGGGACTGGTCGGCGAGGACCAGTGCCTGCCGGGCGTTGCCCTGGAGCCGCTCGACCTCGGTCATCTGCCGGGAGAGCTTCATCTCCAGCTGCCGCTGGTTGCCGATCACCGCCGCCGCCTGCTGGACCAGCGCCTGGTGTTGACGCTGCGCGTCCTCGATGGCCTGCTGGATCTGCACCTTGGGATCGGCGTGCTCGTCGATCTTGGCACCGAAGAGCGCCATCAGGTACTTCCAGCCCTTGACGAACGGGTTCGCCATCTCCGCGGTATCCCCTCAGTAGCGTCGCTGCGCCCCGGCCACACCGGGGCCGGACGGGCCGCACGGAGCGCCCCATCGTCGCAGCCCGACGCCAACAGGGTCGTTCGGGCTGCGGGAGTGCTCCGGCGACCTGCGATCAACACTACGCGGCGTCGGCCACCCCGGCCACGGGACCGGACGGGGGTCAGGCGGCGCAGACCACGTCACGGTCGCTGGGACGGACCCGGGAGCTACGCAGGGTGGCCTTCAGCGGGGAGTCCTGGCGGACCGAGACGGCGACCGCGCCGTCGGTGGTCACCTGACGCACGCCCCGGCCGGTGGCCTTGCGCACACTCCCGGCGGCGGCCGGGTCGTCCTGCACCGGCATGAGCACGCCCGGCAACTGCTCGGCGAGCGCGACGGTGTCGCTCACCTCGCGCAACAACTCGGACAGGCGGGCACCGAGCGCGTCACAGATGGCGGCGAGCAGCTCGCTTGAGGGTTCCTTCTGGCCGCGCTCGATCTCGGACAGGTAACCGAGGCTGACGTTGGCGGCGGTGGAGACCTCGCGCAGGGTGCGGTGCTGACCCTGGCGGCGCGCCCGAAGTGCGTCACCGATCACCCGGCGTAGCAGGACCATCGCACCTCCCCCTGACGGGATTCACTCTCCGGGCGGATGGTCGCCCGCGCCGGACGCGGTGGACCGCGCCGCCGCCGACGCCGTACGCCGGAGCCTTCCCGCAACCGTACCCGTTGGTGGGCCCGGCGACATCCCACCCCGGCTGTCGGATCTGGACAAGGCTGGTCAGCGACGACCCGCGCCGGCCGGGGGGACGGTGGCCGTCGGCCCGGTGCGCGGGCCCGGCCCGGCTTCCGGGAAGGCCCGGTGGATCCGCGCCGCCACCAGGCGTAACGCCTCGATCACCGTGGCCGCCCGGATGTGCTCCCGCCCCCCGTCGAGGTCCAGCCGACGGACCACCGGGCCACCCGGGCCGGCCACCGCGACATAGACCAGGCCGACCGGTCTGCCGTCCTGCGGCTCGGGACCGGCCACCCCGGTGGTGGCCAACCCCCAGTCGGTGGCGCAGCGCCGCCGACCCCCCTCGGCCAGGGCGATGGCCACGTCCGGATCGACCGGCCCGCGTTCGGCCAGCAACTCCTCGGGTACGTCGGCCAACTCCGCCTTCAACTGCGTGGCGTACGTCACCAGTCCACCCCGGTAGACGGCGCTGGCTCCGGCGACGTCCACGATCGCGGCGGCCAGCAGCCCGCCGGTCAGGGACTCGACGGTGGCCAGGGTCTGCTGCCGCTCACGCAGGCTGTGCACCACACCCGCCGCAGGGCTGCCCACCGGTTGCTCGTGCTTCGCATCGGTCCCCATGCCGTCCTCCTTCCCCGAGGTCATCCCGCTACTCATGCTCTCCCGCCTGATCATCGCTGCCGGTGCCGGTGCCGGTGCCGGTGCCCGTGCCGACGGCCCGCCTGGGTGGGCGGGTCGGCCGGGGCTGGCGGGGCAGCCGGACGGGCAGGTCCGCCGAGGCTGGCGGGTCCGCCGGGGTGGGCAGGTCCGCCGGGGTGGGCAGGCCAGCCGGGGCCGGCGGGTCAGCCGGAACCTGGCGGGTCACCCGGTGAGGCCGGCGGGCCACCCGGTGAGGCCGGCGGGCCACCCGGGATCGGGCAGGTCAGCCGGTGAGGCCGGCGGGCCACCCGGGACCGGGCAGGTCAGCCGGTGAGGCCGGCGTCCCGGGCCAGCAGGGCGGCCTGGACCCGGTCGGCGACGCCGAGCTTGGCGAAGACCGCCGAGAGCTGGTTGCGGACCGTCTTCTCGCTCAGCCCGAAGTGCCGGGCGATCCGGGCGTTGGTGTCACCGGCGGCCAGCCGGCGCAGGATGTCCCGTTCCCGGGGGGTGAGCCGGTCGAACGGGGGCGGCAGCTCGACCGGCTGGCGGCGCAGGCTGGTCAGCACCTGTGGGCCGATCCGGGGGCCGAGGACGAGCCCGCCGCCGGCCACCGTACGCAGCGCGTCGACGATCACGTCCGGGTCGGTGTCCTTGAGCACGTAACCCCGGGCACCGGCCCGCAGCGACCGGCTGACCACGTCCTCGTCGTCGGACATGGTCACCATCAGCACCCGGGTCTCCGGTCGGGCCTGCACGATCCGGCGGGTCGCCTCCACGCCGTCGCCGTCGGGCAGCGCCACGTCCATCGCGACCACCCCCACCGGCTCGGTCAGCGCGATGCTGACCGCCTCGGCACAGGTGGCCGCCTCCACGACGCCGTCGACCCAGGTCTCGCCCTCCAGCATGGTGCGCAGGCCACGGCGGACCACCGGGTGGTCGTCCACGACCAGCACCCGCACCGCCCCGCCACGAGCCCCGTCTCCCGTCACTGCCCTCCCCCTCCCGCCGAGCCTTCCTCCCCCCGACCCCCACCCGCCCCGCCCCGCTCCGGATCCGGCCCGCTCGCGGTGATCAAGAGGTTCGCGTCATCCTCCGGGCGAATTCTGACGCAAACCTCTTGATCACCGGGGGCAGGCGGGGTGGGGGTGGGCGGGGCGGGGGCGGGTGGGGTGGGGGCGGGGGCGGGGGGGGTGTCGGGGGGTGGGA
>NZ_JBFAQU010000029.1:0-70738 GCF_040678915.1 Micromonospora sp. NPDC049257
CCTGTTGAGTTCTCAAAGAACAACCACACACCACCCGAAAGCCCCGACCAACAGGACCCCCGAACTGGGGTATCTCATCCACCATGACCAGCGCTTCCGCGCCAGGCACTTTTACTACGTTACCCGGTGGTATCAGCCGTGTCAAACCGCTCTGTCACGATCAACACCACATCAACCACAATTCCACACACCACGAAACCCCGGCTCACACCGGAAACCCCGCGATTATCGACAAGCCGGCCGCTGCGGTCTCCCGCACGCTCGCCCGGTGCCCTGCCGGTTGTTCACCCTACTCGACTGCTCTCTGCCCACCAAATCGACCCACGGTCGATCGGGAGGCATTCCTGAGATCAGTGGTCGCGCTCCGGCCTTCGGGGCTTTCACCCCGGTGCGTCCGTTCCGCGCTGACAGAGAGAAAGTTACGCGCTCGCCGAGTTGACCGTCAAATCCAGCCGGTGCGTTCCCGGCCACACCCCCGGTCACCTGCGGCCGGGTGCCCCGACACCACCCGGGACGGCCGGCGGGACTCCACTGGTGACCCGCGCTGAGCTGCGGAAAGTCCACGGGGACGAGGCCAGGTGGGCCGAATGGACAAAACCCGGTGCGCACGGTGGACGCACCGGCCAGGGCAACCCCCGGACACCGGTGGACCCGACCGGAACGCGACCGTGCGGACGAGCAGCCGTCCCGCCCGGATCGGTGCGTGGACCGCGCTCGGGGCCCGGTCACCCGCGGCACCGGTCGCCGGTAGTGTTTCGCCCCGTCGTGGCCCGCGGAGTCGCCCACGCGGACCTGGATCGCCGAGGAGTACGGAGGTTGGCTCTATGTCCACCGGGGAGGAGCCGTACGCGTCGCGTGACGACGGGACGTCACGGCCGAGCTTCGAGCTCGCGTTGCGGGGCTACGACAAGCGGCAGGTGGACCGCTACGTCGAGCAGATGGACGGGGCACTGTCGACGCTGACCGCCGACCGGGCCCGGGCCGCCGGCCAGATCCAGGGGCTGACCACGCACATCCAACGGTTGCAGGCGGAGCTGACCGAGTTGCGCCAACGGCCGGCCCAGGTGGACCGGGCGTCCTTCCGTGATCTCGGCCCGATGGTGGACCAGATCCTCGCCCTGGCCGAGAAGCAGGCTGCGGTGATCACCGACTCGGCCACCCAGCGGGCGAACCAGCTCCAGGGCGAGGCGGAGAAGACACTGGTCGACGCCCGGGACCGGACCGCGCAGGCGCTGCGGGACCTGGAGGAGGAGTTGACCGCCCGGCGCGAGGAGCAGGACAAGGCGTACGAGCAGCGCCGGTCGACGGCTGACGCCGAGCTGACCGAGGTCCGGGAGCGGGCCGAGAAGCTGCGGGCCGAAGGGGAAGCCGCCCACGAGCGGGCCCAGCAGGAGGCGAAGCGGATCAGCGAACAGACCGCCAAGCAGATCACCCAGACCCGGGCCGCCGCCGAGGCGTTGACCAAGGCCGCCCGGACCCAGATCCAGCAGGAGATCCAGGCGGCCCGGACCCAGAGCCAGCAGGAGCTGGCGCAGTGGCAGGCCACCGTGGAGCGGGAGGTCGGCGAGCGACGCGCCGCCGTCGAGCAGGAACTGGGCGAGCAGCGGGCGGCGGCGGAGCGGGAGCTGACCAACCAGCACAGCGCCGCCGAGCAGCAGATCGCCGCGCTGATCGCCGAGGCGCAGCAGTACGCCACGGAGGTCCGGCAGCGGGCCGACGAGCAGGCCAGCAGCCACCAGGAGCAACTGACCACGGTGCAGCGGGAGATCGCCGAGCGGCAGAAGGCCCTCACCGAGGTGCAGGGTGAGCTGGACACGGCCCGTGCGCAGTTGGCTGAGATCCAGCATGAGGGCGACACCGTCGAGCGGGAGTTGGTGCGTACCCGACAGCGGTTGGAGGAGGTCCGGCGCGACCTGACCGCGGAGAACCGACGGTTGGACGAGGCCCGGCAGGCCGCCGAGAGTGTGGAGCGGCACGCCAAGGACGTGCGGGCCCGGGTGCAGCGGGAGGCCAAGCGGGTCGCCGACCTGGCTGCCGCCGCCGTGATGGCGGCTGCCGCCGGGGGCGGTGAGACCGCCGAGTATCCGACCGTGGCGGCCCGACCGGCTGCCGAGCCGGCTGCGGAGCCAGTTGCCGACGCGGCGGTCAGCGAGCCGCCGGCCGACCGGGTGCCGACCAACGTCTGAGAGGTGGCGGGCGAGCCGGGGTGACATCGCTGGGCTCCGTTGGTGTCCCGTAGGCATCCATGGCCCTGGAACTGCCGGGTGGCGGGCCACCCGGGGCGAAATCGCTGGGCTCCGGGCCGGTGGGGACGTAGCCTGACGGCCCGTCACCACGTCCCCCGATCGAGGTGTCTTCCGTGCCCGTGCTCCGCGTGCCGACCGTCCGCTTCCCGCGCCCGTTGCCGCACCCCTGGAGTCATCGACATGGACCTCGATCGTAGTTTCGTCATCCGCGAAGGCGACCTTCGCATCCTCAACCCGTTCGACGACGACAAGCTCGCCGCCCTGGGCCGGGCGATCCGGCTCCGCCCCGACGACACCCTGCTCGACCTGTGCAGCGGCAAGGGTGAACTGCTGTGCACCTGGTCCCGTACGCACGGGGTCCGGGGCACCGGTGTCGACCTCAGCACCGTGTTCACGGCCGCCGCCCGGCGCCGTGCGGTCGAACTCGCCGTGGCCGACCGGGTCCGTTTCGTGCACGACGACGCCGCCGGGTACGTCCATCCCGAGAAGGTGGACGTGGCCGCCTGCGTCGGTGCCACCTGGATCGGTGGGGGCGTCGTCGGCACCATCGACATCCTGGCCAGGGCGCTGCGGCCCGGTGGGATGCTGCTGGTCGGGGAGCCGTACTGGCGGCGGGAACCGCCGGACCAGGAGACCGTCGCCGCGTGTCACGCCACCGCCCGGGACGACTTCGACGACCTGCCCGGGTTGATTCGCCGGGTCCAGGCGCACGGGTGGGACGTGGTCGAGATGGTCCTCGCCGACCAGGACAGCTGGGACCGGTACGCCGCGGCGCACTGGCTCACCCTGCGCCGCTGGCTGGACGCCCATCCGGACGACGACCTCGCCGAGGGGTTCCGGCAGGAGTTGACCGAGGACCCGGTCCAGCACGTGCGGTACCGGCGGGAGTACCTGGGGTGGGGGGTCTTCGCCCTGTTGCAGCGGTGACCCCGGCGGTGGCGGCCCGACGTCGAGCGTCGGGCCGCCACCGGTGCCGCGGTGACCGGTCAGCCGGCGGTGATCTCGGCCAGGATCTGCTGCTGGAAGGCGCGGGCTTCGGCGGCGGTCGGCGGTGGGCCGCCGTCGCGGGCGCGGACACAGCGGCGTAGCAGCTCCGGTTCGCGGCCGAGGGCGATCACCCGGTGGCCGGCGGCGACCTTCGACAGCCAGTCGCCGTCACGGACCCGGACCAGGGCGCGGCAGGCGGCCAGGACCGCGTCCTCGGCGCCGGGGGTGGGGCCGTCGCCGGGCGGGGCTGGTCGGGCCAGCCACCACCGCAGCGCCGCCACCAGCAACTGTCGCAGGTCACCCGGAGCCAGCTCGGCGAAGACCTCACCGGCTGGCGGCCCGGCCACCGGCAACCCCCGCTGGTGCAGGATGCTGCGGTCCAGGCCGTACCAGAAGTGGCCGTCGGCGGCGGGCCGGTCGGCCGGCGTGAAGGTGACCCGCGACGACATCCGCGCCCCGGTGTTGAGTTCCACCTCGAAACCGGGCTCGGGGGTGCCCGAGGCGGCCACCTCCCGCGAGTAGGTCACCATTTCCAGGCCGCGCGCCGGGCAGGGCAGGGTCTCGTGCCGCAGCCGGTCCACCAGGGCCTGGCTGGTCCGTCGGGGCAGGGTGCCCCGGCAGACCAGCGCCACGTCGACGTCGCTGCGGCCCGGCCGGTAGGCGTCCAGCGCCACCGAACCCGCCGCGTAGGCACCGACCAGCTCCGGTCCGAGCACGTCCCGCGCACAGGTGACCAGGTCGGCGAGGTAGCGGCGTACGGCGGGATCCATGGTGGTCATCCTGCCCGCTGCCGGAGGGCCGGCGGCGGCGGAGTCGGTCGGCGGGCACCCCTGGCGCGGATGCCGTCGGTGGGACAGACTTGAGGCCCGACACCGAGGACGGGGGCATGGGCGGTTCCACACAGGACGATGCGGCGGCGGAATTCGTGCGGGAACTGGCCCACTGGCGACGCCAGCGGGGATTGTCCAAGAAGGAGCTGGCCGAACGCACCGGCTTCGACCCGTCGTACGTCAGTCACATCGAGAACGGGCGGCACCAGCCCACCGAGGAGTTCGCCCGTCGGGTCGAGCTGGTGCTGGACAGCGGCAACCGGATCTGGCAGCAGTACGTCACCTTCGCCGACGCCCGGGGGTCGGGGGGACGCCGCTCGGCACTCGGCCCGACCGCGGTGCCGCCGCCGGCCGGCTCGCACCTGGTGATCGAGGACGAGCAGGCCATGCTCTCCCTGGTGGACGGGGTGTACGAGTGCCGGTTCCGCCGGGTGCTGCACAGCGTGGGCACCGAGCCGATCACCCGGCACACCGTGCAGATCGACATCGACCGGTTCCCCGAGGATCCGGCCCGGTCCGCTCTTTTCCACAGCCACCACCCGCTCACCATCGACGAGGTGGCTTTCCGGGCGACCATCGGCACCGAGCAGGCCGAACCGATGCGGTGGCGGGTGAGTCGCAGCCGGGACGCCTTTCTCAAGATCGTGTTGTTGCTGGACGGTGGGGGCACCCCGATGCCGCTCTATCCCGGGCAGCGCACCGTCGTCGACTACGCCTACCGGGTGCCGGCGTGGAAGTTCGGTGACTGGTTGCAGCGTGACATCCGGCTGCCCACCCGCAACCTGGTGATCCGGCTCGACTTTCCGGTCGAGACCGGCCCGACGGTCTGGGGCTCCGAGACCTCGTTCACCTCGGAGTCGACCGTCGAGGTGCACCCGGACCGCCGGGAGGGGCAGGGGCGGGTCGCGTACCGGTGGGTGGTGTCCCGGCCCCGGCTGCGCGCGCAGTACCGGGTCGACTGGCGTTACGCCGACCCGCGTGCCGCGCTGGTCGACGCGCCGACGGATATCCGACCGTTGGCCTGCTGAGCACCGCCGCCGGGGCGCCCCGGCGGCGCGGGCGGGCGGAGGCCGCCCGCAAGGCCGGCCCGTCCTGGCCGACAGGTGTCGCTTCCGACAGATCCGGCCTGTTGTCGGGCTCGGCATAGCGGTGCGGCGGGCTCGACCGTTAGGCTCGAAGGCTGAGCGGAGCCGACGGAAACCATCGTAGCTGCTCGATGCAAATCGCGAGTAACGGCTGGTAGTGGCACTGGAAGGCAGGCTGCAGTGACCCGAGAAGGTGAGCCTGGGCCGCGATACGCCCACCGTGCGGACAACAAGCGGGTGGCGTACGAGGAGTCCGGTGCTCCCGACGGGTTCCCCGTCTTCCTGATGCACGGCACACCCGGCAGCCGGCGGGGGCCGAAGCCCCGGGGCATCGTGCTCTATCGGATGGGGATCCGGTTGATCGCCTACGACCGCCCCGGATACGGCGACTCCGACCGGTTCGAGGGTCGGGACGTGGCCGACGCCGCGCGGGACGTGGAAGCCATCGCCGACCAGCTCCGGCTCGGCCGGTTCGCGGTGGCCGGCCGCTCCGGGGGCGGGCCGCACGCGCTGGCCTGTGCCGCCGACGAGCGCCTACGCGGCCGGGTGAGCCGGGTGGCGGTGCTGGTCAGTTTCGCGCCGTCGGAGGCCATCGGGCTGGACTGGTTCGACGGCATGAACCGCGACAACCAGCGCGGCTTCGGTGACGGTCGGCACGACACCGAGATCGTGGTCGAGGAGATCCGCCAGCGCGCCGCCCGGGCCGCCGAGGACCCCCGGTTCCTGCTGCGGGAGCTGATGACCCAGATGGGGCCACCGGACCGCCGGGCGATCAACGACGCGGCACTGCGCGGGATCATCTTCGACACCTACCAGGAGGCGTTGCGGGCCGGCCCGTACGGCTGGATCGACGACGTGCTGGCGCTGCGCCGCGACTGGAAGTTCGACCTCGACGCGATCGACACCACGGTCACCCCGGTACGCCTGTGGCACGGCGAGGAGGACACCTTCGCGCCGGCCAGCCACGGCCGGTGGCTGGCCGCCCGGATCCCCGGGGCCGAGATCGAGGTGCAGCCCGGCGCGGCCCACTTCGACGCCATGCAGCAGCTCCCGCGCATGCTGCGCTGGCTCGTCGACGGGCAGGCCCCGACGGGCACCGACGTGCTCATCGGGGCCCGACCCGGTCAGTAGGGGTGCGGGTCGAGGACCCGACGCACGTACCGTCCGGCGCGCAGCACCACCACACTCGGGTGTTCCTGCCCGATCCGGTCGGCGAGCCGGTCGGCCAGTCGCATCCGTCCGATGCTGACCGTCCCGCCGGTAGCCGCCTGTCGGGCCGTCTCCAGGTTGCCCAGGCTGCGCAGGGTGTCCGGGTGGTCGACGCCCAACGCCGCCGTCAACCGGTCCACCACCGCCTGCAACCGGGCAAAGCCCTCCTCGTCCTGGCCGGTGAGGATGGCGAAGACGGCGAGGTTGTTGTCCGCGCCCATGCTGAACGGATGCTCGGGCCCCAGCACCTCCCGTAGCCCGTCCGCCGCGGACACGGTGAGCGCGTACGCCTCGTCCTGCTCACCGATGTCCCACAGCGCCACCCCCCGGTTCAGTTCACACACCAGCGTGTAGGGGTGCCGCGCCCCGAACACCTCAGCGAGCGTCTGCTGCACCTCCTCCAGCTCCGCGCGGGCCTGCGCCCCGTCCCCCTCGAGCATCAGGTTGGCCGTCCGGCTCAACCGGCTGAGCAGGGTGTCCGGGTTGGTCGCCCCCAGGGTGGCCCGCAGCCGCGTGTAGGCGTCGTCGAGCAGCCGGCCGGCTTCGGCGATCCGGCCGGTGCTGCGCAGCGACGTGGCGAGGTTGGCCTGGCTGATCAGCAGCTCCCGGAACTGGTCGCCGAACAGCCGCCGGTAGCCCTCGATCACGTCCTGCAGCAGGGTCACCGAACCCTGGTAGTCGCCGGTCTCCCGCAGGTCGCGCGCGTAGTTGCCAGCTGAGAGCAGGGTGCGTGGGTGGTCGGGGCCGAGCACCACCCGCAGCCGACGGTAGGTGGCCTCGTCGAGGTCCAGGGCCCGGGTGAAGTCGCCGGCCAACCGGTGGGAGGCGGCCAGGTTGTTGGCCGCGTTGAGGGTCCGCCGGTGGTCCTCGCCGAACACCTCCACGCAGGCCCCGTGGGTACGCAGGTCGCGCTCCAGGGCCGGCCGGTAACGGCCGAGGGCCCGAAGGTCCGCCGCGTACCCCCCGGCGGTCATCAGGGTGTAGGGGTGGCTCTGGCCGATCAGCTCCTCCTGCTGGTGCAGGGTGTCCTCGTCGAGCGCCAGGGCCTGCTCGAAGCGGCCGAGGCTGCGCAGCAGGTTGGCCCGGTTGAAGCGCAGGTTGAGCAGTTGCACGCGCAGCGCCCGGTGCGCGCCGGTATCCGGGGAGAGCCCATCGAGCATCGTCGTCCAGGTCGTGTCCACCTCCCGGGCGTACTGCGCGCCCTGCGCGAAACCGCCGTTGAGGAAGATGTACCGGACCCGGTCGATGACCAACTGCCGGACGGTGTCGTCGTGACAGGAGACCGCGTCCGAGCCGTCCAGGTGCGGCCACAGGTGCCGGTACCGGACCTGGAAGACCGGGTCGTCCACCTCACCCGAGGGGCGGGAACCGGCGAGGATGCGGTGCACGTCGTGTTTGACCTCGGCCAGTTCCCGCTCGGACATCCGGGCCCGCAGCGCCGCCTGGAGCAGTCGGTGGATCTGCACCCGCTGGGCGTGCAGGTCCACCTTGATCAGGGCGAGCCGGTTGATCCGTTGGACCAGCGCCGCGGCGATGTCGCGTTCCGAGACCCGGTCGGTGACCTGCGCGGCGACCGACGGGTCGTGCGGGGCGATGACCTTCGCCACCTGGTCGCTGAAGAGCAGGTCGAGGGCGATGTCGGGGGCCAGCACCGAACCGAGTTGCAGCAGCCGGTAGGCGCCCGGGGACTGCTCCCGCAGGCCCTCCAGCGACCGGCCCCACACGTCGCTGTCCGGGCCGGTACGCGCCAGGCCCGCCAGGTAGGTGGCGACCGAGTCGGGGCTCTCCGCCAGCCATGCCCCGGCCAGCGCCACCAGGATCGGGACGTCCTCCACCGCCTCGGCGACCTGCTGCGCCTCGGCGGCCGTCATGCCGCGACGGCCGGTACGACCGATCAGGTGGTTGACGCTCTCGCCCCGTTGGAAGGCTTCCACGTCGACCGCCCGCGCCAGGTCGCCCCAGTCCGGGTTACGGGTGGTCACCAGCACGTGCCCCTCGCCCTGGGGGAGGAAGTCCTTGACGTGGTCGTACTGGTCGACGTTGTCGAAGACGACCAGCCAGCGCAGCGGCGGCTCGTCGGCACCCCGGCCGCCGCCGTGGCTGAGCCAGTCCCGGACCGCCCGGGTGTTGTCCGGCACGTGCTGCAGGTCCGGCAGGTTGAGCCGCCGCCCCAGGTCGGCGAAGCGGACGTCGATGAACTGCGCCGGGTCCGCGTCCACCCACCACACGACGTCGTACGCGCCGTGGAAGCGGTAGGCGTACTCGGTGGCGACCTGGGTCTTGCCGATGCCCGCGCCACCCCGCAGCGCCACCGGGACGCGTTCGCGCGCCGCCGCCTTCAGCTCCTCCCGCAGGGCCAGCAGCAGGCCCTCCCGGCCGGTGAAGCGGACGTTGCGCGCCGGGGCGTAGAAGACCATCGGCTCGACGGCCGGGTAGCGGGTCGCCGGCACCGGCCGGTTCCGCCCGTCGACGGACCGCCCGACCAGTTCCCACACCTGCTCGGCGGCGGCCGAGACGCCGCGCTCGTGCACGGTGGCCCAGCTTCCCGGCGGGGTGTCCACCGACGGGGTGGTGTCGTCCAGATGCAACGCGAGCACGGGAGAACCCGCCTGCCGGGCGGCCCCGCCGAACGCCCGGCGGGCGGCGAGGTAGGACCGGGAGACCAGGTGCAGCTCACGCGAGGGCGTGCCGGCCGGCACCGACGCCGGGACACCCAGCGGGGTGGCCAACACCCGCAGGTCGACCGCGTGCAACGTGGACTGCACCCACTCCGCCCACGCCTGGTCCTCCGGCACGTACCGCAGCACGATCAACTCGTCGACGATCACCGGTTTGCGTTCGAAACGCTGGATCGTCTGCCGGCGCAGCCCGTCGTCCATCCGGGGCAGCCCGGTGACCGCACCACCGGTGATGTGCCGGGTCAACGCCTCGTACGCCGACAGCAGGCCCCGGCTGCCCGGCACGTCGCCGAAGGTCGCCAGGGTCTCCTCGTACGCGTAGTAGGCCCGGTAGGGCACCTCGACGGAGAGCCAGTAGTCCTGCCGTTCCAGGTCGGTCATGCCGCTGGGCAACCCGACGAACCGCTGCATGGCCAGCGCCCGGCCGGCGTCGGTCTTGGTCTTCTCCCCCTCGTCGACGCGCATCGGCACCGGCAGCACCCGGCGGGCCCGTCGCCCCTCGTAGCTGCGGACCCGGGCGGCGACCGTGGCGGCGCCGTCGATGCCCTGGTCGCTGAGGGTGAAGCAGTCGACCAGCAGGTCCGGCAGGTGGATGGTGCAGATCTCGGCGACGTCGCTGATGCCGGTGCGGCTGTCGATCAGGGCGTAGTCGTAGTGCCGCTTCATGTCCGCGCGCAGCGCGTCGAAGAACTGCGCCCCGCCGAGCCGGTTGTAGAAGTTCTCCCAGTTGAGTCCGGTGACGCTGGTCGCGTAGTCGGGGTTGTGCCGGCCGGCGAGCAGCAGGTCCAGGGTGCCGCCGCCGGGGAACTCCCAGCCCACCGAGAAGGCGTACTTGTGGACCCGGGCGTACTGCCGGTGCCAGTCGCCGGGGCGGGTGTCGACGCCCTCCTGCCGGCGGCGGGCGTTCTCCCACTCGTACTCCAGGATCAGGTCCATCACCCCGCCGGTGGAGGCGACCTGCTCCGGGTCGAGGAACGGTGCGAAGAACCGGTGCAGGCCGGGGGATTCCAGGTCCCAGTCGGCGACGAGCACCCGGTGGCCGTTCGCGGCGAGGATCCAGGCGGTGTTCGCCAACGCCATCGTGCGCCCGGTGCCGCCCTTGTACGAGTAGAAGGTGACGACCTGGCCGTCGTGGGGTGGAGTCATCGTCATGCCTTCCCTCGCCGTACGTCGAACGGTCCGGTCGCCCCCAGGGTCGGCTTCGGGTCGTGCGGGCCCTGCGGCGGATCGACCGGACCGTGCCGGAGGAACTGTTTACGCGCCTCGGTGACCAGCAGCGGGGCGCAGCGCTCAAACTCGTCGATGGTGCGCACCGGCAGCACCCAGGGGAACCGGGCGTCCTGCAAACTACCGGCGATCGCCTCGGGCGTCGGCTCGCCACGCGCGTGGTCGGCGGCGATGACGAGCGGGACCGCCCACCGCGGCAACCCGTCGAGTGCGGACCGGGCGGCGGCCACCCCGACGCCGGCGTCGACCAGCACCACCGCCGGGCTGCTGGCGGCCCGGTCCCGGGCCTCGGCCAGCTCGACGACCCGGGTGGGCAGGCCCAGCCGTTCCGCGGTCGCGGCCACGTAGTCGGCGACGGCCAGTTGGTGCTGGTCGCCGTAGGGCCGCCAGCGCGCCCGGTCGGCGGTGAGGGTGGTGACCACGAGCGCGGCGCCCGGCCCGTCGGGGACCGGGCTGCTGGTCAGCGTCGTCGCCCGGGACGGGGCCAGCGGCTCGTTCTCGGTCACCGTGACGATCCGGTCGGCCAACGCACCGAGCAGGGTGCGGTACTGGGTGCGGTAGGCGCTCAGCTTGCACAACGCCCGCAGCCCGTTGTCGGCGTAGTCGGCGCGGTCGCCGGGGTCACCCACCAGGTCCAACGCCTGGACGGTCTCGGGACGGTCCCCCCAGGACGGCAGCGGCATCCAGAGCACCGGCAGCACGTGCCGCTCGGCCCGGCCGGCCGCCAGCCGGACCAGCCGGCTGCGGAAGGAGTCGCGTTCACCGAGCGCCCAGGCGTTGCGGAAGTAGTTCGGTGAGTAGAGGGGCACGAAGACGTGGGCGAGGCTCAACGCGTTGGTCAGCGTCCGCCTCAGGTCGACGCCGGGGCTGACCTGGCCGTCGAAGAATCCCGCGTCGAGCGGGCCGAGCCGGGTGGCGCGTTCCCGCACCGCGTCGGCGAGTTGGTGGAAGAACTGGCTGACCCAGTAGTCGGTGTCCGGCCGGGCGGCGTCGGACAGCGGGACGGAGTGCGCATAGCTGAGGAAGAAGTAGGTCTCCTGCCCGACGACGCCCGCCGGGGAGGAGGGGTCAGGCCAGGTCATGCCCGTCCTCCTCGAACTGGTCGGGCAGCTGCCGCAGATCGGTCGGCACCGCCGCCTCGACCCAGTGCGTGCGGTACGCGCGGGCGACCCGCTGGGCCAGTCGCCAGACCACCGCGTCGTAGGCGTCCTTGCCGTTGCTGCCGAGGCTGAGCAGTCCGTAGATGCCCTCCTCGTGATATTGCGGGGCGATGTCCGAGGGTAACCGGGTGGGGGTGAACATCTGCCGCTGCGACACGGGTGGGGGCATCCGCCGACGCTCCACCACCGACCAGTTGACGGGGATGACCGGGGTCTCCCCCGCCGACGGTTCGGCGTCCGGGCGGGGTACGACCCGCCGCCGGGTGAAGGCGTTCCACTCCCGGGCGCACCACGCGCTGCGCAGGTACTGCGGTGAGATCAGCGGGATGAACACCTGGCAGTGCCCGGCGGCGAAGGCCAGGTCGTCGGTCCACAGCTGTCCCCCGTCGAGCATCCGGTCCATGAAACCCGCCGTTCGTCCGGGGCCCAGGCCGAGCAGCTCGACGACGTGGTCGGAGAGGTCGACGAAGAGCTGGAAGACCTTCTGGTTGGTGTCCCGTGGGGGTGCCGCCACCCGGTTGCCGGTACGGGCGTAGCTGAGGAAGAACACGGGGGCGCTCTCGTCCTCCCGGAACTGTTCCTCCGCCACCTACCGCTCCCGCCCGGCGCCGCCACTCCCGACCGACCACAGTATCGATCGCCGCCAACTCCGCGCTGTCCCGTTCCTGCCGGTCGGGGTCCGGCGGCGTCGGCGACGGGCATCCGGGCCGGGGTCGGCCGGCACCCGGGACGGTCCGTGGCCGGCGCACCGGGTCGCGACGCTGCACACCACGACGATCCCCGCCGGCCGCTCCGGCGGGGGTCACCGCCAGTCGTCCAGGGTGGCACGCATCCGCTGGACGAAGCGCTGGCCGTCGGCGGTGAGGCTGCCCAGGTCGAGCAGCGCGTCGACCGTGCCGTCGGTCCATTCCCGGTAGCGCCGGTGGTGCGCCACCGCCTCGGCCCCGGGGCGGTGCCGCCACACGTCGGCGACGGCGAGGTGGGCGTAGACGCCGTGCAACGCGCCCTCCACCGGGCGCGGGTCGTCGCGCCAGGGCACCCGCAGCCGCCGGGCGTCGGCGGGGTCGAACAGGTCGCAGACGTCGAGGATCGCGTCGAGCTTGAGGTGCTGCACCTCGTGGACGAGCAGCACCGCCAGTGCGGCGGCGTCGACCGTCGGGGTGACGGCGACCGCGCCGAACGCGGACCGGGCGGCGGCGCTGCGGGACCGGCCGGACGGGTCGGGTCGCAGCGGCACCACGGCGCGCAGCAGGGCACGGACGCCGGTGGCGTAGCCGACGGCCTCGGCGTCGAGGCGGTGCACCGCCTGCCGGACCTGCGTCGTCCACCGGTCGGCGACCGCCGGGGTGAGCCGGGCCGCCACCGACAGGTCGAAGCAGTCCCGGTACGGGTCGGTGTCCTCCAGGAGGATGGTCCCGTCGCCGGTGTACGCCGTCCGGGTCGGCTGCCACCGGTCCGGGTTCGGCCCCCGCAGTGGGCGGACCCGGATCCGACGCCGGCCGGCCCGCAGCTCGACCGATCCGGCGCAGATGGCGACGGCGATGGTGTCGACGGGGGTGTCCACGACGAGCGTGCCGAGCGTCGGCAGGTGCACCGTGCCGGCCCGTACCGGCAGCACGAGGTCGGTGTCGACGCCGGCACGGACCGCTGCTGCGGCGGCGACGGCGGCGAGGTGGGGCAGCTCACCGGTCTCCCCGGCCCGGCACCGCTGGGCCCACCGCCGCACGAAGGGGTGGGTCAGCACGGTCTGGACGGCGTCGGGCGCGGCCACGTCCAGGTCCACCAGGAGCCGCCACCCGGCTGCCGCGACCGGGTCGGCGGTGGCGGCGGGGCTGAGCGCGACCGTCAGGGCGCGGGCGATGCCGTGGTGCACGGCGGCGAGCTGACCCATCGACTCCGCACCGCCCCGCCCGGAGCCGAGGTCGTCCAGGACGGCGGACGGCAGCGCGTCGGCCGACCGGTCCGGCACCGGGCCGGCGGGCGTCGTGGTCGCGCGGACCAGCGCGGCCAGGTCGGCACAGTAGACGGACGGGTTGTCGAAGCCGCTGCCGGAGCGGTACCGGTGGGCGAAGAGGCCACCGCCGCACCGGCGTACCAACGGGCAGGACCGGCAGGTGGCGCAGAGGCCGGCCAGGCCGGTCTGCCGCACCGCGATGCCGGGATGGGCGGCCGCCTCGTCGACCGGGTGGCGGAACACGTCCAGGCCGGTGGCGGCCGCGCCGTGGAAGGCGGACTTGAGCGAGTCGACCTGTTCGAAGGTGCCGTCGGTCTCCACCACCACCAGATCGGCCGGGGCGAGCCCGACGGCCTCGGTGCTGGTGCTGCCCCCGGCGGCGGTGGCCAGCAGGGACTCCAGCAACCGGATCGGCACCGGTCGCCCGTCGGCCAGCCAACGCCGGTGGATCGTCAGCAGCCAGTCCGCGTAGGGGGTGGCCGCGCCGTCGGGGCGGGTGGGCGGCCGGTCCCAGTTGGCGTGCGGCAGCAGGAAGTCGATCCGGGGTGGTTGCTCGGCGAGCAGCGCCTGGTAGACCCGGAGCGGATCGTTGGCCAGGTCGACGGTGCACAGCAGGCCGGCGTAGGCGCTGCGGTAGTCGGGGCGGCGCAGCAGGGCCAGCCCCCGGCGCACCTGGTCGTAACTGCTCGCACCCGTGGCGTAGCGGCGGTGCCGGTCGTTGGCCGAACGGTCGCCGTCCAGGGAGACGCCGACCCGGATCTCGTGGGCGACGAGGACGTCGGCGATCTCGGGGGTGAGCAGCACCCCGTTGGACTGCATCCGCAGGTCGAGCCGGGCCACCGGGGTGATGGTCCGGCGCAGGGTGTCGGCGGTGGCGGCGAGCCGGGCCGCGCCGGCGAGTAGCGGCTCTCCGCCGTGCAGGACCACCCGTACGGTGCCGAGCCGGTGGTCGGCGGCGTGTTCGGCGATCCGCCGCGCGGTGGCCTCGACCGTGTCGGGCGTCATCAACCGGGGCTGACGACGCCACGACTGGTCGGGGTGTTCGTAGACGTAGCAGTGGTCACAGGACAGGTCGCATCGGCTGGTCAGCTTGAGGACGTACTGGCTGAGCGGGGCGACCGGAGGCACGGGCGGGTCGACCAGGTCAGACCGTCGAGCCGAAGGAGGCGACGTCGACCCGGGTCGGGTGGGCCGCCCGGCGGTCGTCGATGCGGGCCACGGCGACGGCCCGGTCGACCGGGATCTGGCCGAGTGGCGTACGCCGCACGTCGCTCATCGGCGCCGGGAACGGATCGGACAGGCGTTGGGTGCGGTCCACGTGGGGCCCCATTTCGTGTCGGGAGTGGACGGAGGTCCGTCCACGTCGACGGCCAATCACAGATATCGATGATGCTATCCGCCACAGCGCGTCATGTCACTGCTGCGCAGCGCCATCTTCCTCGATCATCTTGGCCATCCAGGCGGCGTTGGACTGGGCGATGATCCGCTCGGCCTCGGCCACGAGCGCGTCGTCGTCGGTCCAGCCCAGGCCGGCCGCGCGGGTCGTCCGCAACCGGGTCAACTGGTCGGCCGTCCGGGCGTACTCCAGGTGCTGCTGCTCGAAACGCTGGGCCGCCCCGTAGCCGACCAGCGCCGTGGTGACCACCGCGGCCACCCCCACCCAGGCGGTCAGGCCCCACCCGTCACCCAGCACCCCGGCGGCGGCGGAGAGCAGTGCGGCCAGCACGGTCAGCCCGGTCGCGGCCCGGCCGATGCGCGCGGCGGACCGGCCGGCCCGCCGGGCGGCCGGCAGGTAGTAGCCCTCGACCTGCCGCTGCACCCGTTCGACGAGGTAGCTCGGCACGTCGGAGACGGGCGGTAGCGGACGCCGCCCCGCCGCGACGTCGAGGGTGTGCCCGACCAGGTCGCCGCCGTCGGCCAGGAGCAGGTCGTGGCGGCGCAGCAGGACGGCGTCGGCATCGGCGTCGGCGTACGGGGCGACGCGGGCGAGGTAGCGGTGCAGTTCCGCCTTCATCGCCTCGGAGGTCGCGCGGAACCGGGTCCAGGCCGCCACCGCGTCCCGGGAGGCCGCGCGGCCGGCCACCGGCACCAGCAGCAGCGACGTGGCGGCGACGAGTGCCAGCACCCGCCCGGCGGTGGGCGCGGGCTCGGCCAGTCGGGCCGCCGCGGTGCCGGCGACGGCGGCGGTGACGGTGAACGCGGCGACCAGCCGTCGTCCCCTGGTGATCCGTCGCTTGGCCCGTTGGGCGGCCTGCGACCAGATGCCCTGCCCCCGCCACACCTCGGCGGCGGCGAGAGTTCCGTCGATGTCCGGCACGCCCCGAATGGTAGGTGACCCGCGCATCCGACTCGTGCCCGCTGGGCCGAGCACGACGGACATGACGACGTTGTCGTACTGCTGGTCGACCGGGTGTATGCGCATCGGCCGCGCGTTCCGGCGAAAACGATCAACTGGGGCGGCCGACCGGACAGGATCCGGAGAGGACGACCTGTTCAGGGCGGGGTGCATGACGGTCGTTCATCGAGCGGCAACAGTCGTACCGACGACAGTGTCCGATGGTTGCCCCGGTCAACCCATTGATATGGGTGCCTACCCGTGTGATCGTGCCTCCAGTGGTCGCCAACCCCCGGCGACCTGCGACGGACAGTCACCCCCACCGGGCCGCCGGCAGCCCGGAGACCGCCCGACGCAACCACGCCTCAGCGCAGCATCGGCGCGCGACCCCACCGGGTCTCGCAGCGCCGCCCGAGAACAGGAGCACCCCCCTTGAAGCTCTCACCCCGCCTCGTCGCGCTCTCCGGCGCGGTCGCGGCCGGCCTGATCGCCGCGGGCACCACCGCAGCGGTACAGGCCGCGCCCTCCCACCCCACCCCCGACCCCGCCCAGGCCCGCGCCGCCGCCGTCGGCGCAGCCGGCTCGCTGGTCGCCAGCCGCCCCGGTTACCTGCACGCCAGCGCCGACGACGCGTTCGTGCAGCGGCCGGTCATCTCCTCCGAGGGCATGCAGTACGTGCCGTACGAACGCACCTACCGGGGCCTGCCCGTGGTCGGCGGCGACTTCGTCCTGGCGACCACCGCCACCGGGGAGGTCACCTACGCCTCCGTCGCCCAGCAGCAGAGCATCGGCGACCTGTCGACCACACCGAAGCTCACCACCACGGCGGCCGAGCGGATCGCCCGCGCCCAACTGCGCAAGGTCACCGGTGTCGAGGGCACCACGCTGGTCGTGCACACCCTCGGCGCCCGGCCCGCGCTGGCCTGGGAGACCACCGTCACCGGCACCGGCACGGACGGCCCCAGCCGGCTGACCGTCGACGTGGACGCCGTCACCGGCGCGGTGCTGGGCACCCAGGAACACGTCGTCCGGGGCACCGGCACCGGGGCGTGGAACGGCCCGGTCACCCTGACCACCACCCAGTCCGGCAGCACCTACTCGCTGAAGGACCCGGGCACCACCAACCTGAGCTGCCAGGACGCCGCGAACAACACCACCTTCTCCGGCCCGGACGACGTCTGGGGCAACGGCACCGGCACCAGCAAGGAGACCGGCTGCGTCGACGCGCTGTTCTCGGCGCAGACCGAGCACAAGATGCTGTCGCAGTGGCTGGGGCGCAACGGCGCGAACGGCAGCGGCGGCGCGTGGCCCATCCGGGTCGGCCTCAACGACCAGAACGCCTACTACGACGGCAGCCAGGTGCAGATCGGCAAGAACACCGCCGGGCAGTGGATCGGCTCGCTCGACGTGGTGGCCCACGAGATCGGCCACGGCATCGACGACACCACCCCCGGCGGCATCTCCCGGGGCAACACCCAGGAGTTCGTCGCCGACACCTTCGGCGCGGCCACCGAGTGGTTCGCCAACGAGCCGGCCAGCTACGACGCGCCGGACTTCCTCGTCGGCGAGAAGATCAACCTGGTCGGCAGCGGGCCGATCCGCAACATGTACAACCCGTCCGCGCTCGGCGACGCCAACTGCTACTCCAGCAGCATCCCGAGCCAGGAGGTGCACGCGGCGGCCGGCCCCGGCAACCACTGGTTCTACCTGCTGGCCATGGGCAGCAACCCGACCAACGGGCAGCCGACCAGCCCGACCTGCAACAGCAGCACGGTGACCGGTCTGGGCATCCAGAAGGCTATCAAGATCATGTACAACGCGATGCTGCTCAAGACGACCACCTCGTCGTACCTGAAGTACCGCACCTGGACGTTGCAGGCCGCCAAGACCCTCTACCCGGGCAGCTGCACCGAGTTCAACACGGTCAAGGCCGCCTGGGACGCGGTGAGCGTGCCCGCCCAGTCCGCCGACCCGACCTGCACCGGCGGCACCCCGACGCCCACCCCGACGGCGACCTCCACCCCGACGCCGACCCCGACCTCGGGCGGCTGCTCGGGCCAGAAACTGACCAACCCCGGCTTCGAGTCCGGCGGCACCGGCTGGACCGCCACCTCGGGCGTGATCACCTCGTCGGCCAGCCAGGCCGCGCACGGTGGCTCGTACAAGGCGTGGCTCAACGGGTACGGCTCGACCCACACCGACACCGTCACCCAGTCGGTGAGCATCCCGGCCGGTTGCCGGGCCACCCTGTCCTTCTGGCTGCACATCGACACGGCCGAGTCGGGCAGCACGGCGTACGACAAGCTGACCGTCAAGGCCGGCAGCACCACCCTGGCGACGTACTCCAACGTCAACGCCGCCAGCGGCTACGTGCAGCGCAGCTTCGACGTGTCGGCGTCGGCCGGCAGCACCGTCACCATCTCGTTCAGCGGGGTGGAGGACAGCAGCCTCCAGACGTCCTTCGTGGTGGACGACACCGCGCTTACCCTGAGCTGACCCCACACTGCCGGCAGCGGCCGGTCGTCGCACCCGCGACGGCCGGCCGTCGGCGTGTCGGCCCCCACCCGGCAGTCCGCGACGTGTCTGCCCGGTCGCGGCGACACCTGCGGCGGCCCACGATCCGGCTCGCTGATCTCCGATCGCCTCGTTCGCCCGACCCCGCCCGGCCCGGCACGGCGAACCGCTCTCCGGCCTCCGGGGCGGAGCCCACCGAGGTCGAGCTGGCCGCCGCCGTCACGGCCGCCTGCCACAGCCGGCCGCACATGCGACGATAGGACGGCATCGCACTTGGCTTCTACTAGTGATACGACCGCCTTCCGCCGGTAACTGCGAGTGGCTAGGGTGACCGGGTGAGCGTGTTTCGGATCAGTGAGGCCGCCGAGCTGCTCGGCGTCAGCGCCGACACCGTGCGGCGCTGGGTCGACGCCGGCCGGCTCCCCGCCCACCGGGACGCCCACGGGCACCGGCTCGTCGACGGCGTGGAGCTGGCCGCCTTCGTCCGCACCCAGTCCGCCGGCCCGGACGAGGGGGCCGAGTTCTCCTCGGCCCGCAACCGGCTGCGCGGGATCGTCACCGCCGTCGTCCGGGACACCGTGATGGCCCAGGTCGACATCCAGGCCGGGCCGTTCCGGATCGTCTCGCTGATGAGCCGCGAGGCGGTCGACGAGCTGGGACTCCAGGTCGGCTCGGTGGCCGTCGCGGTGATCAAGTCGACCACCGTCGTGGTGGAGCGACCCGCGCCCACCGGTCCGGCCAGGGGAAGGATCCAGCCGTGACCCACCCCGCCGCCGGCCCGGCCCCCCGCCACGCCACCGACGGCACCGCCAACGGCACCGCCAACGGCACCGCCACCGCCACCGCCGGCCCTGCCAACGCCGGTCCCGCCGACGGCACTGCCGGGACCGGCCCGGCCGTTTGCTTGCACCGGCTCGGCGGCGGCGCGGTCGGCCGGCGGGTCCGCGCCGTCGTCGGCCTGCTCGCCACGGCCACCCTCGCCCTGGCCGGATGTGGCGTGGACCGCACCGGTCCGGCTGACGACGGCGGCCCGACCGGCACGGTGACCGTCTTCGCCGCCGCGTCGCTGACCGAGTCGTTCACCGCCCTCGGCCGACGGTTCGAGGCGGACCACCCGGGCAGCACGGTCACCTTCAACTTCGCCGGCAGCTCCGCGCTGGCCACCCAGATCACCCAGGGTGCGCCCGCCGACGTCTTCGCCTCCGCCGCCCCGAGGAACATGGCCACCGTCACCGACGCCGGCCACGCCGCCGGCACCCCCACCGTCTTCGCCCGTAACCAGCTGGTCATCGCCGTACCCGAGGGCAACCCGCAGCGGCTCGCCGGGCTGGCCGACCTCACCCGGCCCGGGCTGAAGGTCGCCCTCTGCGCCACCCAGGTGCCATGCGGGGCGGCGGCGACCACCGCCCTGGACCGGGCCGGCGTCCGGGTCACCCCGGTCACCCTCGAACAGGACGTCAAGGGCGCGCTGGCCAAGGTGAAGCTCGGCGAGGTCGACGCCGCCCTGGTCTACCGCACCGACGCCCGCGCGGCCGACCGGGAGATCGACGGTATCGATTTCCCCGAGGCCACGCGGGCCGTCAACGACTACCCGATCGTGGTGCTGGCCGACGCGCCGAACCCGACGGCCGCCCGCGCCTTCGTCGCGCTGGTCCGTTCCGCGGCCGGCCGGACGGTCCTCACCGACGCCGGGTTCCAGCCCCCGTCGGGCCCGTGACCGCCCCCGCCCGCCGACGCGGCACCGGTCAACGGGTGCCGGTCGCGCTGCTCGTACCAGCTGCGCTCGGGTTGCTGTTCCTGGTGCTGCCGCTGGGCGGCCTGCTGCTGCGCACCCCGTGGACGTCGCTGGGACCGCGCCTCACCGCGCCCGGCGTGCTCACCGCGCTGCGGTTGTCCGTCCAGTGCGCCACCCTCGCCACGCTGCTCTGCCTCGCGCTGGGCGTACCCCTGGCCTGGTTGTTGGCCCGGGTCGAGTTCCCCGGGCGGCGGTGGGTCCGGGCGCTGGTCACCGTGCCGCTGGTGCTGCCGCCGGTGGTCGGCGGGGTGGCCCTCCTGCTGGTCTTCGGCCGGCGTGGACCGGTCGGCGGCTGGATCGACACCACCTTCGGCGTCACCCTGCCGTTCACCACCACCGGTGTGGTGCTCGCCGAGGCGTTCGTGGCGATGCCGTTCCTGATCATCGCGGTGGAGGGGGCGCTGCGCGGCGCCGACCACCGCTACGAGGAGGCCGCCGCCACCCTCGGCGCGGGCCGGTGGACCACCTTCACCCGGGTCACCCTGCCGTTGGTCGCCCCCGGCGTCGCCGCCGGGGCGGTGCTGTGCTGGGCCCGCGCGCTCGGCGAGTTCGGCGCGACCATCACCTTCGCCGGCAACTATCCGGGCCGCACCCAGACCATGCCGCTCGCGGTCTACCTGGCCCTGGAGACCGACGTGGAAGCCGCCGTCGTGCTCAGCCTGGTGCTGCTGACCGTCTCGGTGCTGATCCTCGCCGGGCTGCGCGACCGCTGGATCACCGGCCCGTGACCGGCCCGCTGCTGGACGGGCACCTGGTCGTCGACCGGGCCGACTTCCGGCTGGACGTCCGGCTGCGCGTCGCCGCCGGTGAGGTGGTCGCGCTGCTCGGCCCGAACGGCGCCGGCAAGACCACCGCGCTGCGTACCCTCGCCGGGTTGCACCCGCTCAGCGCCGGGTGGCTGCGCCTGGACGGGATGGAACTGGACCGCCCGGACGCGCGGCGGTTCGTGCGGCCCGAGCATCGACCGGTCGGCGTGGTGTTCCAGGACTACCTGCTCTTCCCGCACCTGACCGCCCGGGACAACGTCGCCTTCGGTCCCCGCCGGCAGGGGCTGCCCCGGCGGGCCGCCCGGGAGCGGGCCACCGACTGGCTGGACCGGGTCGGCCTGGCCGCGCACGCCGGACGCCGACCCCGGCAGCTCTCCGGCGGGCAGGCCCAGCGGGTCGCCCTGGCCCGGGCGCTCGCCGTGCAACCGACCCTGCTGCTGCTCGACGAGCCGCTGGCCGCGCTCGACGCGCGCACCCGGCTGGACACCCGGGCCCACCTGCACCGCCACCTCACCGACCACGCCGGGGCGGCCGTGCTGGTCACCCACGATCCACTGGACGCGCTGGCACTGGCCGACCGGCTGGTCATCGTCGAGGACGGCCGGGTGGTCCAGGAGGGCGACGCCGGCACGGTCACCACCCGGCCGCGCACCGACTACGTGGCCCGGCTGGTCGGGCTCAACCTGCACCGGGGCCGGGCCGAGGGCCGGCTCGTCCACCTCGCCGACGGGTGCGCCGTGCCGACCACCGACCGGCTCGACGGCGACGCCTTCGTGGTCTTCCCGCCCACCGCCGTCACCCTGCACCCGGAGCGGCCCGAGGGCGACGCCCCGCACACCTGGCCGGCCACCGTCGCCGGGGTGCACCGGCACGGGGACCACCTGCGGGTGCAGCTCACCGGGACGGTCAGCACCGTCGCCGACGTCACCCCGGTCGTCGCCGCCGGGCTGCGGCTGCTCCCCGGGCAGCAGGTCTGGGCGAGCGTCCAGACCGCCGCGACGCGCGTCTACCCGGTCTGAGCGCCATCCCGGTCGGCGACCGTGCCCCTCTCCCGCCGGGGCGTGCGACAGCGGGCCGGCACGGCGACGGGCGGTGCCCGGGAGAAGACCGGGCTTCGGCTTCTCGGGCGACATGCCGACTCCTGTCCACCGACGGATCTCGTACTAGGGTGACGGCAGGTGTGCCGGGAAGACTGGTCGGCGTGCGGTAGCCCATGCCCGAAACACCTTCGAGGAGTCGCCGTGCGCGCCAAGGACCTGGCGGTGCCGTTTCCCACGATCACCCTCGACGCCCCGGTGCTGGAGGCTGCCCGGCTGCTCGCCGGGCACAACCTACCCGGGCTGATCGTCGTCGACGCCGCCGGTCGTCCCGTCGCGGTGCTGCCCGGCACCCAGGTGCTGCGTCTGGTCATCCCCGGCTACTGCCGGGAGGATCCGACGCTGGCCCGGATGATCGACGAGCCGTCGGCGGATGTCTTCCTGCGTGGGGCGGAGGGTCGTTCCGTGGCTGAGCTGCTGCCCCATGAGCAGCCCGGACCGCCCGTGGTCGAACCGCAGGCCACCGTCCTGGAGGTCGCTGCGGTGATGGCCCAGAAACGCAGCCCACTGGTCGCGGTCGCGGCCCGGGGCGCGGCGGTGACGGGCGGCATCACCCTGGACGCCCTGCTCGACCGGATGCTGGGTACGGCGTGAGCGGCCTGGCCTGGACGGCGGTGGCCGTCTTCACCGTCGCGTACATGCTGATCGCCACCGAGAAGATCCACCGGGTGGCCGCCGCCCTCGGCGGCGCGGCGGTGATGTTCCTGATCGGGGCAACCGACACCGAACACGCCTTCTTCTCCGAGCGGTCCGGCATCGACTGGAACGTCATCTTCCTGCTCATCGGCATGATGCTCATCGTCGCGGTGCTCAAACGCACCGGTGCTTTCGAGTACGTCGCCGTGTGGGCGGCCAAGCGCGCCCAGGGGCGACCGTTTCGGGTGATGGTGATCCTGGTGCTGATCACCGCCGTCGCCTCGGCGGCCCTGGACAACGTCACCACCGTGCTGCTCATCGCCCCGGTGACCTTCCTGGTGTGTGAACGCCTGGACGTGCCGGCGGTGCCGTTCCTCATCGCCGAGGCGATGGCATCGAACATCGGCGGCACCTCCACCCTGGTCGGCGACCCGCCGAACATCATCATCGGCAGCCGGGGCGGGCTGAGCTACAACGACTTCCTGATCCACCTCGCCCCACTGGTGGTGCTGCTGCTGGTGGTCTTCCTGGGCCTGTGCCGGGTGCTGTTCCGGCGGGCTTTCCGCTACGACCCGACCCGTGCCGCGCAGATCGCCTCGCTGCGGGAGAAGGACGCGATCCGGGACCCTCGCCTGCTCATCCTCGGGCTGGCGGTACTCGGCGCGGTGACCGCCGCATTCGTCCTGCACACCACCCTGCACCTCGAACCGGCGGTGGTCGCCCTGCTCGGCGGGCTGCTGCTGCTCGCGTTGTCCCGCCTCGACGCCGGGGAGGTCAGCCGGGACGTGGAGTGGCCCACCCTGGTCTTCTTCGCCGGCCTGTTCATCATGGTCGGCGCGCTGGTCAACACCGGGGTGGTCGAGCAGATCTCCCGGGCCGCGATCGACGCCACCGCCGACCGGCTGCTGCCCGCCACGATGGTGCTGCTGTGGGGATCGGCCGCGTTGTCGGCGATCGTCGACAACATCCCCTACGTCGCCACCATGAGCCCGGTCGTCGCCGACATGGTCAACGCCAACGGCGACACCGCCCAGTCCCGGGTGCTCTGGTGGGCGTTGGCCCTCGGTGCCGACCTGGGTGGCAACGCCACCGCCGTCGGCGCCTCCGCCAACGTCGTGGTGCTGGGACTGGCCGAACGCGCCGGGCAGCGGATCACCTTCTGGCAGTTCACCCGGTACGGGCTGATCGTGACCCTGGTCACGGTGGGGCTGGCCGTGCCGTACCTGTGGCTGCGTTACTTCGTGCTGGCCTGAGCGTCGTCGGTGTCGCCGGTCCGGTCGGGCCCGTCTCCCGGTCCCGGCCGGGAGACGGGCGCGGGGCGGGCGGCCCGCCGCCACCGGTGCACCACCCCGTGCCACGCCGGTGCCTCCCGGGCCTCGTCGAAGGCGCGCGCCACCACCACGTCGGTGGAGGAGTGCGCCAGGATCGAGATGACGATGGTCAGCGCGACCAGGTGGAACACCTCGTCACCGGCGGCGATACCGGACTCCAGGACCAGCAGTCCGTAGACGACCGAGGCGAACCCCTTGGGCCCGAACCACATCGCGGCGGCCTGCTCGCGCAGGCTCAGCCCCGAGCGCAGGAAGGAGATCCACAACGCGAGCGGGCGGGCCACCACGATCGCCAGCACCGCGAAGAGCCAGCCGGCCCACGAGATCTCGCCGAGGAACTCCACCGAGATCAACGCGCCGAACACCAGCAGCGCGGCCAGCTTCAGCAACTCGGCGACGTTCTCCCCGAAGTGCTCGAACGCGGCCCGTTCCCGGGGCCCGAACGTGGCCACCGTGATGCCGGCGGCGAAAGCGGCCAGGAACAGGTTGCCGTGGGTGACCTTGCCCAGCGCCAGCACGAGCAGACCGATGGCGACCCCGTTGAGCGGCGCGTACGCCGCCGAAGCGGCGAACCACCGGGTCCGCTCCAACGCGATCGCCGCCAACGGCACCAGCACCCCGATCAGCAACCCCACCGCCAACTCGGTGCCCAACTCCCCCAGGTGCAGGTCGTCCGAGCCGGCCGCGACCGCGAGCAGCACCACCACGAACGGCAGCGCCAGGCCGTCGTTGACACCGGACTCGACGTTGAGCAGGTGCCGCAGCCGGGACGGTACCTTGTCGTTGCCGACCAGCGCGGCGGCGAACACCGGGTCGGTGGGGGCCAGGATCGCGCCGATCAGCAACGCCTCCGGCCAGTCCAGCCCGGCCACGTAGTGCGCCAGCACCGCCGTCACCAGCAGGGTCAGTGGCAGGCCCCAGCCCAGCGCGCGGCCCGGCAGCCGCCAGGCCGCGCGCAGATCGGCCCAGCCGACCCGCATCCCGTCGGTGAACAGCACCGCGAACAACGCCAGCTCGGCCAGTTGCGCCACGATCGGCGAGTCGGCCCGTAGGTGCAGCACCCCGCCGGTGTTCTCACCGAGCAGGAACCCGGCGACCAGGAACAGCGCCGCGGTGGACAGGATCGTCCGGTGGGCCAACGCGGAAACCAGCACTGCGGCGAGCAGGACGGCGGCGAAGCAGAGCAGCAGCACGGCGAGACCTTCCAGGGGCACGGACCAGCACGGTGCCGACCAGACTTCCCGGCGCTCCTCGGATCGCCGTGATCATAGCGACCGGGTGGGGGCACCGCTGCGATGGCCGGGTCACCGCCCGGTGGGCCGCTCCGACTCCGGTTCGAAGACGTCCGGTACGCCGTCGCGGTCCAGGTCGATGCTCTCCGCGTCGTGCACCCGCCGGTAGACGCGTCCCCGGGCGCGCAGGATGACGCTGGCCAGCAGCGCAGACAGCAGTGAGCCGGCGAGTACGGCGATCTTGGCGTGGTCGTCCCGCTCACTGCCGAGGCCGAAGGCGAGTTCCCCGATCAGCAGCGAGACGGTGAAACCGATCCCGCCGAGCAGTGCGAGACCGAGCACGTCGAGCCAGTTGAGGCCCTCGTCGAGGTCGGCGCGGGTGAACCGGGACACCAGCCAGGTCGCGATCAGGATGCCGACCGGCTTGCCGATGATCAGGCCGACGACGATGCCGATCGCGACCCGGTCGGTCAACGCGGTGGCCAGGCCGGCGAGGCCGCCGACGGTGACGCCAGCGGAGAGGAACGCGAAGATCGGAACGGCGATCCCGGCGGAGATGGGCCGGACCCGGTGCTCGAAGTGTTCGGCCAGGCCGGGGCCGGCGTCCGGGCCACCGGCCGCCGCGCTGCGGACCACCGGGACGGTGAAGGCGAGCATGACGCCGGCCACCGTGGCGTGCACGCCCGACTCGTGCACCAGCACCCAGGTGAGGGCCGCCAGGGGCAGCAGCAGCCACCAGGACCGGACGCGGCGCTGCACCAGGAACGCGAAGGCGGCGAGCGGCAGCAGCGCGCCCAGCAGCGGGCCGACGGAAAGGTCCGAGGTGTAGAAGACCGCGATGATCATGATGGCGAGCAGGTCGTCGACCACCGCCAGGGTGAGCAGGAAGGTCCGCAGCGCCGACGGCAGGAACCGGCCCACCACGGCGAGCACCGCCAGGGCGAAGGCGATGTCGGTGGCGGTCGGAATGGCCCAGCCCCGGCCGGCGTCGGTACCCGCGCCGGCGGCGATCACGTAGTAGAGGACGGCGGGCACGACCACCCCGCCGACGGCCGCCGCCACCGGCACCGCAGCCCGGCGGGGATCCCGCAGGTCACCGGCGACGAACTCGCGCTTGAGTTCCAGACCGGCCACGAAGAAGAAAACGGCCAGCAGACCGTCGGCGGCCCAGGTGGCGAGGCTGAGATCCAGGTGCAGCGCCGCCGGGCCGACGGTGAGGTCCCGTAGCGCCTGGTACTGCTCCGACCAGGGAGTGTTGGACCAGACGAGGGCGATCAACGCCCCGACGAGCAGGAGTGCCCCGCCGACGGTCTCCTTGCGGAGAATGGTGGAGATGCGGCTGGTCTCGCCCCACGAGCGGCGGGCGAACAGGCTGGTACGGCGCCGGTCGGCGTCGGTCACGGAAACTCCTCGTCGGCAGGGGTCGCGTCATCCATCGCCGACCAGACTTCCCGGCACACCAGGACCCAGCCTATCCGCCGACGCGGCGAACACATCGACGTTCGCGACCTGGGCACGAGGCCCGGACGCGGCCAGCACCCGCGGCGGCCCGCACAAGCTCCCGCGCGCCGGGTAATTCCCGTACCGCTTCCCCGACCGGGTGGCCCGGTCACCCGGTCGGAGGGGCGCTCGGCACGGTCCGACGAGACGCGGTGCGCTGGTCCCGGCCGGGCACCTCCCGGCCGGGACCGTGCCGGATCAGAGGGTACGGGCCAACCGGTCGGCGAGCAGCCGGGCGAACCGGGCCGGGTCGGCCAGGTCGCCCCCCTCGGCGAGCAGCGCCGTGCCGTAGACCAACTCGGCGGTCTCGGTCAGCCCCGACGTGTCGTCGCCCCGCTGGTGGGCGACGCGCAGGGCGCTGACCAGCGGGTGGGTCGGGTTGAGCTCGAGGATGCGCTTGACCGGGGGCAACTCCTGCCCCATCGCCCGGTACATCTTCTCCAGGGTCGGGGTGATGTCGTGGGCGTCGCCGACGATGCACGCCGGCGAGGTGGTCAGCCGGGACGAGAGCCGAACCTCCTTGACCGTGTCGGCGAGCGCCCCGCCGAGGAAGGTGAGCAGCTCGGCGTACTCCTTGTTCTGCTGTTCCCGGGCGACCTCGGTGTCCTTGCGTTCCTCCTCGGTCTCCAGGTCGACCTCGCCCTTGGCGATGGAGCGCAGCGGCTTGCCGTCGAACTGGCCGACCCGCTCCACCCACACCTCGTCGACCGGGTCGGTGAGCAGCAGCACCTCGAAGCCCTTGGCCCGGAATGCCTCCAGGTGCGGCGAGTTCTCCAGCATGGTGCGGTTCTCGCCGGTGGCGTAGTAGATCTCGCCCTGGCCGTCCTTCATCCGCGCCACGTACTCGCCCAGGGTGGTGGGGTCGCTGTCGTGGTGGGTGGAGGCCACCGAGACCAGCTCCAGGATCGTCTCGGTGTTGTCCGCGTCCTCCAGCAGGCCCTCCTTGACCACCCGGCCGAACTCGCCCCAGAAGGTGGCGAAACGCTCCGGGTTGCCGGTGCGCATGTCCTTGACCGTGGCGAGCACCTTGCGGACCAGCCGGCGACGGACGATCTGGATCTGCCGGTCCTGCTGGAGGATCTCCCGGGAGATGTTGAGCGACAGATCGTGCGCGTCCACCACGCCCTTGACGAAGCGCAGGTAGTTCGGCATCAGCGCGGCGCAGTCGTCCATCACGAAGACCCGCTTGACGTAGAGCTGCACCCCGCGCCGGCCGTCGGCCTGGTACAGGTCGTACGGTGCGTGCGCGGGCAGGAACAGCAGCGCCTCGTACTCGAAGGTGCCCTCCCCCCGCATGTGGATGGTCTCCAGCGGGTCGGTCCAGTCGTGGCTGACGTGCCGGTAGAAGTCCCGGTACTCCTCCTCGGCGACCTCGTCGCGCGGACGCGCCCAGAGCGCCTTGCGGGAGTTGAGGGTCTCCTCGGTGGGTTCGCCGCCGTCGACGCCCGGCACGGTGGTGCGGATCGGCCAGGCGATGAAGTCCGAGTACCGCTTGACGATCTGCCGGACCGTGGCGAGGTCGGCGTAGTCGTGCAGGTTGTCCTCGTCGTCGGCGGGCTTGAGGTGCACGGTGACCGAGGTGCCCTGCGGGGCGTCGTCGACCGTCTCCACCACGTACGTGCCCTCGCCGCTGGACTCCCACCGGGTGCCCTCGGTCTGCCCGGCCCGCCGGGTGAGCAGGGTGACCCGGTCGGCGACCATGAACGTCGAGTAGAACCCGACGCCGAACTGGCCGATCAGCTCGTTGCCCGCGTTGTCCTTGGACTCCTTGAGCTTGCGCAGCAGCTCGGCGGTGCCGGAACGGGCGATGGTGCCGATCAGCGACACGACATCCTCGCGGGACATCCCGACGCCGTTGTCCCGGACGGTCAGGGTCCGGGCGTCCGGGTCGATCACCAGCTCGATGTGCAGGTCGGTGGTGTCCACGTCGAGGTCGGAGTCGACAAGCGACTCCAGCCGGAGCTTGTCCAACGCGTCGGAGGCGTTGGAGATCAACTCGCGCAGGAAGATGTCCTTGTGCGAATAGATGGAGTGCACCATCAGTTGCAACAGCTGGCGTGTCTCCGCCTGGAATTCCAGCGTCTCGGTCCGACTGCTCACACCAACCTCCTCGTACGGTGGGCCAGATCCGCGCAACAGGATACGAGGTATCGTGGCGGCCCGGTCACGCCCGGTCGTCGTCCCGACGAACCAGCAGGCTGGCCTGCGGGGTGCGTTCCATGGCACCGGCGAACTCCTGCGGCGCCCGGCACATCCGGGCCTGCTCCGGCAGTCCGGCGGCGCTCAGCAGCGCGGCCACGTGGTCCGGGCGGCGGCGACGGAACGCCAGCGCCACCGGGTGGCCCCACGCCTCGGTGTAGCGGACCGTCTCGTCGCCGACCTGGAAGGCGAGCAGGGCGTGCCCACCGGGGGCGAGGACCCGGCGGAATTCGGCGAACACCCGGGGCAGCCACTCGTCGGGCACGTGGATGACGCTGTACCAGGCGACCAGCCCGGCCAGCACCCCGTCGGCGACCGGCAGGTCCAGCATGGACCCCTCGACGAAGGTCAGGTCGGGGTGGGCGAGCCGGGCCTGCGCCAGCATGCCCGGGGACAGATCGAGCCCGGTGACGGCCAACCCGAGGTCGCGCAGGTGACCGGTGATCCGGCCAGGGCCGCAGCCGACCTCCAGCACCGGGCCGCCCCCGCCGGTCAGCACGGTCTCGGCGAACGCGGCGAGCACGGCCCGTTCGAGCGGCCGGGCGGCCAACTCACCACGGTTGCGGGTGGTGTACTCGGCGGCCATCGTGTCGTAGGAGGCGCGGGTCTCGGCGAGGAAGTCGGTCACGGCCGCGGACCCTACCGCCGGGCGGCTGCGCCGGGGGCTGCGCCACACCGCCCCTCGACGTCGGCCCCGGGCGGCCCCCGCCCGCGACGTCGCCCCGGGGGGTCAGCGGGTGGTCGTCGGGCGGGTGACGTCGTGTACGTGGTGCACCACGTCGTGCAGGAAGTAGACGGCGAAGCGGCGCACGGTGAACACCGAGCCGTTGCTGCGCCGGCCCGGCCGGTCCCACTGCACGGGCGTGACGGCGTCGAAGGCGGCGGCGGTCGACTCGGCCTGCGCGGCGAGTTCCCCGGCCACCCGGGCCGGTGACTGGTGGAAGTAGTCGTCCTCGACGGCGGTGGCGTCCTGGTCCCAGTTGGGGAAGACCGGGTCGTCCTCGTCGAGCATCAGCGCCAGCCGACCCCGGAAGATCCGGCAGGTGTCCCGCACGTGGCAGGCGTACTCCACCGGCGACCAGACGGTCGGCGCGGGCCGCCGGGTCGCGTCGGGCCGGGACAGCACGTCCCGCCAGACCGGGACGGTGGCGCGCAGCCGGCCCCCGGTGGCGTCGGCCCGCTGCGGCACGAAGCCGCACTCGGCGCAGCCGTCGTCGATGACGCCGGTCCAGTCCCGGTCCTCCGGTGTGATCGCCGCCCATTCCGACATGCGGCGATCCTGCCACGCGGGGGCCGGGCCGCAACCGACGGTAGGGTGTACGCCGCTGGCAGATCCGAGCGGAGGTGGTCGTCGTGTCGCGGGAAGCGGAGCGCAAGCTCATCGCCGCCAACAAGAAGGCCCGCCACGACTACACCGTGCTGAAGACCTACGAGGCGGGCATCGTGCTGGCCGGCACCGAGGTCAAGTCGCTGCGCGAGGGGCGGGTGTCGCTGGTCGACGCGTTCGCCCAGGAGAGCGACGGCGAGCTGCTGCTGCACGGCCTGCACATCGCCGAGTACGGCTACGGCACCTGGACCAACCACCAGCCCCGGCGGACCCGCAAGCTGCTGCTGCGTCGGGTGGAGATCGACCGGATCCTGGAGAAGCTGCGCGACGGCGGGGTGACCCTGGTGCCCCTGTCGATGTACTTCAGCAACGGCTGGGCCAAGGTGGAGATCGCGCTCGCCCGGGGCCGCCGCTCGTACGACAAGCGCCAGGTCCTCGCCGAACGCGACGCCAACCGGGAGATCGCCCGGGAGCTGGGTCGTCGGCTCAAAGGTCGCCGCCCGGCTGGCGGGGGCCGCCGGCAGGGCTGACCTTCTCCCGGAGTGCCCTGCGGGCTCAGCCGGGGGCGCGGTCGTCGGCTGCGGCGGTGTCGGCGGTGCCCGGGGCACCGGCCAGCACGATCGCGGCGGCCACCGTGGTCAGGGTGGCCAGGACCGCCCAGGGCAGCCAACCGGGCCGGACCCCGTCACCGAGCAGCAGCACCCCGGCGACCGACGGGACGACGATCTCGACCGCCCAGAGCACGGCGGTGACCGGCCCGACCGACCCGTGCCGCAGCGCGTGCGCGTAGAGGATCGTCCCGGCCACCCCGGAGACGACGAGTCCCCAGCTGACCGGCTCCCGCAGCAGGTCCCAGGCCGCCGCGCCGGGGTGGCCCAGTGGGTCGGGGGGCGGGGTGAGCGCCCGCGCGCACAGCGCGGTGATCCCCCAGGCGAGGCCGGCCAGGGTGGCGGCGACGACCGGTCGGGCCACCCGCAGGGCGGCGACCCCGGCGGCGGCGGTCAGCACCGCCGTACCGGCCAGGCCGACCCGGAGCGCCGTCGACGCGGTGACCGGCGGTTCGGGGCCGGCGGCCAGCGAGATGACGGTCAGGGCGGCGACGGTGAGCAGGATCGCCGCGGTGTCGCGGCGGCGCAGTCGCGCGCCGAGCACGATCCGGGCGATGACCACGGTGACGGCGAGGGAGCCGGCGGTCACCGACTGGACCGCGTACACGGGCAGTTTCTGGAGGGCGACCAGGGAGGCGAGCCAGGCCAGCGTGTCGCAGGCCAGGCCGGCGAGGTAGAGCGGGTGCCCGAGGGCACGCAGGGTGCTGGCGCCGCGCCGCGCCCCGACGGCCTGGAGGACCGAGCCGACGCCGTAGGCGAATGCCGCGCCGAGCGCGAAGGTCAGCGCGAGCCCGGACGTCACCGCCCGCTCCCGGCCCGGTCGGGTCCGGCCGCCACCGCCGATCCGCTCATCGACACCGCCTCCGGCTCGCGGGCCGGCCGGTCCCCCGGCCGATGCTCCCGTCGGATTGTCCCCGCCCCGCGTGCGGTCCGCAGCGCGTCGACCGGCGGCCCACCGGACCAGCTATACAAGAACTCTTGTACTTCATGTCTTGTTCTTTTACCGTGGCGGCATGACAGAGGAGCACCCCCGGCACCTGACCGACCCCCGGGCGATGCGTGCGCTGGCCCACCCGACCCGGTTGCGGCTGCTCGGCGAGCTGCGCGTGCGGGGTCCGCAGAGCGTCGGCATGCTCAGCGACGCCATCGACGAGGCGGTCGGTTCGGTCAGTTACCACCTGGGCAAGCTGGCCGAACACGGCTTCGTCGAGGAGGCCCCCGAGCACGCCCGCGACCGCCGCGAACGCTGGTGGCGGGCGACGCACACCCGGACCTCCTGGGAGCCGGTCGAGCTGCTCGCCGACCCGGAACGCCGGGCCGCCTCCGACCTGCTCCGCCGCGCGGTCCTCGACCGGTACACCGAACGGCTCGGCCACTACCTCGACGTCGAGGCGACCCTCGACCCGCAGTGGGTACGCGGCACCGCCAGCAGCGACTCCTGGCTGCACCTGACCAGCGACGAGCTGATCGAGCTGCGGGCCGACCTGGAGGCGCTGGCCGCCCGCTGGCAGGCCCGCAGCGACCCGGCCCGGCCGGGAGCCGAGACCGTGTCGCTGATGTACCACGCCTTCCGGGACCAGCGGTGACGCCGCGCCACCGTGGGCCGTTGGTCGGCCTGCTGGTCGGTCACACGGTCTCGCTCACCGGCAACATGCTCACCCTGATCGCGCTGCCGCTCTACGTGCTCGCCGAGACCGGCTCGCCCGCCGCCACCGGCCTCACCGGTGCGGTCGCCGCCGTGCCGGTGGTGCTCGGCGGGGCGCTCGGCGGGGTGCTGGTGGACCGGATCGGCTACCGCCGGGCCAGCGTCCTGGCCGACGTGGTGTCAGGGCTGACGGTCGCCGCCGTGCCGCTGCTCGACGCCACCGTCGGCCTGCCGTTCTGGGCGCTGCTCGGGCTGGTCTTCGCCAGCGGCCTGCTCGACACCCCCGGGCAGACCGCCCGCAACGCCCTGCTGCCCGAGGCGGCCACCGCCGCCGGGGTGCCGCTGGAACGGGCCGTCGGCTGGTACGAGGCCAGCGAGCGGGGCGCCCGGCTGATCGGCGCCCCGATTGCCGGCCTGCTCGTCGCCACCCTCGGTGCGCTCCCCGTGCTGGCCCTGGACGCCGTCACCTTCGCGGTCTCCGCGCTGGTCGTGACGGTGCTGGTGCCCCGGTCGCTGCGTCCGGCCACGCCGACCGATCCGGCCGGCGGCGGCTACTGGCGGGAATTCGCCGCCGGGGTGCGGTTCCTGAGCCGGGAGCCGCTGCTGCGCGCGGTGGTGCTGCTGGTGCTGGTGACCAACTTCTTCGACGCGACCAAGAGCAACGTGCTGCTGCCGGTGGTGGCCGACCGGGAACTCGGCGGGCCCACCGCGTTCGGCCTGCTGGTCGGCGCGATGGGTGGCGGCGCGCTGGCCGGGTCGCTGCTGTTCAGCGGGGTCGGCCACCGGCTGCCCCGCCGGGCCACCCTCGTCACCGCGTTCGCCCTGGCCGGTGCGCCGCCCTTCTGGGCGCTGGCCGCCGCGCCGCCGCTGCCCTGGATCGTCGCGGTCTTCGCCCTGTCCGGCTTCGCCGCCGGTGCGATCAACCCGCTGCTCGGCGCGGTGGAGCTGGAACGGGTGCCGGCCCACCTGCGCGCCCGGGTCTTCGGGGTGATCGGGGCCGGCTGCTGGGCCGGCATCCCGCTGGGCGCGCTCGCCGCCGGGGTGGCCGTCGACGGCTTCGGCACCACGCCCGTCCTGCTCACCGTGGGCGGCTGCTACCTGCTGGTGGTGCTCACCCCACTGCTGGGCGGCCCCTGGCGCACGATGGACCACCCGACCACCCCCACCCGCCCAACACGAGCCCCCACACCGGTCAACTGAACCCCACCCACCCAGGCCCCGTGCCCCTTCCCGTTCTCGGTGATCAAGAGGTTTGCGTCAGCTTCGATCTTCAGATTGACGCAAACCTCTTGATCACTTGACGCAAACTTCTTGATCACCGGGGTGGGGTGGGGCGAGCGGGGCGGGAAGTGGAGTCGGGTGGGCATGACGCGTCTACCGGCGGGCGTGCCGGTCGTGGCACGGGTCGGGAGCGGCCCGGGCGTCGGGGTTGACGCGGTGGCCTTGGGTGTCGGGTGTGCCCGGGTCAGTCGCGGCGCAGGTCGGCCTGGGCGGCGCGGAGCCGGTCGACGGCGGGGTCGGTGCCGGGTGGGACGTGCCGGTCCAGCTCGGCCCAGACCTCGGCGAGGGCGTCGGTCATGGCCCGCAGCTCGGCGGCGTGCCGGCGGGCGCCCTGCCGGTGTGACTCCTCCAGCCGGCGGGCCCAACCCGCGGTCACCGTGCCCAGGCGTTCGTCGTCGGCGCGGGCCTGGGCGGCGCTGCGGGCGGCGGAGGCCGGCACGATCGCGGCGACCGGCCGGGGGTCGCCGTCGCGGGTGACCAGGGTGACCGTGTCGGTCAGCTCGGCCATCGCGATCAGCTGGGTCAGCCGGGTACGCAGCTCGCGCAGCGGCACGGATCGGGGTTGACCACTGTGGTGGGACAGCGCGGGGGCAGCCATGTCCCCATGGTCCGACCGGGGTATGACATTTATCGCCATGACGGTCCGGGTGGGGTGGACCAGGCGTCCACCCCACCCGGGTCGGTCAGCTCACCTGCAACGTCACGTCGTCGATGACGAAGCTGGTCTGCAACGAGGAGTCCTCGGTGCCGGTGAACTTCAGGGTCACCGTCTGGCCGGCGTACGCGCCGAGGTCGAACGAGCGCAGCGTGTAGCCGCTGGCCTTGTTGAGGTTGGAGTACGTCGCCAGCGTGGTGCTGCCGACCTGCACCACCAGCTTGTCGTACGCGACGGTGGTGGTCCGCTCGGCGGTGTCGATGTGCAGGTAGAAGGCGAGGGCGTAGGAGGAGCAGCCGGCCGGCACGGTCACCGACTGGGACAGGGTGTCGGTGCTGGTGCTGCCGTTGCCGTTGAGCCATGCCTTGTAGGAGCCGGTGCGGGCCGGCTGGCTGGACGAGTTGGTGATGACGCCGGAGGTGGCCGTCCACGGCGTGGTGCCGGACTCGAAGCTGCCGTTGCCGACGACCTGCCCGCCGGTGCAGCTACCGGTGCCGGTGACGGTGACGGTGTAGCTGGCCGTGCGGGTGGCCGAGCCGGTGCCGGTCACGGTGAGGGTGAAGCTGCCGAGGCTGGCGCTCGACGAGGCGCTGACCGTCATGGTGGCCGAGCCGCCGGAGGTGACCGACGACGGGCTGAACGAGACGCTCACGCCGCTGGGTGCACCGGAGGCCGACAGGGCGACGGTCTGGGCGCTGCCGCTGGTGGTGGCGGTGCTGACCGTGGCGGTGGTGGAGCCGCCCCGGGTGACGCCACCCGAGGTCGGGCTGACCGCGACGGAGAAGTCGTTGGTCGGGGTGCCGCCGCCGACCGCGAGGTCCCAGATGGCGTACGCGACGCCGTCGGCGCTGCGGTTGAGCCCGGTGGCGTTGATGTTGCTGGTGGTGTCGCAGGACGAGTGGTAGCACGGGTCGTACGCGGCGTTGGCGGTGCCGCCCCACTTGCTGGCCTGGGCGCTGGTCTTGCGGGCGCTGGCCCCCATCGCGTAGCCCGAGGTGGGGATGCCGGCCTGCTGGAACGAGTAGTCGTCGGAGCGGCCCTGGCCCTCGGTGTTCTCCTCCGGCGACAACCCGAGGGAGTCCCAGTACGCCTTGAGCGGCGCGGCGGTGGTGGAGGTGACCCGGTTGATGAAATAGCCGCCGTTGGTCGAGGCGACCATGTCGAAGTTGTAGTACCCCTTGATGTAGCCCTTCTGGGCGGTGGTCAGGGAGTTGACATAGAACTTGGAGCCCTGCAGGCCCTGCTCCTCGCCGTTCCACCAGGCGAACCGGACCCGCTTGCTCATGGTCGGGTTCTGCTGGGCGAGCACCAGGGCGTTCTCCAGCAGCACCGACGAGCCGGAGCCGTTGTCGTTGATGCCCGGTCCGGCGGCGACGCCGTCGAGGTGCGCGCCGAACATGACCACGTCGGTGGTCGGGCCCTGCGGCCACTCGGCGATCACGTTGTTGCCCTGGTAGGTGCAGCTGGTGCAGGTCTGCTCGGTGACCGTGTAGCCGGCGGCCTGGAGCTTGGACTTCACGTAGGCGACCGAGGCGGTGTAGCCGGCCGAGCCGGCCCGCCGGTTGCCGCCGTTGCTGGTGGCGATGCTCTGGAACTGGGCCAGGTGCGCCTGGACGTTGGCGACCTGGACGTCCGGCGCGGCGAGCGCGGCGACGGCCGGCGCGGCGGTGGCCGGCCGGGCGGTCGGGGCGGCCGTGGCCGGTGGCGCGGCCAGGGCGAGCGTCACCGCGGTGACGGCGGCGATCGCCAGGGTTCTGCGCTTCATGCGTGCTCCTCATGGGGGTCGGCGGGGCATCCGCCCGGGCGTCACCGTCCCGTCTGTCGGATGTGACCGGGGGTGGACGGGCGACCCGCGATCCGGGGGTGGGATCGCGGCGGAAACGCCGGGGAAGCAAACACTGACATGTATCAATCTGCGGGTCAATCCGTCGGACGGTGTCACATTCGCGGGCGACACCGCGGGGGTCACCGGGAGCCGGCCACGACCACGTCGGCGCTGGGTGTAGACAACGCGCGTATACGCGGTGTGTATAGTCGCCGGCATGTCCATCGGCCAGACCTTCCTCGGCCTGCTGGAGGCGACCCCCCGGCACGGCTACGACATCAAACGGCGCTACGACGAACACTTCGGCCACTCCCGCCCGGTCGCCTACGGCCAGGTCTACGCGACCCTGTCCCGGCTGCTGCGCGGCGGCTTGGTCGAGGTGGAGGCGGTCGAGCCCGGCGAGGGCCCCGACCGCAAGCGGTACGCCATCACCGAGGCCGGCGTCGCCGACGTGGCGCAGTGGCTGGCCCGCCCGGAACAGCCCGAGCCCTATCTGCAGAGCATCCTCTACACCAAGGTGGTGCTCGCCCTGCTCACCGGCCGCGAGGCCGCCGAACTGCTCGACGTGCAGCGCGCCGAGCACCTGCGGCTGATGCGGGAGCTGACCCGGCGCAAGCGCGGCGGCGATCTCGCCGAACAGTTGATCTGTGATCACGCGCTCTTCCACCTGGAGGCCGACTTGCGCTGGCTGGAACTGACCACCGCCCGCCTCGACGACCTGGCCGCGCGGGTGCGCGCATGAGCGCCCCGCTGCTGGTCGCCGAGGGCCTGCACCGCAGCTTCGGCGAGACGGCCGCACTGGTCGACGCCGGGCTGCGCATCGACGAGGGCGAGGTGGTCGCGGTGCTCGGGTCGTCCGGCTCCGGCAAGTCCACCCTGCTGCACTGCCTGGCCGGGATCGTCCGCCCCGACCGGGGCCGGGTCGTCTTCGACGGCCAGGACCTGGTGACGATGAGTGACGCCCGGCGCAGCGCCCTGCGCCGGGAGGCCTTCGGGTTCGTCTTCCAGTTCGGCCAGCTGGTGCCCGAGCTGACCTGCCTGGAGAACGTCGCGCTGCCGCTGCGGCTGGCCCGGGTCCCCCGGCGTGCGGCCGAGCAGCGGGCCGGGCAGTGGCTGGAACGGCTGGAGGTCACCGACGTGGCCGGCAAGCGCCCCGGCGAGGTCTCCGGCGGCCAGGGGCAACGCGTCGCCGTGGCCCGCGCGCTGGTCACCCGCCCCCGGGTGATCTTCGCCGACGAGCCGACCGGAGCGCTGGACTCACTCAACGGCGAACGGGTCATGCGGCTGCTCACCGAGGCCGCCCGGGACAGCGGGGCGGCGGTGGTCCTGGTCACCCACGAGGCACGGGTGGCCGCGTACTCCGACCGGGAGATCGTGGTGCGCGACGGGCGGACCCGCAACCTGGAGGTGGCGGCGTGACCGGTCGGGGCGCGCTCGCGGACCTGGCGATGGGTGCCCGGATGGCCGTCACCGGCGGCCGGGAGGGTTGGACCCGGGCGCTGCTCACCGCCGTCGGCGTCGGCATCGGGGTGGCCATGCTGCTGCTGGCCACCGCCGTGCCCGGGGCGCTCGACGCCCGGCAGGCACGCGGCGACGCCCGCGACGACCTGCGGTTCGGCGAACAGATCGCGGCCGGTCCCGGCACCCTGCTGGTGCACGCGCTGGACACCGAGTTCCGGGGCCGGCCGGTGCGGGGCCGACTGCTGCGGCCGGAGGGACCGGCCGCCCCCGTCCCGCCGGGGCTGACCGCCCTGCCCGCCCCCGGGGAGGTGGTCGTCTCCCCCGCCCTGCGCCGGCTGCTCGACTCCCCCGACGGCCCGCTGTTCACCCCCCGGCTGGGCGGCGCGCGGGTCACCGGGACCATCGCCGACGAGGGCCTCGCCGGCCCCAACGAACTGGCCTACTACCAGGGCGATGACCGGCTGTCCGACACGTCCGGGGCGACCCGGCTGGACAGGTTCGGCGGCGGGTTGCCCGGCGAGGGTCTCGGCCCGGTGCTGATGCTGCTGGTGGCGGTCATCTTCGTGGTGCTGCTGCTGCCCATCGCGGTGTTCCTCGGCTCCGCCGTGCGCTACGGCGGTGAGCGACGCGACCGGCGACTCGCCGCGCTGCGCCTGGTCGGCGCGGACACCACCATGGTGCGGCGGATCGCCGCCGGGGAGGCCGCCGCCGGTGCCCTGCTCGGGGTCGTCGTCGGCATCGGGTTCCTGCTCGCCGGTCGCCAACTGGTCCCGCTGGTCACCCTCTACGACATCAGTGTGTACGCCGACGACATCCAGCCCCCCACCGCGCTGCTGCTGGCCGTCGTGCTGGCCGTGCCGGCGCTGGCCGTGCTGGTGGCGATGCTGGCGTTGCGCGCGGTCGTGGTCGAGCCGCTCGGAGTGGCCCGGCGTAGCACCCCGGTCCGCCGTCGGCTCTGGTGGCGGCTGCTGCTGCCCGCCGTCGGCCTGGCCATGCTCCTGCCCGTGGCCGGTCTGCGCGAGGGCGACGGCGGGGTCACCCGGTGGGTGGTGCCGGCCGGCGCGGTGCTGCTGCTGATCGGCACGGTCACCGTGCTGCCCTGGCTGACCGACCTGCTGGTACGACGACTGCGCGGTGGTCCGGTGTCCTGGCAGCTGGCGGTCCGCCGGGTGCAGCTGGACAGCGCCACCTCCGCCCGGCTGGTCAACGGCATCGCCGTGGCCGTCGCCGGCACGATCGGTCTGCAGATGCTCTTCGCCGGGATCGCCGGGGACTTCACCACCGCCAGCGGGCAGGACACCTCCCGGGCGCAGGTGCAGGTGCAGTTCCTGGACCAGCCGGACCTGGCCCGGGTCCTGCGGCAGCTCGGCGGGGCCGACGGGGTTACCGCTGCGACCGGCACCCTCGTCTCCGTGGCCACCATCGGCTCGCCGGACGGCCCACCGGTGGAGATCCGGGTCGGCGACTGCGCCGCGCTGGCCGAGTTCGCCCGTCTCGACCGGTGCGCGGACGGGGACACCTTCCTGGCATACGATCCGAACGACCCGACGGTCATCCCCGCCGACGCGATGCTGGTCGTCCGCGACAACTCCCGGTGGCGGCTGCCCACGGCGGCCCGTGCCGCGCAGGCCCGGCCCGACCCGGCCGGCTGGATGCAGAACGGTGTCCTGCTCACCCCCGCAGCCGCCGCCACTCGGACCCTCGGTCCGCTGCATTCGACCGTCTACCTCAAGCTCGACCCCGCCAAGCCGGACGCGGTCGAACACGTCCGCAACGCCGTCGCCGCGATCGACCTGGCCACCCCCGTGTCCGTGTTGTCCTCGACCATCGAGTCACCCCGGTTCGCCGACATCCGGCGCGGCCTGGCCATCGGCACGGTCGTCACCCTGCTGCTGATCGCCACCAGCATGCTGGTCGGCACGCTGGAGCAGCTGCGGGAACGCCGCCGGCTGCTGGCCATGCTGGTGGCGGTGGGCACCCGACGCAGCACCCTCGGCTGGTCGGTGCTGTGGCAGACCGCCCTGCCGGTCGGGGTCGGGCTGGTGCTGGCGGTCGGCTTCGGGCTCGGCCTCGGCGCGGCCCTGCTGCGGATGGTGCAGGCCCCCGTCACGGTCGCCTGGCCGGTGGTGGGCTTCGCCGTCGGTCTCGGCGCGCTGGCCGTCCTGGCGATCAGCGGGCTGAGCATGCCGCTGCTGTGGCGGCTCACCCGCGCCGACGGGCTGCGCACCGAGTGACCGACCGGTCCGGGTCGGCGACGTCGCCGACCCGGACCGGATCAGGGCGGTCAGCCGGCGTACGGGGTGGCGACGTCGAGGACCCAGGTGACGCCGAACCGGTCGGTGAGCATGCCGAAACCGGGGGCCCATGGCGACGGGCCGTACTCCTCGATCAGGTCGGCGCCCTCGGCGAGCCGGTGCCAGAGCGCGCCGACCTCGTCGGCGTCGTCCCCCCGGACGGCGACGAAGAACCGCTCTCCGGTCAGCGTCGTGCCGTTCTTGCGGGTGGTGGTGGTCGGCGCGGCTGCGGCGGGGGCGCCGGCGGGCACGTCGTAGGCCATGATGGCGAAGCCGTTGTCGGCGGTGACCTGGCCGAAGACGACCCTGTCGGCGTCCGGCAGGTCCTTCGGCATCCCCAGGTCGCCGTAGCTGACGACGGTGCTGCGGCCACCGAAGACGGCCTGGTAGAACTCCAGCGCCGCACGGGCGTCACCCCGGAAGTTGAGGTGCGTGGTGGCGGAGATGGCCATGGTCGACTCCTTGCTGATGGTGCTCGACGCCCGGAAGTGGGCTGGTCAGGAGCAAGATTTGCAGCAGTAGGTGACAGGATGTGGCACCTACTGCGGGCAGAATCGGTCCCATGCCGACCACGTCCGCCCGACTGCTCGCCCTGCTGTCGCTGTTGCAGACCCGCCGGGACTGGTCCGGCACCGTGCTTGCCGAACGCCTCGGCATCAGCCTGCGCACCGTGCGCCGCGACGTCGACCGGCTGCGGGAACTGGGCTACCCCGTCGCCGCCGCCAAGGGCCCCGACGGTGGTTACCGGCTCGACGCCGGCACCGAACTGCCCCCGCTGCTGTTCGACGACGAACAGGCCGTTGCCCTCACCGTCGCGCTCCAGGTCGCGGCGACCGGCGCGGACGACGCACTGGCGGACGCCGCCGCGCGGGCGCTGCAGACCGTACGACAGGTGCTGCCGACCCGGCTGCGGCAGCGGGTCGGGGCGCTCAGCGTGACCGCCGTCGCACGACCCGCCACCACGCCGACCCCGCCGGTCGACGGCGGGGTGCTGCTGGCGCTCAGTGCCGCCGTGCAGACCCGCGAGATCCTGCGCTTCGACTACGGGCCCGACAGCACCGAGCGCCCGGCCCGGCACGCCGAACCGCACCACGTCGTCACCTGGGGCGGCCGGTGGTACCTCGTCGCCTGGGACCTCGACCGGGCCGGCTGGCGGACCTTCCGCATCGACCGGATCACCCCGCGCCCACCCCACGGGCCGCGCTTCACCCCCCGACCGCTGCCCGGCGGGAACGTCGCCACCTATCTCACCGGGGTCTTCCGGGGGTCGGCCGGCGGGTCGGCGGACTGGCCCTGCCGGGGCACCGTGCTGCTCGACCTGCCCGCGGCGACCGTCGCCCGGTACACCCGCGACGGTCTCGTCGAGGAGGTCACCCCCGACCGGTGCCGGCTCACCCTCGGGTCGTGGTCCTGGGTGAGCCTCGCCGCCGCCGTCGCCCGCTACGACGCCGAGATCACCGTCGTCGGCCCGCCGCCGCTCACCGACGCGTTCGCGCTGCTGGCCGGCCGGTTCACCCGTACCGCCACCGGTGGTGTCGCCGCCGGGAAGTCAGCGGGTTCCGCCGCCGGGACGCGGTCAGGCCAGCAGGGGGAGCGCGGCGAAGGTGTGGTCCCGCCACAGCAGCCGTGACGTCTCCTCCGGGTACGCCACGACCGTCGGCCGCTCGTCGAAGATCCGGGTACGGCGACCGGCGTCGTACGGCGGCCAACCGGGGTCGCCGGTCGCGGCGAACGCCGTCCACGCCCGGCGGAACTGCCTGGACAGCTCGTGAGCCGCCGGCGGAGGCGGATCACCGATCAGCATCGCGGGCTGCCCGCTGGTCAGGTTGCCGAAGACCAGCGGCACGTCCAGGCCGTGACAGGCACCGAGGGCACCGCCCAGGCCCGACGCCGGCCAGGTCAGCTCGTAGAGGTGGGCCCGGCCGCCACCGGCGACCTGCGCCTCGGCCAGGTGCAGGCTCGGCATCCGGAACAGCCAGTCCGCGTTGACCAGCTCGTACAGCTGCTCGTCGGTCGCGGCCGGGAACGCCTCCCGGTAGCGGTGGGCACCGTCCGGGCCCGGGGCCAGCATCCGCAGCGCGGTCCCGGTCTGCTCGGGCGTGACCTGGCCGAGCACGCCGTCGAGCAGGCTGAACAGGCGGTGCTCGTCGCGGGTGTGCCCGACGAGCAGGTCGACGTCGCGGGCGGCACCGTCGGCCAGCGCCCGCCACGGGGTCGCCGGCAGCACGTCACCGTCGACGACCGGCGCGAACGGGATCGGCCGGTGGGTGATCTGACCCCACCGTTCCCGCCACCTGACGATCCCGGCCGAGATCGCCTCGCCCACCGCCGGCAGCCGGTCCGCAGCCACCGCCGACAGGTCGGCCAGGGTCGGTCGTACCCCCAGCTCGGCGGCGCAGGCGGCGGTGACGTCGGCGGCCAGCTCGGGCGAGAGGAACGTCCCCGGGACGCTCTGCGCGACCGCCCGCCGCAACAGCCCGGCGGCGCGCGGCATGGCCAGCAGCGCGGCGACCGAACCGCCGCCGGCCGACTGCCCGAAGACCGTCACCCGTCCCGGGTCGCCACCGAAGGCGCGGATGTTGTCCCGCACCCACTCCAGGGCCGCCACCTGGTCGAGCAGCCCCCGGTTGGCCGGGACTCCGTCGAGCTGCCCGAAACCCTCGAAACCGAGGCGGTAGTTGAGCGTCACCACGACGGTCCCGCCGTCGGCCAGGTGCCCGCCGTCGTACTCCGGGAGGCCGGAACAGCCGACGAGGTAACCGCCACCGGGAATCCACACCAGGACCGGCAACCCCGCCGCCGGGTCCGGCTCCGGCGTCCACACGTTGAGCGTCAGCCAGTCGTCGCCGGTGCCCTGCGGGGACGTCCCGAACGCGTCGGGCTGCGGAGGCGGCGGACCGAAGGCGAGCGCCGGGCGTACGCCCTCCCAGCGGGATACCGGTTGCGGCGCGGCGAACCGGTGGGCACCGACGGGCGGCTCGGCGTACCGGATGCCCCGGAACACCGCGCGGCCCGCCTCCCGGCAGCCGCGCAGCACACCGGCCACGGTACGGACCTCCGGCTCGGACTCCGACGGCATGCTGGCCCCTCCCCCGCTCCCGGTCGGCCGCAGCATCCCAGCGCCCGCCGACCACCGGCAAACCATTTAGGGCCTTCGAACGAGGTCGGTCACCAGGCCTGTCGGCGGGAGCCTCCACTGCGCTCGTGACGCGGGAGCCACCGGTGTCCGGTCAGGCCTCGATCCTGGCGTCCGGGGTCAGGTCGTCGAGGAGCCGGGCGACGTACTGGCGGATCTCGTCGCGGACCTCGCGGACGACGGACAGCGGCTGGCCGGCGGGGTCAGTGAGTTTCCAGTCCTCGTAGCGTTTGCCGGGGAAGACGGGACAGGCGTCGCCGCAGCCCATCGTGATGATCACGTCGCTGGCCTCGGCGGTGTCCCAGTCGAGGATCTTCGGCTCTTCGGCGGTGATGTCGATGCCGACCTCACGCATGGCGTCGACCGCGACGGGGTTGACGTGTTCGGCGGGTTCGGAGCCGGCGGAGCGGACCTCGACGGTGTTCCCGGCGAGGTGGCGCAGCCAGCCGGCGGCCATCTGGGAGCGGCCGGCGTTGTGGACGCAGACGAACAGCACCGATGGCGTGGTGGGCCGGGCGGGGGTGCTCATGGGTGGTGGACCTCTTCCGGTGCTGACGTGGCTAGGTGATGGTGGGGCTGCGGCGTTCGATGAGGATGACGTCGCGCCATCGGTCGTGGTGGCGGCCGAGGCGTTCGCGTACGCCGATGGTGCGGAAGCCGCAGGCGTGGTGCAGGGCGAGGCTGGCGGTGTTCTCGGGGAAGACCCCGGACTGGATGGTCCAGATGCCGGCCTGTTCGGTGGAGTCGATGAGTCGGTGGAGCAGGAGCCGGCCGACGCCTCGTCCTCGGGCGTCGGGGTGGACGTAGACGGAGTGCTCGACGACCCCGGCGTACACGCACCGGTCGGACACCGGGGTGCACGCGACCCAGCCGAGTACGCGGTCGGCAGCCGGGTGGTCGACGGCGACCCAGCGGTGTTCGGGCAGGCGGGTGCCGGTGAACCGGGCCCAGGTGGGTGGTTCGGTCTCGAAGGTGGCGTCGCCGGTGGCGATCCCGTGCCGGTAGATGTCGAGCACCGCCGAGGCGTGCTCGTCGGTCATCGGCACGAGATCGGGGCGGGGCGGCCGGACGCCGGTCATGAGGCGGCCCGTTCCGGCTGCGCCGGTGCCAGCTCGACCGCCACGCCGTCCGGCTGTCGAACCGTCGGATACCACCAGGTGATCGCGGCGACCGCGATCCCGACGGCGGCGAGCTGCGCGGCGACGAACCCGGCCGCCGAGGTGGGGGCGATGCCGGCGAAGGTGTCGGTGAACATGCGGCCGATCGTGACGGCCGGATTGGCGAACGAGGTGGAGGCGGTGAACCAGTAGGCGCCACCGATCCACGCCCCGACCGCCGCCGGAGCGACCGCGGTCCGGCGGGCACGGGTGAGGGCGGCGATCAGCAGGAGGAGCCCGGCGGTCGCGACGACCTCGGCCAGCCACAGTCCGCCCCCGTCCCGCTGGCGGGTGGAGATCGTGACGGCGGGCAACCCGAACATCAGGTGTGCCAGCACCGTGCCGCCGATCGCACCGAGCACCTGCGCCACGACGTACGCGCCGAGATCACGGGTCGACAGACCCGCTCCCGTACGGCGGGCCTGCCACCAGTCGGTGAGCGACACGACGGGGTTGAGGTGGGCACCGGACACCGGGCCGAAGATGAGGATCAGCGCGCCGAGGGCGAACGCGGTGGCGATGCTGTTCTCCAGCAGTTGCAGCCCCACGTCGCCCGGCGACAGGCGGGTGGCGGCGATCCCGGAGCCGACCACGGCGGTGACGAGCAGGCCGGTGCCGACCAGTTCCGCCGACGCCCGGCGCAGCACGGCGTGCGGCGGGTCGGGCGTCACCGGGTCGGCCCGGTCGACGCAACGGCAGCCGAGACGTCCAGGAGCTGGGACAGGACGGCGAGGCGGGCCGGGACGATCCAGTAGTAGACCCAGGTGCCCCGGCGCTGGCAGTCGATCAGCCCGGCCTCGCGCAGCACCTTCAGGTGGTGGGAGATCGTCGGGCCGGTCAGGGTGAACGCGTCGGTCAGCTCGCACACGCACACCTCGCCGCCGGCCCGCGCGGCGATCAGGGACAGCAGCCGCAGCCGTACCGGATCACCGAGGGCCTTGAAGCCGCGCGCCAGACCGGCGGCGGCGTCTTCCGTCAGGGCCTCGGTGACCATCGGCGCGCAGCAGGCCGACGGGTCGGCGAGGACCGGCAGTTGTTGTCTCGACACCCGTCTAGTTTGACAAGCATCAAACCAGAGTGCAATCCTCTGCCTAGATAGTTATCTAAACAACCGGAGGTGTGGGATGTCCCGCGTCCAGCTCGCCCTGCGCGTCTCCGACCTGGAAGGGTCGATCGCGTTCTACTCGAAGCTGTTCGGCACCGAGCCGGCCAAGCGGCGGCCCGGCTACGCCAACTTCGCCATCGAGGAGCCGCCGCTGAAGCTGGTCCTGCTCGAAGGCACCCCGGACCAGGCCACCGCGATCGACCACCTCGGGGTCGAGGTGTTCGACGGCGCGCAGGTCACCGCCGCCACCGACCGACTCACCGAGGCCGGGCTGATCACCCTGACCGAGAACGACACCTCCTGCTGCTACGCCCTCCAGGACAAGGTCTGGGTTCGCGGCCCCGGCGACGAGCGCTGGGAGGTGTACGTGGTCAAGGGCGACTCCGACCAGTACGGCACCTCCGCGCAGACCCCGCCCGCAGCCGACGACGAAAGCACGTGTTGCGAGACCACGTCCCGCAGCTTACGCCTGGGGTTACACCGGGGGCGGGGTGAGCCAGCCGAGGGGTTGACCGCTGAGGGCGGCGTCGGCCAGGCGGTGCGCGCCGGCGGTCCTCAGTGCCGCGCGTGAGCTGTCGATCCAGCGTTGGACGTCGCCGATGCCCTGGTGGCGGTATTCGACCGCCTGAACGAGGCATTCCAGCTTGTCGGCGTCGCGGGCGACGATGGCCTCCGGTGTCTCGCCCGCTTCGTACTCGGCGACGGCGGCGTTGACGAGGTCCGCGACGGCCGGCGGGCAGGCGGCGACCTGATCGGCGGTGACCGTGGTGTTGGGTGCGGCGGCGAGATAGCGCCTGGCGATGTGCGGCATGTCGGTGATCCGGGTTTCCTGGGTGTCGTGCAGGACGCACAGCATCGACACCCGGGCCGGGTCGGCACCTTCCATGGCGGCGAGCATCATCCCGATCAGCGTGGTCCGGAACGAGTGGTCAGCGATGGATTCGGGGTCTTTGACGCCGGCGAACCACCAACCGGTGCGGGCGGCGCGCTTGAGTACGCCGGCCTCGAAAATGAAGCGCATGACTCCGGCGGCGTCGTGGTCGTCGTTCATCTGCCCGTCCCTGTGCCGGTGACTCCGTCTGCTCGCAGGCTGTAGACGATAGAGGTTGGTTCTTCGGCTGCTTGCACAGTTCCTCTTGATCGATCCGGATCATTCGTTCGGGATGCGAAGGTCGATCCGTGGGGTCAGCGCCCACGTTCGGGCCGAGTGCCCAAGCCGCAGCGGCGGCGCAAAGCATGAGGCAGACGAACAGGCAACTTAGCGCGCCACACAGCAACATGACCCCAGCCCCGATGCCCTCCATGGGCATCAGCGTAAGCACTCAGCCAGCCGTGCTCGCAGCGTGCCCCATGCAGCGGTCAACGCCAATCAGGTGCGGCGCACTCGACGGGCCGAATAGATCATCTCGACTTAGGGTGATGTCCGTGGACGGACCCCAACGGAACATCCGGAAGTTGCAGGCGAGGGGGGACTCGGCGCGCGGCATGTCGGGGTACCGTCCGACGAGGTGGCGGCCGGTTCGGTTGCCTGGGCCTCGTGATCTTGGAGTGGCGCTATGGCCTCGTCCGTCGATCCGCGCTTCGGCGCAGCTCTGCGTGAGTTTCGGCAGCGGCGAGGGTTGTCACTTCGCCTCCTGGGACAGCTTGCTCATCGGAGCAAGAGTCATCTGCACGAGTTGGAGGCGGCGCTCAAGGCTCCGACGGTCGACACTGCGCGTCACCTCGACCGGGTCCTCGAAGCGGGAGGTGTGCTTGCTCGGTTGGCGGATGCGCCAGTCGACCACGCGGCCGAGGCCGGTGAACTGCGAGCGAGGGTTGCCGCCAGCGATGTCAGCGCGGACGTGCTCGATCGGATAGAGCAGGGCGTCGACGATCTGGCCAGTTCCTATCCGACGATGGCCCCGGCGGATCTCCTGCCGTTGGTGCGGAGGCATCTTTCGTACGTAGGGCGGCTGCTGGACGGACGGGTGACGCTCGCGCAGCAGCGGCGGTTGCTGGTTGCCGGTGGCTGGCTGGCGGTGCTACGAGCGACGGTTCACATCGATCTGCGGCAGCGGACTGCTGCGGTCGCTCACCTGCGAGCTGCTCGTGATCTTGCCGAACATGCCGAGCATGGCGAGATCCAGGCGTGGTGTCTCGAAACCCGGGCCTGGGACGTGTTGACCCAAGGTGACTACCGGGCAGCACTCGATCTCTCCCGACAAGCGCAGCGAGTCGCTCCGAAGGGGAGTTCCGCCCGCATTCAGGCGACTGCTCAGGAGGCCCGCGCGTGGGCGCGGATCGGGGACGTCGGTGCGACCCGGCGAGCGTTGGACCGGGTGGAGCGGCTGACGGCGAATCTGCCCGTTCCAGAGCGGGCCGAGCACCACTATCGCTACGACCCGGCCAAGGCCGCCGCCTACACGGCCACGACTTTGGCGTGGGCGGGTGACCCCGGTGCCGAGCAGGTGGCACGGGCGGTGCTGACCGAGTTGGACCCGGACGGCGACGGTGGAGCACGGCCCCGCCGGTCCGCGTCGGCCCGCCTCGACCTCGGTCTCGCCCTGGTCGCCGCCGGTCAGCCGGACGAGGCGGTTGCCCTGGGGGCGCAGGCGGTGACGTCCGGACGGGTGGTGCCCTCGAACTGGTGGCGGGCTGCGGAGTTGTTGGCCAAGGTGGAGCAGTCGGGAGCACCAGAGGCAGCGACACTGCGTGACGCGTGCATGGAGTACGCACCTGGGCGGTAGCCAGCAGCGGACAGGACACTCGGTTAGCGGACGTTCACCCTCTGGATCGGTGGCCTGCCTGGCGTGACGCTGGACCTCAGTGAAGCCGGGCGCGGAACGAGGCACGTCAGCAGGTGCCCCCGTGCTCTGAGGACGGGGGGCCAGCCACATGACGGTGACCAGCGGCGCGGAGCAGGCGATCCTCGCGGTCCAGCTTCGCGGGCTCGACGGTTTGTGTGTCGGTTGTCGAGTGTGGTTGGCGCGGCTGTCGGTGTACCCGTGTTGGCAGGTGGACTGGGTGACCAGCCGGCAGGGCCGGGTACGCGTCGCTCTGTTCCCTGGCGGTGTGCGGTGACCAGCCACGGCCCGGTGCTGCCGATCTGGAGCTGCGGCGGATGCGACCGGCCCTGGCCGTGTCAGACCCGCCGGCAGGAACTGCGTGCCGAGTACGCCGACGCGCCGGTGTCGCTGGCCCTCTACCTCGGGGCCTCCTTCGTCCAAGCGGCCGAGGACATGCCCTGGGCACCTGCCGGCCCCCTGCACGGCCGCTTCATCGGCTGGACCAGGCAGCCGCGAGAAGTACAGCAGCGACGTGCCGCAACCGTGCCAGCCGAAGCCGACTGGTAGTAGCGCCACCGGGCCGCACGACCTCGGACGACACCCGACCCGACCGGCCTGCCGACAGTTCACACCCGGGATCGACCCCACGGAGGAACAGCCCGATGCAGCAGGAGTCTGTCGTAAACCCCTGGTCCCATCACCACACCCGGGCAGGCAGTCCCGCCGCCGGGGCCGGAAAGCGGGGGCGCTCGTGATCTCCAACGTCCTGTCGATGGTGTTCGGGGGGTTGGTGCCGGGCTTCCTGCTCGGGTTGCTCGCGTTCCGGGTCAAGTCCCGGTGGTGTCCCCGCTGCGGCGAGTCCACCCACGCCCTGCCGGTGCCGGGGCACGACAGGTGACCGGCCCCGGCCGGCAGCGCACCGGCAGCGAGCCGCCGATCGGACGGAGGATGGCCGAGTTACGGGCCCGCCGGGGCATGAGCCAGCAGGTCTTCGCCGACCGGATCGGCAAGTCGAAGAGCTGGGTCGACAAGGTCGAACGGGGTGTGCGTACCCTCGATCGGCTCTCCGTCATCGAGACGGTGGCCGGGGCGCTCGGCGTCGCGCCGCAGCTCCTGCTCACCGGTCGGCACCCGCCGGCACCGGTCACCGACGTCGGTGCCGCCGTGGAACGGATCCGGGCCGCCCTCGCCCGGCACGACGCCCCGGCGTCCGCCCCGGTCGGGGCGGCGGTACGGCAGCTCGACGACCAGGCGGGCTACGCGTGGACGGCGTACCGCAACGGGCAGCACCCCCAGGTGTTGCGGATGCTGCCCGACCTCCTCGTCGACAGCCGCCACGCCTGCCACGTCAGCCTGGTGGACCCGCCCGTGCTCGCTCTGCTGGTGCGGGTCTATCGGCTCACCGCCCAGACACTGGTCAAGCTCGGCGACGCGCACCTGGCCTGGCTGGCCGCCGACCGGGCCATGATGGCCGCTACACGCGGTGACCCGATGCGGATCGGGCTCGCGGCGGTGTCGCTCGCGCAGGCGCTCCGCGCGCTGCGGCGGGGCCGGCTTGCCACGAACGCCGCGCTCACCGCCGTACGCCAACTCGACCCGGCGGTGACGCACGGCCACCCGCCGGCGGCGGCCCTGACCGGGACGCTGCTCGTCGAGGCCGCCCTCGCCGCCGCCGGTCACGGCGACGCCGTCACCGCCCACGACCTGACCGAACGCGCCGCCCACCTCGCCGCCGACCACGAACGGTACGACCAGGACGGCGTGACGTTCGGCCCCACCAGCGTCGACCTCGCCCGTGCCCTGACCGCGACCCGCCTCGGCGACCACCATCGGGCCGTCGCCCTGCACCGCCGGGCCACCGACCAGGAGGGTTGGCGGCGGCTCCCCGCCGAACACCGCGCCGCCCACCTCATCGACATCACCCGGGCCCACCTCGACCTCGGTGACCACGACGCTGCCGGGCGGGCCCTGGTCACCGCCGACCACATCGCCCCCGCCGAAGTCCGCACCCGCCCAGCCGCCCGGGCCGCCCTGACCGCCGTGCTCCGCGCCGGCCCCACCCCGGCCGACGTCACCCGCCTCGCCGCCACCATCGGCTTGACCCGGCCCTGACCTGTGCACCTGGTCGCCGGACCAGCCATGGATCTCCTGTGGGGCAGCACAATGACGGCATGAATCTCTCTCCGGTCCGTGCGGATGTCGCCGTGATCGACGATCTGTTGCGGTACATCGCCGAGCGCCCGGTCGACCTCAACGATCCGAACTGGATGGCCGAGCTCCGGCAAGCGCCGCCGCCGCTGGAAGAAGCCGGGGTGGTGGCCGAGGCGTCCGCCGCGCTCGATGCGCTGTTGGAGGCGTACGAAACCGGCGGAGCGCCGGCCCGTGCGGAGGTCCGAGACATCTTTCGGGCCTACCCCTCCTTCCGCTGGGCCGCCCACCTACCGGTGGCGTGGAATTCGGTCGGAGAGTTCCGCCGACGACTCGTCCATGTCTCCGCGATGGATCAGGGTGCCGATCCGCGCGACGAGCTGATGGCGATCTGGTCGCTGTGCAACCGAGCCCGCGAGTGCGCCATCGACGTCGAACCGGTGCTGCGCGAGGTGGCGAACCTGTCATCCGACGCGGATCTCCACGGGTTCGGCTCGATGCAGATGCTGATCATGCGAGGGCTGGAGGTACACGACCTCGGCTAGAAATCGCGACAGGGAGCCTGTCACGGTTGTTGCCCCGCTGTTACGTCACGGTGCGGGCGCTGTGGCACGGGCGGCGCACCGTCGACCTCGACCGGCCACCGTGGCCGGACACCGTCGACCGGGAGGACACCATGCGTACCACCAGGACCCTGATGGCGGTCACGGCCGTGCTGGCCGTGCTGCTCACCACCGTCGGTACGGCGACCGCCGCCGGCCGGCTCCGCGCCGGTGCCACCGCCGCACCCTACTGCGGGATCACCTGGGGCAGCACCGGGAAGGCCGGGGGCGACCTGAACCCGGCCCCACTGCTGACCACCCGCACCGGCCAACAGGACTGCTACGACCGGCTGGTCTTCGAGTTCGACGGGAACGCCGACGGCTACTCGGTCGGCTACGGCGAGGTGTTCACCGAGGGGCAGGGGTTGGCGATGTCGCCGTACACGGCGGGCGGGGCGGTGCTGCGGGTGCAGCTGCGGGAGCCGGCCGTGGGCTACCCGTACCGGGCCGGCGACCACGTGGCGACGGTGCTCGGCTACCGCACCCTGCGCGACGTCGTCTACGGCGGCACCTTCGAGGGTTACAGCACCTTCGCCGTGGGCGTCCGGGCCCAGTTGCCGTTCCGGGTGCTGCTGCTCGCCGGCCCCGGCACGCACAGCCGGATCGTGCTGGACATCGCCCACCAGTGGCAGGAGTGACAGCCCGCCAGTGGCAGGAGTGAGCGCTCGTGGCAAGCGACCACCGGGCCGGGAGGCCGGCACCGACCGGCCCCCCGGCACCGACCGTTGCGCCGGGGCGGGACCGGCCGTCCCGGCACTACGCTGAGGACGTCATGGACGGCCGGGTGCTGCTGGTCGAGGACGATGCCTCCATCCGGGAGGTCACCGCCCTCGGGCTGCGTCGGGCCGGGTTCCGGGTGAGCACCGCCGTCGACGGTCGGGCCGCGCTGGCCGCCTGGCGGGCCCAACCCGTCGACCTGATCGTCCTGGACGTGATGCTGCCCGGCCTCGACGGCCTCCAGGTCTGCCGGGAGATCCGGCGCAGCAGCCAGGTGCCGATCCTGATGCTCACCGCGCGCGCCGACACCATCGACGTGGTGGTCGGCCTGGAGTGCGGGGCCGACGACTACCTGCGTAAACCCTTCGACCTGCCGGAGCTGGTGGCACGGGTCCGGGTGGCGCTGCGCCGGGGCGACGCCGGGCCCACCGAGCCCGTCCTGACGATAGGGCCGCTGGAGGTCGACCCGGGCCGGTTCGTGGCCCGCCGCGACGGTCGGGAGCTGACCCTCACCGCCACCGAGTTCCGACTGCTGCTGGAGCTGGCCCGCCGGCCCGGTCAGGTGTTCACCCGGGAACTGCTGCTGGACCGGGTCTGGCGGCACTCCCACCTCGGCGACTCCCGGCTGGTCGACGTCGCGGTGCAACGGCTGCGGGCCAAGGTCGACCACGACCCGGCCGCACCCCGGTTGGTCCGCACCGTACGCGGGGTCGGCTACAAGCTCGACCCGGCGTGACGGGAGGACACCGTGGCCGCCCGGGACGCCGTACCGCCGGGACGGTTGCGCCGCCGGCTGACCGTGGCGTTCCTGCTCGTCGCCGGGGTCTCCGCCGGGACGCTGGCCGGTGGGGCGTACCTGATGCTGCGGCAGGCCCGGTTGGACGCCTCCGTGCAGCGCGCCGCCGCCGACGCCCGCTACCAACTGGTGCTGGCCGGCCAGTTCACGCCGCTGACCGAGGCCCGCCGCGCCGAGCTGCTGGCCAGCTTCGAGGGCACCGGCCGGCACGTGCTGCTGGTGACCGACGACACCGTCGCCTCCGACCCGTCGTACGCCCCCTCCCCCGGCCCCGCGCTGCGGTCGGCCGTCGCCGCCGGTCAACTCGGCTACGAACGGATCGCCGCCGGTGACCATCGACAACTGCTCGTGGTGGGCGGGCGGATTCCCGGTGCCACCGCCGAGTTGTACGCGATCACCGACGAGACCGAGGTCGTCGGGGAGCTGACCCAACTCCGTACCGCGTTGCTGGTCGGCTGGTTGACGGTGGTGACCGTCGCCGCGCTGGTCGGCCACACCCTGGCCCGGCGCACCCTGGAACCGGTGGGCCGGGCCAGCCGGGCCGCCCGGGCCCTCGCCGAGGGGATGCTCGCCACCCGGCTGCCGGTGCGGGGCCGCGACGAGTTCAGCGACTGGGCGGCGGCGTTCAACGACATGGCCCAGGCGCTCCAGGAGACCATCGCCGACCTGTCCCAGGCCCAGGCCCGGGAGCGGCAGTTCACCGCCGACGTGGCGCACGAGCTGCGTACCCCGGTCACCGCGCTGGTGGCGGCGGCCTCGCTGCTGGCCGACCAGCTCGACGAGCTGCCCGGGGACGCCCGGCGGGCCGCCGAGCTGCTGACCTCGGACGTGGTGCGGCTGCGGGCCCTGGTCGAGGAGCTGATGGAGATCTCCCGCCTGGATGCCGGCGGCGAGCCGTTGGCCGTCCGGTCGGTGGACGCGCTGGCCCTGCTGCGCCTCCTCGTCGACGGGCACGGCTGGGCCGGCCGGGTCCGCGTCGACGGGGTCGCCGCCACCGTGCGGACCGACCCGCGTCGGCTGCGACGGGTGCTGGCCAACCTGGTCGGCAACGCCGTCGCGCACGGCGAGGGCACGCTGCGCGCCAGCACCTCGACCAGCGGCGGGAAGCTGGTGTACGAGGTGTCCGACGAGGGGCCGGGCATCGACCCGGTGCACCTGCCGCACCTGTTCGACCGGTTCTACAAGGCCGACCCGGCCCGGTCGGGGCGGGGCAGCGGGCTGGGCCTGGCCATCGCCCGGGAGAACGCCCGGTTGCTGGGCGGGCAGCTCACCGTGACCAGCACCGTCGGCGTCGGCACGACGTTCCGGTTGACGCTGCCGCACCACGGGCCACCCGGCGACGGTGGCCCGTGAACCGCCGGGCGGTCGTCCTGTTCGTCGCGCTCGCGGTGCTGACCGGCAGCTGTGCCGACGCCCGGTCCGGCACCCTCGGGCCGGCCCCCACCGCCGTCGCACCGGCCCACACCGCCACGGCCCCCGGCACGGCCGCACCCCTGCCGTCGGCTCCGACCGGCCGGCCGACCGCTCCCGACGACACCGGGCCGGCACCGGTGCCCCCGGCCGGCCCCACCGGCGGGGAACCGACCGGGACCGTCACCGTCGAGCTGTGGTTCACCAGGGACGGGACGTTGACGCCGACCCGGCGGACCCGCCCGGCGACGCCCGCCACCTCCCGGCTGGCACTGGCCGAGTTGGCGACCGGTCCCACCGCCGAGGAGGCCGCCGTCGGCCTGCGCACCGGGGTTCCGGCCGGGGTGGCGGTCACCCGGATCGACGGCGGCACCGCGACCGTCGTCACGCCCACCGCCTTCGCCGCCGCCGACGCCCCGCTGCTGCGGCTGCGCCGCGCCCAGGTGGTCTGGACGCTTACCCAGTTCCCCACCGTCCGCCGGGTCGTCTTCACCGGTGCCGACGCCGTGGTGCTCACCCGGGCGGACCTGGCAGACCTGCTGCCGCCGATCGTGGTCACCGAGCCGACCGTCGGCCGGCGGGTCAGCTCACCGGTCACCGTCGCCGGCACCGCCGACGTGTACGAGGCGACAGTGACCGTGCGGATCCTCGACGCCGCCGGGCGGATCCTCGGCACCGGCTTCACCACGGCCGACTGCGGCACCGGTTGTCGCGGCGACTACCGGAGCACCGTCGGCTACCGACTGACCGAGGACGGCGTCGGCGCGGTCGAGGTCTACCAGGTGTCCCCGCGCGACGGGGTCCCGGAGCACGTGGTCCGGATCCCCGTCCGGCTCGCCGCCGCCTGAGTCACCGACGCCGGCACACCGGGCCCGCCCGGGGCTCCGCACCCAGGTTCTCCGGCCGGCCCCGCGCCGTCGGCGTCGTTGCCCCGAAAGTGCGACCGGCTCCAGATCCGGCTGTGGGTCACCGACCCCGTCGATAACGTGAGGCCGAGATCGGCTCGGGTTTCCCCACCTCGGGCAGGTTCCCACCGTCACGGAAGGCGCGTCATGCCCGGTTCCTCCTCGGCCAGGCCGGGCGCATCCGACGCCGGGGCGTCGACTGCGGCGCACCCGCGACGCTGGCTGGTGCTGGCGGTCATCGCCGTCGCCCAGCTGATGGTCGTCCTCGACGCCACCATCGTCAACATCGCCCTCCCGCAGGCCCAGGCCGAACTCGGCATCTCCGACGCCGACCGGCAGTGGGTCGTCACCGCCTACACCCTGACCTTCGGCGGGCTGCTGCTGCTCGGCGGCCGGATCGCCGACTTCTGGGGGCGTAAGCGCACCTTCGCCACCGGCATGGTGGGCTTTGCGCTCGCCTCCGCCATCGGTGGCCTGGCCACCACCGGCACCCTGCTCTTCGCCGCCCGTGCCCTCCAGGGCGTCTTCGGCGCGCTGCTCGCCCCCGCCGCGTTGGCGCTGCTCACGGTGATCTTCACCGAGACGACGGAGCGGGCCAAGGCGTTCGCCGTCTACGGCGCCATCTCCGGTGGCGGCGCGGCCGTGGGTCTGGTCCTCGGCGGGGTGCTCACCGAGTACGCCGACTGGCGCTGGTGCCTGCTGGTGAACATCCCGATCGCCGCCGTCGCCCTCGCCGCCACGATCCCGCTGGTGCCGGAGAGCCGGGCGCACGGCGACACCCGGTACGACGTCCCCGGCGCCATCGCGGTCACCGCCGGGCTGGTCAGCCTGGTCTACGGCTTCACCAAGGCCGCCGAGGACGGTTGGGACGCCCCCGCCACCATCGGTTTCATCGCCGTGGGGGTGGTCCTGCTGGCGATCTTCGTGGTGATCGAGAGGCGCTCCCGCCACCCGCTGCTGCCGCTGCGCATCCTGCTCGACCGCAACCGGGGTGGCGCCTACCTCGCCTCCACCCTGATCGGCGCGGGCCTGTTCGGCGCGTTCCTCTTCCTGACCTTCTATTTCCAGGTGGTGCTGCGCTACACCCCGGTCGAGGCCGGCCTGGCGTCGCTGCCGGTCACCGGGGGCGTGCTGATCGCCGCCGGGGCGGCCAGCCAACTGCTGCCCCGCCTCGGCGCGAAGCCGCTGATGCTGGCCGGGGCCGCCCTCGCCGCCGGCGGCATGCTGCTGCTCACCCGGATCGACGTTGACACGTCCTTCGTCACCCACCTGCTGCCCGCGCAGGTGGTCATGGGCCTGGGCCTGGGCTTCACCTTCGTGCCCCTGTCCAGCCTGGCCCTCTTCGGCGTGCCGGAACACGACGCCGGGGCGGCCAGCGCCACCCTGAACGCCACCCAGCAGATCGGCGGGTCACTGGGCACCGCCCTGCTCAACACCATGTACACAAGCGCGGTCACCGCGTACCTGGCGACCCGGGTGCCGGACCCGGTCACCCAGGTCCGGGCGTTGGTGCACGGCTACACCGTCGCCTTCGCCTGGGGTGCCGGGCTGATCCTGCTGTCCGGGATCAGCACCCTGCTGCTGATCAGGGTACGCCGCCACGACCTGGGCTCCGGGGGCATGACGCACCTGGGCTGAGCCCTCGCAGACCGCGCAGCGCCGGCCCGTGCACCGCAGACCGTGCACCGCAGACCGTGCGGCGCGGACGGGCCCCGCAGACCGTGCCCCGACCAGGATTCGAACCTGGGCTCTCCGGTTTCGTAGACCGGCGCGCTGTCCGCTGCGCCACCGGGGCTCACGACCGACGCCCGGGGGCGTCGGCCGGTCTAACCCTTCACACACACCACCTGCTTGAGGTGGGCCACCACCTCGACCAGGTCGTCCTGCTGCGCCATCACCTCGGTGATGTCCTTGTACGCGCCGGGGATCTCGTCGACCACCCCGGTGTCCTTGCGGCACTCCACCCCGGCGGTCTGCACCGCCAGGTCGTCAACGGTGAACGTCCGCTTCGCCTGCCCCCGCGACATCCGCCGCCCGGCCCCGTGCGACGCCGAGCAGTACGCGTCCTCGTTCCCCCGCCCCCGCACGATGTACGACCCGGTGCCCATCGACCCCGGGATGATGCCCAGGTCCCCCCGGCCGGCCCGGATCGCCCCCTTGCGGGTCACCAGCACGTCCACCCCGTCGTAGTGCTCCTCGGCCACGTAGTTGTGGTGGCAGGAGATCGGCTCCCCGTAGCTGACCTGCGGGAACGTGTCCCGCACCACGCCGCAGAGCAGGGCCAGCATGACCGCCCGGTTGCGCCGCGCGTACTCCTGCGCCCACCACAGGTCCCGCCGGTAGGCGTCCATCTCCGGGGTGCCGGCGAGGAACACCGCCAGGTCCCGGTCGGGCAGGTCGGCGTTGTGCGGCAGGGCACGGGCCACCCCGATGTGCCGCTCGGCCAACTCCTTACCGATGTTGCGGGAACCGGAGTGCAGCATCAACCAGACCTGCCCGGCGTCCGGACCGTCCTGCTCGACGCAGACCTCGATGAAGTGGTTGCCCCCACCGAGGGTGCCGAGCTGGTGCCGGGCCCGGCTCTCCAGCTGCGCCACCTTCCGGTCCAGGGTCGAGAACCGGCCCCAGAAGTCGTCCCAGCCACGCTGCTCCAGGCCCCGGACCCGGCGCGGGTCGACCGGGTCGTCCCGCTTGGCGAAGCCGACCGGCACCACCGCCTCGATCGCGCTACGCAGCGGTGCCAGGTTGTCGGGCAGGTCGGCGGCGGTGAGCGAGGTCCGGACCGCGCTCATCCCGCAGCCGATGTCCACGCCGACGGCGGCCGGCGAGACGGCCTGCCGCATCGCGATCACCGAGCCGACGGTGGCGCCCTTGCCGTAGTGCACGTCGGGCATCACGGCGACGCCCTGCACCCAGGGCAGCGCGCCGATGTTGCGCAACTGCTGCGCCGCCTGCGGCTCGATGCCGTACGGGTCGGTCCAGACCCGTACCGGCGCCTTCGTGCCCGGCAGCGGGGTGAATGCCATGATCGTTCTCCTCGTTCCTGGGAGCAGGGGTGACAGGATTCGCACCTGCGACCGTCGGGTGTGGAATCCGGTGCGCTACCCGTTGAGCTACACCCCTCGGCGGGTGTCGGGGATCGAAAAAGCCGCCCGTTCCCCTGGTGGGGTGGGCGGCTGCGCAGGTCGCGCTGGCGCTATCCGCGCCGCCACCCCGATCGCCACCGACAACCCCGGGCTCGTTCGCCGGCTGTCAACAGCACGCCGCCGCGCGGCTGGGACCGCGTGGTCTCGGTGCTGAGGTACGGCGACACGGTGTGCTCCCCGGTTGGTCGGTGTGGCGTCGACGTCGAACCTAGGCGCGCACCCACCCGGGCCGCAACAGATATCGGTAGCTGCCGGCTATCGGGGCTCGCACATCCTGGACAGGATGTCGAGCCAGACGCTGCCCACGATGGCGACCGGGTAGGCCGCCTCCCGGACCTGCCCGTCGGCGGTCTGCACGGAGAGTGGATGCGTCGACCGGCCCGCGCCCGGGGGTGTCGAGGTCGATCACGGCGTCCTCGGTGGGCATGGCGACAGCCTAGGGCCGACGGCGGCGACGTCGTGTCCGGCAGGGCCGGCACGCGGTACGGTCCATGGCCATGGCATTGATGCGGTGCGAGTTCGACTCCGAGGCCCTGGGCATGAACACGTCGATGACGGTGATCCTGCCGCAACCCGACCCGGCACGGCCGACGCCCACGGGGCCGGCCGACGCGGGCCCGCCGGTGCTCTACCTGCTGCACGGGCTCAGCGACGACGACACCGCCTGGACCCGCCACACCTCGATCGAACGTTACGTGGCCCCGCTGGGTCTGGCCGTGGTGATGCCCCAGGTCGGCCGCAGCTTCTACACCGACGAGACGCACGGCAACCGGTACTGGACGTTCCTCACCGAGGAACTGCCCGAGGTCTGCCGGTCGTTCTTCCGGCTCTCCGACCGCCGGGAGGACACCTTCGTCGCCGGGCTGTCGATGGGCGGCTACGGGGCGGTGAAGTGGGCGCTGCGGCAGCCGGAACGCTTCGCCGCCGCAGCCAGCCTGTCGGGGGCGCTCAACGTCGCCCACCGCCGCTACAGCCCCGACCGGCCGCTCGACCCGGACGTCTGGCACACCGTCTGGGGTGACGCCCCGACCGCCGGCCCCGACGACGACACCGTGGCGCTGGTCGGCCGGGCCGGACCCGACACTCCCCCGCTCTACGTCGCCTGCGGCACCGAGGACTTCCTCTACGACGACAACGAGCGCTTCGTCGCCGCCGCCCGGGACCGGGGCGTGCCGGTGACCGTGGACTTCTCCCCCGGCGACCACGACTGGCCGTACTGGGACGCCACGATCCGCGACGTGCTGGCCTGGCTGCCGCTGCGCACCCGGCCCCCCGTCAGCTGAGCCGACGGGCGCGGCACCACCGACGGCGGCACCGCCACCGGGCCGCACGGCGCAGGGGCGCCACGGTGGGCGGTCAGACTCCCACGCTGCCGTCGACCGCCTCCCGCAGCAGGTCGGCGTGGCCGTTGTGGCGGGCGTACTCGTGCATCATGTGCAGCATCACCAGCCGCAGCGACACGTCCTCACCCCAGCGTGCCTGGTGGCCGGTGACGTCGAGCGAGGACGCCGCCAACTCGATACGTCGGGAGTGCGCCACCTCCCGCTGCCACGCCGCGAACGCCTCCGCTCCGGTGGACCCGGTCGGGTCGTACGCCTGCTGGTAGTCGCCGGTGTCCGACCAGAGCAGCGGCACGTCCTGCGCGTCGATCACCCGCCGGAACCAGGCGCGCTCCACCTCGGCGAGATGCCGCAACAGGCCGAGCAGGGTCAGCTGCGACGACGGCACGGCCCGCTGGCGCAGTTCCTCGTCGGTCAGGCCCTCGCACTTCATGGCGAGGGTGGCCCGGTGGAAGTCGAGGAAGGCACGCAGCGTCTCCCGCTCCCCGGCGAGCAGCGGCGGGCCGATCCGTTCGGTGGTCATGTCGGGTCCTTCACGGGACGGGACCGCCCCGGGCGGGCGGCCGGGAGCCGTCGGGCAGCCTAGCGGCCGATGGCTGCCCGACCCGCCGAAGTTCGTGCCGACCGGACGTGCGGGTGCTGGTCACCCGGCCGGCGTGGTGACGCGGCGGGCGCGGATCACACCGTCGGGTGGTGCCGGTGGTGGGCGTCCCGGCGACGTCCGTCCCGGGCCGGCGACCGGGCCGCTCAGCGGGGCAGGGACGCCCGGGCCACCGGGAAGTCGAAGTAGGTGTCGGGGTAGGGCTCGTCGGCGTACCGGTAGTGCCACCACTCCCGGTCGTAGTTGACGAAACCCTCCTGCGTCATCAGGCGTTCCAGCAGCTGCCGGTGGGTCCGGGCGGCCCCGGTGACCCGGGCGTCGGCGGTGTGCGCCAGCGGGTCGAAACAGTCGAAACCGGTGCCCATGTCGAGGCTGCCGTCGGCGAACCGTCGGTCGGCCGGGTCGGTGCAGGCCACCAGCGGCTGGCCCGGGGCGTACGAGGCGCGGGGCGGGGCCGGGCGGGGCTCCAGGGTCAGGTCGAGGGTGCTGCCCCGGCTGTGCGCGGTGGGGGCGCCGAGGTAGCCGTCGGCGAACAGCTTCGACTTGGCCACCCGGGGATAGAACTCCGCCTTCGTCTGCTGCGCTGCGGGGTCCTTCGCCCAGCGGACGAACTCGTCGGCGGCGCGCTGCGGCCGGTAGCAGTCGTACACCCGCAGGCTCAGCCGTTGGGCGCGGGCGGCGTCCTGCACCCGGCGCAACGCCTCGGCGGCGGTACGGGTGAGCAGGCACAACGGCTCGTCGTAGCCGTCCACCGGGCGGCCGACGAAGTTGTGCGGGCCGGCGTAGCGGATATCCACGACGATGCTCGGGTCGACCTCGGACAGCAACACCACGTCGGTGGGGGCACGTGGTCCGGTCGGGGTGGGCGTCGCGGCGTCCGCCTGCGGTGCGGGCTGCGGTGGCCGGTCGCAGCCCACCGCCACGAGCAGCACCGTGACGACCAGCAACCGGGCCAGCACCCACCGGGGGTGCTCCGCCCCGCGTCTCACCGCCGTCGGCGGACGTCGTGTGGTCGGTGGCGCAGGGCGAGCAGCAGCCCGGCGAGCCCGGCCACGACGGCGGCCAGGGAGACCGCGACCAGCGGACGTGACCAGGGGTGACCGGGCGGGTCGAGCCGGCCCGGACCACCGGCGGCGGCCAGCGGGGGCGGGGGGACGGCGGTCCCGGACGGGCCCGCCGTCAGCTCACCCGGGTTGACCAGTCGACCCACGGCCGCACCCCGGGGCACCCCGAACCCCCAGTCCAGCAGGGCCGCCCCCTGCTCCCAGCCCCGTTTGTCGACGACCTCCGCGCCGAGCAGGGTGACCACCAGCCGCCGTCCGCCCCGCTCGGCGGCCCCGACGTAGGTGTGCCGGGCCAGGTCGGTGTAGCCGGTCTTGCCGCCCAACGCCCCCGGGTAGCGGTAGAGCAGCTGGTTGTCGTTCTGGATCGGGAAGGCCTTCTCGCCCAACGCCGGCTGGGCCGGGATCATCGCCTCCCGCGTGGTGTCGTAGCGGCGGAAGGTGGTGTCGGCGAAGCAGGCGCGGGCGATCAGCGCCAGGTCGTACGCGCTGGTGAACTGGCCCGGCCCGTCCAACCCGGACGGGGTCACCGCGTGGGTCTGCAACGCGCCGAGCTGCCGGGCGTGCGCGTTCATCGCCCGCAGCCCACCGGGCAGCCCGTCGGGGCCACCGCCGAGGCGGGCCAGCGCGTTGGCCGCCTCGTTTCCGGACTTGAGCAGCAGGCCCAACCAGAGGGTCTCGATCCGGTACCGGCCACCCTCGGCGAAGCCCACGGCGGAGCTGCCGGGCTCGATGTCGAGGTCGCCGGGGGTGAGGGTGACCACCTGCCGGGGGTCGAGGGTCGGCAGCACGGTGGCGGCCAGCAGCAGCTTCTGCACGCTCGCCGGGGTGCCGTGTTCGTGCGGGCCGCAGCCGCCGAGCACGTCGCCGCTGTCCAGGTCGGCGACCAGCCAGGAGGTGGCCGGTACGGCGGGCGGCCTGGGTGTCCCGGCCGGCCGGACCTGGCCCGTGGTGGCCAGGGCGGGGCCGCCGACCGCCCGGTCGGCGGCCTCCGTGTGGGGCGGGACCGGTCGGGGCGGCCGGGACACCGCCGGCACCGGCGCACACGGACCGGTGGTCACCGCCCCGGCGGCGTCCGCCACACCGGCGGGTGCGACGACCGGCGACAGCAGCACGACGGCGATGACGGCGGCGGTACGTCCCCGAACTCTCACGCTGACGAAGGTAGTGACACCCGCCCCGCCGGTCCGGTGATCCGGCGAATCCCACCCGGTGGGGCGGCCGGGTCGCTAGCATGCGCCGGTCGACGGGGTGGCGCCGCCGGTCGGACCCGGGTCGGGGCCGATGGGCCGTGGCAGCTGCCAGCAGCCGGACGGCGGCGGGAGGTGTCGACGACGGTGGATGGGGGTAGCGGAGGGTAGGCACCGGTGAAGGAGGAGACCATGACCGATCCCCGTTACGCCCCGATCGGCCTCGCGGTCGGTAACGACCTGGTCGACGTCGACGACGTCGACACCCGTCCCGTGGTGGGTGCGGACGACGCCCGCGCCGACGCCGCCCGCGCCGGCGCGGAGGTGGACCTGTCCGACGGCACCCGGGACGGCGACGGCGTGCCGGTCGGTACGGCCGACGCGGACGCCGACCGGACCCGGGCGGCAGGCGAGCAGGGCTGACCGTCGGGCGGGGGTGGTCGCCCGCCCCCGCCCGGCAGGTGCGCCGGCCCGTCGGGCTGAGCCCGCACCGGCCGGCTCACCGGCGACCCGGGGTGCCCGCACCGGAGGGTGCGGTGGCCCGGGCCGCCGGGGCCGGACTGCTCAGTGGCCTCGGATCGCGCGGTGGATCTGCACCGGCAGGGCCGGGGCACCGTCCACCGGCGCGGGGTCCTCCGGGGTGGGCGCGATGCCACCGGCGGCGATCTTGTCCAGGGTCTTCAGCCCGGCCACGTCGATGGTGCCGAAGACGGTGTAGTTGGGGCGCAGCGCCGAGTCCGACTGGACCAGGAAGAACTGGCTGCCGTTGGTGTCCGGCCCGGCGTTGGCCATCGCGAGCGTGCCCCGGGCGTAGAGCCGGCGCACGCCGGTCGGGTCGGTCGGCGCGGGCGGCAGGTCGGTGGGCAGTTCGTCGCGGTAGCGGTAGCCCGGCCCGCCCTCACCCGTGCCGGACGGGTCACCGCACTGGAGCACCTTGAGCGTCGGGTAGGCGGTCAACCGGTGACAGGGCGTCCAGTCGTAGAACCGGTGCCGCGCCAGGTGCAGGAAGCTCTGCACCGTGCACGGGGCCTGCTCCCGGTCCAGGGTCAGGCCGATCGGTCCGTGGCTGGTGCGCAGGGTGACCCGGACCGTGCCCTCGTCCGGCGTCCGGCGCGGGTCCCGCGGCAGCGGCACCGGCCGGGCCGGTGGTTCGTCGGGCGTGGAGGTGTACGCGCACGGCCCCTTCGTGGTCCGGGCGGCGCTCGGCCCGTCGGCGGGCGCGGCGACGGCGGCGGTGCCACCGGCGACGACCAGTGCCGCCGAGGCCAGCGCCACCCCGGCGAGGCGGGTCAGCCGGCCGGCCGGACGCGACCCGGCGGCGAACGGTCGGGGTTCACTCGACACTGTGGTCCTCCTGGACTCGTGGTACCGGAGAGGCGGGCGGTACCGCAACGACCGGAGTCTATGGAGGGCCGGCCCGGTTGTCGACGCTGATCGACACCGGGCGGGGCGGCACCGCCGGTCCCCCGGGCGGGCCGCCGCGGGTCTCCGCGCGCCGCAGCCGGCAGTGCCGGCGGTCAGTCCCAGGCGACGCGTCGGCGGACCCGGCGACGGGTCCGCCGACGACCGACAGCGAACAGGACGGCCAACACCCCGACCAGGGCCGCCGCACCGCCGATCACCGCCGTGCCGAGCCAGTGCGGTGCGCCCACCGCCGCACCGGCGGGACCCGGGGCGGCGGCCACCGGGGCGGACGGCGACACCGACGCGCGGGGGGTGGTCACCTCCCCCGGCTCGACCAGCCGCCCGACCGAGGCGTCCCGGGGCAGGCTGAAGCCCCAGTCGAGCAGCCGCGCCCCCTGCTCCCAGCCACGCACCGGGCGGGCCTCCGCACCGAGCAGGGTCACCACCAGCCGACGCCCACCGCGTTGCGCGGCTCCGACGTAGGTGTGCCGGGCCAGATCCGTGAAGCCGGTCTTCCCGCCCAACGCCCCCGGGTACCGGTAGATCAACTGGTTCTCGTTCTGGATCTGGAAGCCGGGCTTGCGCAGTGCGGGTTGGGCCGGGATCTGGGTCCGCTCGGTCAGCGCGTACCGGCGGAAGGTGGGGTCGGCGAAACAGACCCGGGCGATCAGCGCCAGGTCGTACGCGCTGGTGAACTGGCCCGGCCCGTCCAACCCGGACGGGGTCACCGCCCGGGTCTGCCACGCGCCGAGCCGACGGGCCTCGGCGTTCATCTCGCGGACCCCGGCGGCGGAGCTGCCCGCGCCCAGCCGGGCCAGCAGGTTGGCCGCGTCGTTGCCGGACTGCAGCAGCAGGCCGAGCCAGGCGGTCTCGACCGAGTAGCGGCCACCGTCGAGCAGGCCGACGGCGGAGCTGCCGGGCTCGATGTCCAGGTCGGCGCGGGTCACCGTGACCACCTGTTTCGGGTTCAGCTTCGGCAGCATGGTGGCGGCGAGGAGCAACTTCTGCACGCTGGCCGGGGTGCCGTACGCGTGTGGGCCGCAGCCGCCGAGGACCGCTCCGGTGTCCAGGTCGGCGACCAGCCACGACGTCGCGGTGACCGGCGGTGGCGCGGGCGTGCCCGGGGGAACGGTCAACCCTGGGGTGGCCAACGACTCTCCGCCCACCGTCTGCTGCTCGGGCACCGCCGGCGGCGGCGCGGGCCGGGGAGGCCGGGTGACCTTCGGCGTCGGCAGCTTCGGGCACGGCACGACGGTCGCGCGGGCCGAGCCGGCGCGGCCCGCGACGCCCGCGTGCGCGGGGACCGGCAGTGCCACGGTGAGGAGTACGGCCGCGACGGCGGCGGCCAGGACCCGGGCTCTCATGGTCAGGCACCCTACCGAGGCGGGGCGTCGCTCTCCCAGGGGGCGCGACCGGCCCGACGGGAGCGGGTCGCCTCACTGTCGATGATCACAGCATTACTCCACGTTACCGAAATTGCTGCCGCAGGGCACGGGCGGGATCGCTCCCATGCGCTCTGAGCTGCGGTTTTACCGACGACCACGGAGTGCGACCGGAAGCTCACCGAAATTCTTGAACGATCTCCGAGTGGTCCCCGTATCCATCGCCGCAAGGACGGACCGGGGCGCTGCCGAGTACGAGGCGGCGGACGACGGCCCACCTTCACCCCAGCCACCGTCGGACCGACCGGACGCGACACCCGTCGACGGTCCGCCGGAGATCAGAGGAGAGGTACATGGCCAGGCCAATGCGGAAGAATTCCGTTCTCAAGCTCGGCGGAGTGGGCGCCCTGGCGGTGCTGCTCCTGGGTGGCGGCCTGCAGCTCGCCTCCGCCGCCGAGAACACCGGCAGCAGCGCCGCGCAGACCGTGAACTGCCCCACCGTACGGGACAAGCTGCCGGCGGTCCCGGCGGCGGCCGCCGCCGGGGTGGAGCGGGAACTGGCCAACCTGGACGAGGAGATCGCCCGGCAGAACGAGCGGCTGGCCAAGCAGGCCGCCGACCCTCAGGGCGGCGCCAACTTCATCAACAACGCCATCCTCGGCCCGCTGAAGAGCAAGCGCGTCGCGGTGCTGGACCGCATCGAGATCAACTTCAACCGGGTCGGTGCGCAGCGGCCCAATCTGGACAGCCTGGCCACGTGCGGGTTGAACGCCCCGGGCGTCGCCAGTGTGCTGAACAGCTCCGTCAAGGCCGGCAACGCCGCCACCGGCGGGAACAACACCACTGCCGCCGCCCAGACGGTGAACTGCCCGACGCCGCAGATCCCCGCCGTCCCCGCCCAGGCCGCCGCGAACGTCCAGGCCGAACTGGCCAACCTCGACAAGCAGATCGGCGAAGCCAACGCCCGCCTCGCCCAGCAGGCCGCCAACCCCCAGGGCGGCGCCAACTTCATCAACAACGCCATCCTCGGCCCGCTGAAGGACAAGCGCCAAGCCGCCCTCGACCGCATCGAGATCGCCTTCAACCGCGTCGGCGCACAACGCCCCAACCTCGACAACTTCGCCGCCTGCGGCCTCAACGGCGCGGGTGCCGGGAACGCGGGCGCGGGCAACAACGGTGCCGGGAACAACGGCGCGGGTAACAACGGTGCCGGCAACAACGGCGCGGGCAACAACGGTGCCGGCAACGCGGGGAACGCCCGGACGGTGAACTGCCCGACGCCGCAGATCCCCGCCGTCCCCGCCCAGGCCGCCGCGAACGTCCAGGCCGAACTGGCCAACCTCGACAAGCAGATCGGCGAAGCCAACGCCCGCCTCGCCCAGCAGGCCGCCAACCCCCAGGGCGGCGCCAACTTCATCAACAACGCCATCCTCGGCCCGCTGAAGGACAAGCGCCAAGCCGCCCTCGACCGCATCGAGATCGCCTTCAACCGCGTCGGCGCACAACGCCCCAACCTCGACAACTTCGCCGCCTGCGGCCTCAACTGACCGGTCACTCACGGACGGCCCGGCGGATCATCCGCCGGGCCGTCCGGCTGTGCGCACCCACCCCGGCACACCCGACGTCCCACCCGGCTCAGCACACCCCCGCCGTGGTCAGCGCTCCCCCATCCAGCTCAGTGCGTCCCGACCGACCCGGTACGCCTCGGCCGACTCCAGCGCGCCTCGGTCGGCTCAGTGCGTCCCGGCCGGGCCGGTTTCGGCGAGGTAGTCGGCCAACGCGGCGGAGCCTCGCAGCCGACGCACGCTGCGGACGTGCAGGTCCTGCTCCCGCCGGGCGAGTTCGGCCCGCACCCGGTCCGGTCGGCCGGTGCTGCGCAACTCGTCGAGGACCGCGGTGATGATGTCGAACGGGTACCCGCCCCGACGCAGCAGCGCCACCACCTGCGCCGCCCGCCACTCGGCCACGTCGTACACCCGGTAGCCGGTGCCCCGCTGCCGGTGCGGGCGGAGCAGGCCGCGCTGCTCCCACAGGCGCAGCTGCGAGGTCCGCACCCCGACCTGGGCGGCCACCACACCGATCCGGGCGTCCCGGCGGGGCACAGCCGCCGCCGGACTGTCCAGCACCGTCTCGAAGGCGCCCAGCACCCGGGCGATCTCGGCCCGTTCGCGGTCCAGCTCGGCGTGCCCGGCGTCGAGCGCGGCGAGCGCCGCCGGCAGCTCACCCCGGTGCACGGCGGCCAACACCTCCCGGGTACGCGCCCAGCCGTGCCCCTCGGCCATCCGCCGGGCCACGGCCAGCGCCCGGACGTGGCGTTCGGTGAACATCCGGTAGCCGCTCGGGGTGCGGTCGGCCGGTGGTAGCAGTCCGTCGGCCAGATAGTTGCGCACCTGCTGGGTGGAGATCCCGGCACTGGCCGCGACGTCGACCAACCGCCACCGTCGCTCCCCCATCCGGCCCCTCCGCTCGCCCCCGTCCAGCCTAGTGGTTGCCACGTGGTTTGAGACTTTCCACCCACCTGCACCCGGTCGGCTCGGCGTGCTCCGACAGAAGTCTCAACAGGAGCATGAATGAGAAAATCGAAGGTATGGAGCAATCAGCACGGTCCACCGCCGACCACCACGACATGATCGAGGTACGGGGCGCCCGGGAGAACAACCTCACCGGCGTCTCCGTCGACATACCCAAGCGACGGCTCACGGTCTTCACCGGGGTCTCCGGGTCGGGGAAGTCCTCCCTGGTGTTCGGCACCGTCGCCGCCGAGTCCCGCCGCCTGATCAACGAGACCTACAGCGCCTTCCTCCAGTCGTTCATGCCGAACCTGTCCCGCCCCGACGTCGACTCGCTGCGGAACCTGACCCCGGCGATCGTGGTCGACCAGGAACGGATGGGGGCGAACTCCCGCTCCACCGTGGGCACCGCGACCGACGCGTACGCGCTGCTGCGGATCCTGTTCAGCCGGCTCGGCGAGCCACACGTCGGCGGGGCCGGGGCGTTCAGTTTCAACCTCGCCGAGGGCATGTGCCCCACCTGTGAGGGGCTGGGCCGGGTCTCCGACCTCGACGTGTCGGCCATGGTGGACGTGGAACGCTCGCTCAACGACGGGGCGATCCTGGTGCCGAACTTCGCCGTCGACTCCTGGTACTGGCAGACCATCGTCGGGTCCGGCCTGTTCGACCCGGACGTCAAGCTCCAGGACTTCACCGCGCAGCAGTGGGCGGACTTCCTGCACAAGCCGGCCACCAAGATCAAGGTCGGGACCAACAGCTGGACGTACGAGGGGCTGGTGGTGAAGGTCCGCCGGCTCTACCTGGCCAAGGACCGGGAGTCCATGCAGCCGCACATCCGCGCCTTCGTGGACCGGGCGGTCGCCTTCGCCACCTGCGCCGCCTGCGGCGGTGCCCGGCTCAACGCGGCGGCCCTGTCGTCGAGGATCGCCGGGCACAACATCGCCGAGTGCGCGGCCCAGCAGATCAGCGACTTGGCGGAGTTCGTCGGCGGGATCGACGCCCCGTCGGTGGCGCCGCTGGTGGCCGACCTGCGCGACACCCTGGACTCGCTGGTGGAGATCGGCCTCGGCTACCTCAGCCTGGACCGGGAGTCCGGCACCCTCTCCGGCGGCGAGGCGCAGCGGGTGAAGATGGTCCGCCACCTCGGGTCCAGTCTCTCCGACGTGACGTACGTGTTCGACGAGCCGACGGTGGGGCTGCACCCGCACGACATCAACCGGATGAACGACCTGCTGCTGCGGCTACGCGACAAGGGCAACACGGTGCTGGTCGTGGAACACAAGCCGGAGACCATCGCGATCGCCGACCACGTGGTCGACCTCGGCCCGGGAGCCGGCGCGGCGGGCGGTCGGATCTGCTACACCGGGGACGTGACCGGGCTACGGCGCTCCGGCACGCTGACCGGCCGGCACCTCGACCACCGGGTCACCCTGCGGACCGCCGTCCGCACACCCACCGGTCACCTGCCGATCCGGGGTGCCGACCTGCACAACCTGCGCGACGTCGACGTGGACCTGCCGCTGGGGGTGCTGACCGTGGTCACCGGCGTGGCCGGCTCGGGCAAGAGTTCACTGATCCACGGCTCGTTACCCCGTCGGGACGGGGTCGTGGTGGTCGACCAGTCCGCCATCCGGGGCTCCCGACGCAGCAACCCGGCGACCTGGACCGGCCTGCTCGACCCGATCCGCACCGCGTTCGCCCGCGCCAACGGGGTGAAGGCCGCGCTGTTCAGCGCCAACTCCGAGGGCGCCTGCCCGACCTGCAAGGGAATCGGACTGGTCTACACCGACCTGGCCACGATGGCTGCCGTCGCCACCGTGTGCGAGGCGTGCGAGGGGCGGCGCTACACCCCCGAGGTGCTGAGATACACGCTGCGCGGCCGCAACATCAGCGAGGTGCTCGGCATGTCGGTCACCGAGGCCCGGGAGTTCTTCCCGTCCGGCCCGGCCAGGGTGGTGCTGGACCGGCTGGCCGAGGTCGGGCTGGGCTACCTGACCCTGGGGCAACCGCTGACCACCCTCTCCGGTGGGGAACGCCAGCGGCTCAAGCTCGCCGTGCACATGGCCGAGAAGGCCGCCACCTACGTGCTGGACGAGCCGACCACCGGTCTGCACCTGGCCGACGTGGACCAACTCCTGGCCCTGTTGGACCGGCTGGTCGACGCGGGCAACACGGTGGTCGTCATCGAGCACCACCAGGCGGTGATGGCGCACGCCGACTGGATCATCGACCTGGGTCCCGGTGCCGGACACGACGGCGGCCGGATCGTCTTCACCGGCACCCCCGCCGACCTGGTCGCGCACGGTGACACCCTGACCGCCAGCCACCTGCGGGAGTACGTCGCACCCCGGTGACCCCGGATCACCTCCAAGCCCGTGGCCGACGCCCACGGACGCCCCTGACCGGCGGGCCGCGAGCACGGGACGCGGTGCGGTCAGCGGCCGGGAAGTCGCCGCAACCAGGCCCGCTGCCAGGGGGTCTCCACGGCTTTCGGGTGGTAGTGGTCGCGGACCCAACCCACCGCCTGTCGGGCCGGCAGTCCGTCGAGGATCGCCAGGGCGGCGAGGGCGGTGCCGGTCCGGCCGATCCCGCCCCGGCAGGCCACCTCCACCCGGGCACCGCCCTGCGCGCGCCGCAACGCCTCGCGCAGGGCGTCCAGGGCGTCCGCGCGGTCGACGGGCAGCCAGAAGTCGGGCCACCGGATGCGCCGGTACGGCCAGGCCGGGGCCGGGCCGGGCGCCAGGATCAGGGCGAAGTCGGCGGGTGACACCGCGTCGGCCACCCGCCGCCCGCGCACGGTCGCGCCGCTGGGCAGGGTGACCACGCCGGTCGAACTGGACCAGTCCACACCGCGATTCTGCCCGGTACGCACACAGCGCGCCGCCCCCGACCCGGGTGGGTCGGGGGCGGCGCGTGTCGATGTGCGGGTCGCCTCTCGGCGCGTGGCGCAACGCGGCTCCAGCCGAACGGAACTCCGCGACGGCATTTCAGGTGAGGCCCGGGGACACCGAACACACCGACACCCTCCACAACGCGGGACCCCACCTCCCCCTTCCCCACCCTCCAGTGACCCCCGTCACTCTCATGTGGCCGCCCCGCTACGACGCCGCACAGCCACGGCACCGGGCTGGCCGAGGTCGCCACCCGCCGCCGGCCACGACAGCAGTGCCGAGAACGAGGGTCTCCATGCACGAAGGAACCTTGCGTGGAGAGTTGTGGTGCCTGGGGCAGCGACAACTCTCCACGATCTTCGGCCGCTTCCGTCGGCCTCCCGGTCCGCCGGCATGACCACGTGCCGGCATGACGGCACGCCGGGCTGTCGGTGGGCGTGGTGTTGGCCGGCACCCCGGGTGTGGGGTGCCGGCCAACGGTGTCGTGGCGTGGTTGCGGGCAGGGCGTTTGCAAGTTCCGGGGTCGGGTGGTTGGTCGGGTTGTGACCGGTTGGGGTGGATAGCAGGGCAGGCACGGGGTTCGTGATCATTGTG